>JARLGM010000033.1 GCA_031292755.1 Candidatus Sulfopaludibacter sp.
ATGCCGGACGATCACAAGACGCAGGCGTTCCTGTACGGTCCGGTGGTGCTGGCGGGCGACCTGGGTTCCGACGGCCTGACTGAGCGGAACATCGTGGGGCCGAATGCGCCGCGCATTCCGCGCGCCGGCTTCACGCCGCAACCGCGGCCCAACGCGCCACCGCCGGTTCCGGCCATCGAGATTCCCAACTTCACGGCCAAGGGCGACCCGGCATCGTGGATCAAGCCGGGCGACGGCCCGCTGAAGTTCCACACCACCGGGCAGCCGAAGGATGTCACCCTGGTGGCGCTGAACAGCATCTTCGACAAGCGCTATTCGGTCTACTGGCAGGTGTCGTAGAGACCTCGTTTCGGGTCTATTTGTTTAATCGTTTAACTCAACTGCCGGAGGCTCGAAAAATTTACCGTAAGGAACGCGAATAGGCTTGACAATCCAACTGATAACGCTTACACTCCAACCCATCAGGGCTTTTTAACCGAATATTCAAGGTTTAACGCGCGTTGAACGAAAAACACTGCTTCAACCGGCGAAAGGGGTTTGGCGATGAGAAGTAAGTTCGGGAGAGGTTTTGCAGGTCTTGCCGGCACGTTCTGCGGCATCGGGATTCTGTGGATCGCGGCTATGCCGGCCGCCTACAGTCAGGCCGGTTCGGTGGGCGCGGTCATCGTCACCGTGACCGATCCGGCGGGATCGGCTGTTCCCGACGCCACTTTGCAGTTGAAAGATGTCGACACAAACGTCGCACTGAAGGGCAGCACACAGGGCAACGGTACGTTCTCGTTCCCCTACGTGGCCTATGGCCGCTACCAACTGACGGTTTCGAAAACGGGCTTCCAGAACCAGGTATTCAACGACGTCCAGGTGCAAACCGGGCGCACCACCGACATCAAGGCGGCGCTGCAACTGGGCACCACGCAGCAGACCGTAACCGTGGAAGGCGAATCGCCGCTGGTGGAAACCGACAACAGCGTTCTGGCGGAGACCATCGACACCAAACAGGTGGTCAACCTGCCGCTGCAGGGACGCAATATGTTCTCGCTCGCGATGCTGACTCCCGGTTGGGCGTCCACCGGAATTTCCACTACGGGAATCAGCACCGCCGGCACGTTTGACAACCTGCCGGGCGGCGCCATGGGCGGAGCGGAGTTCGATGGAACGCAGGCCGTGAGCAACCGCTTCCGCAGCGGCGGATTCACCTATGGCACGTCCGTGGTGCAACCCCGTATCGAGGACGTGGCCGAGATGACGATTCAAACAGCGCAACTGGACCTCAGCGGCAACGGCGTGTCGGCCATGCGGATCGCCCTGGTGACCCGTCGCGGCAGCAATCAGTTCCATGGCCGGCTGTTTGAAGATTTCCAGAATACCGACCTGAACGCCAACGCCTGGTCCAACAACGCCCGGAATCTGCCTCGCAATATCGTCAAGCTGAACGACTTCGGCGGCAGCATCGGCGGACCCATTCTGAAGAACAAGCTGTTTTTCTTCGGCACGTTTGCCGAGTCGATTCAACCGCAGAGCGTCACTGCCGGCGCCAGCGTGCTGAGCCCCGGCGCACAGAGCGGCATCTTCCAGTACAAAGCCTCCAACGGCAGCATCCAGAGCGTGAACGTGCTGCAGATCGGCAGCGCCGCGGGGGCATCGGGAACCGTCAATCCGAACATCGCCAGCCAGTTCAGCCAGATCAACGGAGTCCTGAACGCGGGCGTTCTTTCGCCCACCTCCGACCCCAATATTTCCACGCTCAACTGGCAGTACGCCGCCCGCAGAACCATTTACTATCCGGCCATGCGCTTCGACTATAACGTCAACGATTCGGTTCGCCTGAACATCTCTTACACGCAGACCAAAACGCTATTCCCCGGCGCGAATGCGGCCGTCTTTCCGGGCGGAATCGATACCACGGACTTGACCAGCAGCAACAGCAACAACAAGATTGCGGGCTTCGGCGTCGATTGGACGATCCGCCCGACTTTGATCAATCAGTTTCACGGCGGGTACATGTACCAGTACAGCGTATTCGACCCGGAGAACGAGAATATCGATCTGACGAAGGTGTTCCCGCAGTCCTGGGCATACGGCACCAGCGTGTATGCCAGCAACATCTATCCGCGGCAGCCGATCTCTTCGTACTATCCTTTGTTGAGCGCGTCGGATACGCTCAACTGGCAGCGCGGGGATCACCAGTTCACTTTCGGCGGCGGCTTTTTCCACGAGCAGGATCACTATTGGAACGGTCCCGGCGGCTATCCCATCACGGCGCTGGGTATGAACGGTAACGACCCCATCCTGAATTCCTTTACTTCGTCCCTGGGCGCGTCCGGACTAAACACGACGCAACAGAGCGCCGCGGAAGGCCTTTATGCCACGCTGACCGGAAGAGTTTCGGGAGTGAACATCGGCGGCGGCGGGCGCCCGTTGGATCCGGCGACCGGCACGTACCGGCAATTCGGCTCCTACAATCTGGATGAGTCCATGTGGGCCGGCAACCTGTTCTTTCAGGACCGCTGGCGGCTCACTTCCAATCTGACCCTCAACTATGGGCTGCGTTGGGATATCGTGGGCGACGACCACGACGTCAATGGCGGATACAGCAGTCCCGCATCGGTGGCCGATTTCTGGGGACCCACGACGGTGGGCGCAATTTTCCAGCCGGGAACCCTGGGCGGCGTCGCGGATCCGCAGTTCACGGCCAAAGTGCATGCTTACAAATCGTCATGGGTGAATCCGCAGCCCGCCATCGCGCTGGCATGGTCGCCGCAGACTGAAGGATTCCTGGGCAAAATCCTTCCGGCGGGTAAGACGGTAATCCGCACCGGATGGTCGCTACGCAACTACCAGGAAGGCGCGCAGAATTTCTGGGCGTTCGCGTCCAATTCGGGAGCGTTCTTTTTCCAATCGGGTAACCTGACGGCGACTACCGGCGGCGCGCTAGGCACCTTCGCGCCCGGCTCACTTTCGTTGGGCCAACCCCTGCCGCCGTACGCCCTGTTTCCGACGACGTGGGCGTCCACGCTGCCTGCGTCTACCCTGACGTTCGGCAATTCGTTTTTCGCCATGAATCCGAATATCCGCCAGCCCTACACGGAGCAGTGGAATTTCGGCATCGAACGGCAACTGAACCGCGCCAGCGCCCTGGAAGTCCGCTACGTGGGCAACGAAGCACAGCACATCTGGTTCAGCGAGAACCTGAACGAAGTGAACATTTTCGAAAACGGATTCCTGGGCGAATTCAAGAACGCGCAGAGCAACCTGGCCATCAACCAGGCCAATGGGAAGGGGAATTCGTTCGCCAATAACGGGCTGGCGGGGCAAGCCGCCCTGCCGATTTTCGCCGCCGCGTTCGGCACCACCTCCGGTTCACTCTACAACCAGTTTCTGACGCAGCTCCAGACCGGTCAGGCCGGGAGCGTGGCACGCAGCCTGGCGGGCACGCAGAGCTACATCTGCAATATGTTCGGAGCGAAATTCTCGCCGTGCGCCACTCGCAACCTAGGCGGCGCCGGGACCAACTACCCAATCAACTTCTTCGAAGTCAACCCGTTCACGGCGGGTGGATCGCTCAATTACCTGGATTCCATGGGCCACTCCAATTACCACGGGCTGCAGGTGGAGTTCCGGCAGCGCCTGAACCACGGAATGGAATTCAACGCCAACTATACCCTGTCGCATTCCCTGGTGGAAGGACCGGTGAACGGGTACCAGGCCAACGCGGGCGGCAGTTTCCAGACGGACCGCAACTTCAACTTGAGCTACCGTCCGAGCAATTACGACATCCGCCACATTTTCCATCTCAGCGGCACATACGATCTGCCTTTCGGCAAAGGCAAGGCGCTCCTGGGCAACAGTAAGCTGGGTGACGAAATCGCCGGCGGCTGGACGCTGGCCACGATTCTGATCATCCAAAGCGGGCCGCCTTTCCAGATCACGGGCGGGTATCTGACGATGAATGCCAGCGACGGCGGAGTGAATTTTGCGAACGGCGTGACGGCGCGCACGATTCAAAATTCCGTGGGCGTGTACCGCACCGGCAATCCGTGGGTGGAAACGGTGAATCCCAGCCTGATCGGGGCCAACGGGGCCATCAGCTCGAATTACTATACCCCCAACACGACGCCCGGGGTGTTCGGAGCCAATCCTTACATCTACGGTCCGCACTGGTTCAACGACGATCTGTCGCTCAACAAGGCGATTCCGATCAATGAACGGATACACGCCACCTTACAATTCCAGTTCCTGAACGTCTTCAATCATCCGGCATTCGGACTGGGCACGTTAGCGGCTCAGAGCTTGAGCTTCGCGCAGACTACCGGCACGCTCAACACGTACCGCCGCATCGAGATTCGCGCGAATATCGAATTCTGAGAACTCATCACGGAGACACGGAGGCGCGGAGAAAGGCTTCAGATCTAATCTCCTCCGCGTTCTTCCTCCGCGGCTCCGTGGTGAAGGCGAGGCGCCACAGCATCAGAACAGGACATCGAAGTCGAAGGTGAAGCGGCGCTGGCGCTGGCCGAAGAAGACACCGTATGCGGGGTCCGCAATGTTGTTGTGGAAGGATTCCGGGTTGAAGTGATTGCTGAGGTTGAAGCCGCTCACCGAAAGGCGCACGGCATACTTCGGCGTAACCTGGATGTCCTTGGAGAGGCGCGAATCCAGCGCAGCGAAGAGCGGGTATCGGTTCTGATTGGGGACGCCCACATAGTTCTGCGCCGCGTCGGTAATGAAGTACGGGAAGCCGTTGCGGAGTTCCAGCATGGGCGAGATGAGGAACCGTAAAGGTAGCTTGATGGTTCCCCAGGCCAGAAAACGATTGGGAATATCGCCGGCCAGATTGCTGAACTGATTCGGCCGGATCAAGGGGATCGGAAAACTGCCGAGGTAATTGTTAAAGTCATTCAGATCGCCGCGAGCGTGGCTGTTCACGTAGGAAAAAAACAGGTCGCTGGATTCCTTCAGCTTCAAGCGGGCGGTGGCTTCCACCTGCCGGTAGCGCGCCTGTCCCGAACCCACCAGTTCGTTGGCGCCGATCCCGGTCGCCGGGTCCGGCGGCACCTGATCCAGATACACCAGGCCGGCGGATTGGCTCTGCATATACCCCACCCGGAGTTTGAGCCTGCGCGAAATGGGTTGTTCCAGTTGCACGCTGCCGGTTGCCGTTTGCGGCGAAAAGTTGCCATCGGCCTGATGACGAAACACAAAAGGAATGGACACGTCCACCTGCGCCAGAGCGTTTCCGAATATGTATGGTCCGGCCGTGATGGCACCCGATGGGCCGAAGAACGTCTCGATTTCGCGCGGGTAGTGATTGAAGGTGTAGACGTTCAACGGAACGTGATCGTAGAAGAACCCGGCGCCGGCGCGAATCACCGTGCCGGTGGAGGCAAAGGGAGTCCAGGCGATGCCCACACGCGGCGCCACGCGGAAGCTCTGCGACACTTCCTGCGATTCCACGCGGACGCCCAAATCCAGAGCCAGGCGTGACGAGAGGTTCCAATGATCCTGGGCATACACCGCGTACTCGGTATCTTCGATGGCGTACGAGCGCGGCGCGGTGAAGGTGATCTGCTCGGTGAGCTGATACTGAGCATTCAGAATATCGACTGGCCGTTCGGAACGGGCGCCGTGATTGTCGCTTTGAGCCGCATAGAATCCTACCTTGATATTATGGACGCCCTTCCAGTTGAGCGCGGGCAGCGCGTAACTGGGAGACCAACTGTAGCGGGTGGCGGTGCGATCGAGGTCGCTGAAATAATTTCCAGCGTTGCCGTATGGCGTGATGATCATATCGGCTTGTCCCTGGCCCCACACCCGCGCGCCGAACTGCGTCGCCGAGAAGGTGGTCTCCAGAACGCCGCCCAGGAGAGTGTACCGGTCGGCCAGCGTCGCGGTGTAGTTATGGATGCTGGCGTCCGGAGTGGTGGAGGGAGGGTTGAAGTAGTCCAGGTTGACGAACTGCTGCCGTTCCGGAGCCACGTGCGTGGTCAGGGTGACCAGGTTCTTCTCCGACTGCACCCAGTCGAACTGGGCAAAGGAGTTGAAACCCGCGGTCCGCTTCTGGTCATTGGGAAAAGGCAGGGTAATGATTTCGATTTTGCGGACGTCGTATTCCAGGCCCTCGGAAAAATACAGCTTGCCGGGAATCAGCGGACCATCCACGTTCAGGCGGGGAGTGGCGTCGCGTAAGCCTCGCAGATGCCAGCTCCGGATGTAGAAGTCCGGGAAAGGATCGTTGATTTCCCAATGCCACTTTTGGCCGCCACGCCGCGTTTCCACGGAGACCAAACCGGCGCTGAAGCGGCCGTATTCGGCCAGAAACGGTGTCTGAAACACGTTCATGGTGTCTACGATATCGATGGGGACGGTGAGGCCGAACTGCCCGGTGGCCGGATCGGTGACGTCGGCGGAGTTGACGATGAGGGCGCTGCGATGCTCGCCGGACGCCGAGATCTGGAGCCCGCCATCGGGTCTGCGGATGACGCCGGGTAGCAGCGGGAGGGCATCGGTGACCGTGGCGGGACGGCCGGGCAGGTCCTTGGCAGTCTCCGCGGTTAGTGAGTTTGAGGTGGTGGCGCTTTGATCTACCTGAGTGGCCTTGTCGGTGACCTCGATGCTCTCTTTGCGGGTCAGCGACGCGACCATCACCAGCTCCACCAGAGGAGGCGGCTTCTCGGTGATCTCCAGGTTCTTCTTGCCGGTGGCTTCGAAGCCCGCTTTGGTGGCGGTGATTTCGTAGCGGCCCGGCTTCATGTCCACAAATTCAGCGTGGCCACTGGCATCGGTCTGCGCGGTGGCGATGACGCCGTCGCCAACCTTCAACACGACGGCGACACCGGGCACGGCATGGCCGCTGGAATCCAGTGTGGAGACTTCCAGGGTCGGACCCGCGGGCGAAAAAGCGATGGCCCATGCGACAGCCTGGCAGAACAGCAGGAGCGCCGCCGAGCCCCTTGTCAAATGTGTCACCCGTTCACTTCTCGCTGAGGAGTCAAATACCTAGGATGCGAATGCCCGCCTTCTGGTTACGATACTACCTGGCGCCGGCGGCCGGCTGCATGGCGGCGATGTCCACGCGATAGCTCACCGTGTTGGCGGTTGGGAAGCCCGCGGGAATTTTTTGCGTCACCGTGCCGGTAGCGGCCCACTCCGCGCCGCGCTGTAGCGTGACGATGAAGCCCACGCAAGCCAGCGCAGGTATGTCGTGTCCCATGATGGTGTGAAAGATGCGGCCCTTGCCGTAGCTCAGCACCATCAGAATCGGTTCCTCGCGGCCGGTGCCCCGGTTGGCCGGATCGGAATGAGCGGTGGCCAGCACTTGCATATTCTGGCCGGGACCGCGCATGGCGGCGTACAGTTCGTCGCCCGCGTGCATCCACTGCTTGGGAAGTCCTTTGGTAATGGGGTGTTGGGCATCCTGCATCGTCAACTGGAAGGGCAGGCGATTACCGTGGGATCCAGCTCTGCCGGGGGAGGGATCGGAGACCAGCTTGCCGTCGCGGAAATACCAGAGCGGGCCGGATTTTTCATCGCGATTGCGCCATCCGCCGATGCCGATCATGGCATTAAAAGCCTTCCATTGCGGAAAGGCGTTGTCGGCGGCATGCACGATCACCACGCCCCCGCCGTTGTTCACGTACTGTTCGAAAGACGTCATCAAGGATGCCGGCCATTCGGGCGAGTCGAGATTCCAGACTACGGCTCGATATTTGTCGAAGGCAGGCTGAAAGCTGCTGAAGTCGGCGCCCGACGGCGGAGCGGTCACCACGTCCACCTGAAACAGGCCCGTTTCTTCCAGTTCTTTTCTGAGCACCGGAGTGGTGAGTTGCCAGGCGTGGTACGGCCCGCCGCTCTGTCCATCCAGGAGCATCAACTTGATGGGGCCGGCAGCGCCGGCCGGAGTGACCCCTGCCAGGATGCCGGCGGCGAAAGGGATCAGGGCGAAGATGCGTTTCATGTGCCTCAATTCTAACGCCATGACGCGGGCGACGTTCCCTCCGGTTGAAGACCTTCCGCTCGACCACGCCACAGGCGCCCGTGCCGGGGCCGGGCCTTGCGTTATTACTCCCGTGTACACGTAACGCAAACCTGTGCGGCGCAATCTAAGGCGATAAGCCTATGCGAACCCTGATGGCGATTCTGGCTTGCTGCACGCTGTTGCAGGCTCAGGAAGATGTTACCTTCCGTGCGGGTGTTTCCCTGGTTCACGTGGACGCCGAGGTCATGTCCGCGGACGGCCGGTTGCTGAGCGGCCTGACCCGGGCGGACTTCCGCGTACTCGACGAGGGGAAACCCCAACCCATCGTGAACTTTTCCGCCGAGGAGCAGCCGCTCGACCTGATTCTGCTGTTCGACGTCAGCGGCAGTATGAGAGCCGTGGTCGGTGCGGTGGCGGGCGCCGCGCATCAGGGTCTTCAGGAACTGCGGCCGGGGGACCGCGTCTGCGTCATGGTCTTCAATTCGCGCAGTTGGGAACTGGCGCCGTTCACCGAGGATCTGGATGCCGTGGCGCACACCCTCCAGAATTCGCTGACGCGGCAGCGCTTTGGCGGCGGCACCCTGATTCAGGCGGCGGTGGACGATGCGGCCCTTCGGCTGAAGGCGGAGAAACGGACCGAACGGCGGCGGGCGGTGCTGATCGTCACCGACAACATCGGGGTGCGCACGAAGAGGGAGGAGACCGTGGTGCGCGATTTCTGGGAGGCCGACGCCATTCTGAGCGGGCTGATCATCGGCAATCCCCGGTATCAGACGGCGAATACCGTCGCCACCATCATGGGTCCGCAGCGCCTGCTGCTTCAGGCCGGCATGAAGGGGATCGCGCAAAGGACCGGCGGCGATGCCATCAAATCGGACGATCCCGGCCACGCCTTCCAGGAGATGATGCATCGGATCCGCAGCCGCTACAGCCTGTATTACCCTTTACCCCAGGACAAGCCGGGCAAGCCGCGCACCATTCGGGTGGAACTGGCGGGCGAGGCCGCTAAGGCCAATCCGAAGGCCATAGTCAGGGCGCGCAGAGGTTACATTATGCCGGTGAAATGAAGGACAACGGAGGGTAGGCAGGCCGCCATCGACGTGGATGACGGCCTGCCCGTGCGCACGGTATCTTACTGCTGGCGGGCGTGCACGGCATCCACCGAAAATTCGGAGTTGTTGCCGTGGCAGGCGAGGCAGGCCTCGCCGAGGGAAGTGGTGTTGGACAAGGCGTGAGACGCGGTGGCCTTGTCATCGTGGCAACCCTGGCAGGCGGCCGAAATCGGCGGCGTGGTCGGGGTGAATCCGCCCGGGCTGGCGACGGCGACCGTGGTGGTCACATTGTCAACCTGGTAGGAGCTGTTCACATGGCACTTGGCGCAATCGCGCAGGTCGCCGGGGAACAGCACGCTCTGGAAATTGGTGGTGCCCAGGACGTACGGATTTGCCAGGTTGGCCCCGCGGTGGATGCTGTGGATCTGAGTGGCGAAGCTGACGCTCTGCTTGGACGTGCCGTCAGTGAGGGTCGGGTTGTGGCACTCGACGCATTCCTGCGTGTTGCCGCGCGCGCCGCCGTGGACGATGGTAAGGTCCTTATGGCAGGCGGAGCAGTTGACGGTAGCCACCACGGTGCGGCGCGGAACCACTGTGGATTTGTCGACGGAGAAGTAATACTCGACCGGCACGGCCGTATCCACGGCGGCCTGGGATGCCGTTGTCCCGGCAAGAAGCGTTACGTTGTTGGTCGATTCCAGGGAAACCGTATAAGAACCCGTGGCGCCCGCCGGAATCTTGTTGGTCATGGTGTAGGAGTAAACGCCGGCGGTAAGGGTCGCCGTTGCGGCAGGGCTCTCCGAAACGCGAATGCCTGCCGGCCCTGTGCCGTAATCCGTGTTCGGACCGGCTAGAACCATGCGGAAGGAACTCACTTTGGTAATGTCCACCGGATTCCCGGACTTATCCTTCACGACGAAGCTCACTGTCGGAGCATTACCGGCTGTCGCATTGGTAACGCCCACGATCTTCAGAACAATACCGGGCAGTGAAGTGGAGTAATTGGGAATGACATGGGCGTTGGGGATGGCGGGATCGAAATCCTGCACGCCTTTGGAGGAGTGGCACTGGGCGCACTGGTTATCGTCCTGCTGGACCAGATTGAGATGGTTCTTCCCGGTAGCGAAGTTCACGTCGTCGTGGCAGGATCCGCAGACGGCGCGGCTGGGAGCCGTTTTCCAGTTGTCGGCCTGTGCCGGACCGCTGGCGTGGCAAGTGGTGCAGTTGCGAATGTCCTGCGGGAATACCACTGTGGAAAAGTCCTTGACGCTGCCGCGGTGGACGATCTGATAAGTCCCGCCCGCCACCACGCTGGGCAGACTGGAGCCCATGTGGATCTTGTGAATGAAGACCTTCATATCCACGGTGTTGAGGGTGTCGGGATTGGTGCTCTGCGGAGTGTGGCAAAGAACACAGAAAGCCATCAGGGTTCGCGGTCCGGGGCTGCCGTGGGCGTTGAGCGGGTCGTGGCAGCCATTGCACGCTTTCTCGCTGACCACATCGCGGGTAACGGTTACCGGAGCGCCGTTCGGCACGAAGTTGTAGACGTCGTTCGAGGTGAACATCGTCGGGTAGCCGTATGCCGAAAGGTCGCGCTCCACCTGCACGCCCACCGAGTGAGTGACGGTGGCATCGTAGTTGGCGGGCAGTTTGATGGAAAACGTGTAGTCCCAGGTGCCGCTGGTGGGATCCACCAGGGCGTAAGAGCCGGCGGAATCCATGCCGGCCTGAACCTGCGGGGCATTGCTGTTGCTGGTGGCCTTCGTGGTTGTGGTGGTGTAGGCCACGTACTGGGTCTGGCCCTTGGGAATGTAGGCGGCCACAAAACCGAGACCCTCCTGGCCGGGCGTCTGAACACCCTTCACGTCGAGCCCTAAACCCTGCGAGTCTGTGAGGGTAAACCGAGCGACAAGAGTACCATCCTGACCGATCGCGACACTCTTGATTTTGACGATGACGCCCGTGGTCACCATCGGAAACGCACCGGCCTGCGAGACCGGGACAAAATCCTTGTTCTTTTTCACCGGTCGATCATCGGCGTGTGCGGCGACCAAGAACAGCGTTGTAACCAGAGCCAGCGCGGCCCCAGCGCGAAATGCGCACTTCTTCATGAATAATATCGCTCCTAACGGAATCAATAATCCGGGTAGCCTTCCGGCCTGGAAATGCACGCCGATTACCATAACCCGGATTGCGGATTTACAGGGTTTATACTCTGAATATAAATTCTATAGGGGAGAATAACGCAGTTGTGGAACTTCTCTAGAGGAAAATAACGCAGTCCGGCAGCGCCGGGGCGGGAGTTTGGGCCTACTTGTTCAACTCCGGAAACTGCTTCTTGAGTTGGGCCAGTTTGGGTAGATCGTTGTAGACGATATAAGGATAGTCCGGATTCCGTTGCAGGAATTTCTGGTGGTAAGCCTCTGCGGGATAGAACGCGCGCAAGGGGACCACTTCGGTCGCGATTGGGGCGCGAAACACCCTGGCGGCATCGATCTCGCGGATATAGGCCTCGGCCGTCTGCTTTTGCTGCTCGCTGGAATAGAAAATCACGGAGCGATACTGCGGGCCGGCATCCGGACCCTGGCGATTCTTCTCGGTGGGGTCATGGGCGACCGCAAAGAACACTTCCAGAAGCTGGCCGTAAGAGACTTTGGACGGGTCGTAGGTGACCTGGACGGATTCGGCATGTCCGGTGTTGCCGCTCTCGACGATTTCATAACGGGCCGTCTTGGCCTCCCCGCCGGAGTAACCCGATACGGCTTTGGTCACACCCTTGACGTGTTCGAAAACACCTTCCACACCCCAGAAACATCCGCCCGCGAAGACCGCCGTTTGCATCCCGGAAGCGCCCTCAGTGGCCGCTGGTGGCGGTGGCGCCGGGAAGCCCGACGCGGCGGCGATGGGGGCCAGGGTCCCGAAAAAGGCGATGCACACAAGGGGGATTCTCATAAACGCTCCTGCCATTGTATTCGCAAGGGGCCGGCGGAGAGTTACGCCCCTCCCGTAACTTTACAAGTGGCGGGAGCGAATCAGAACATATGCCGGCGGGGCTTGCCGGACTGACCGCCCTGGAGTTGCACTGTTCCGATTCTGCCTGTGCCGCACATGGCGGTGTGGCATACCGGCGTGTTGGTGGCGAACGCCGGATTGGGCGCCGCGGCAGGTTGGGCGGTGCCCTGGAAACGGGCGTGAGACATGAGCCCGAAAAGCCGTTTCACCTGCTAAACTAAAAGTTATCCACTCCCTGGGAGGAACAACCTAAATTGAACTCTGCGATTCTGGCCCTGGAGGACGGCAGCGTCTTCGAGGGCAGGAGTTTTGGTGCGCCCGCCGAGCGGTCCGGAGAGGTGGTCTTCAATACCGCCCTTACCGGCTATCAGGAAGTATTCACCGATCCGTCCTACTCCGGACAGATCGTCATCCTCACCAACCCCCAAATCGGCAACTACGGAACCAGCTCCACGGACAACGAATCTCTGCGCCCCTACATCGAAGGGCTGGTGGTACGCGAGTTCTCGTCCATCGCCAGCAACTGGCGAAGCGATGCCGATGCCAACAGCTTTCTGGCCCGCGCCGGAATTCCGGTGGTGGACGACCTGGATACGCGCGCCCTGGTGCGCCACCTGCGTACCCGTGGGGTGATGCGCGGCGTGCTTTCCTCCATCGAAACCGACGCCCGGGCGCTGGTGGAAAAAGCGCGCTCCATCCCCACCATGGCGGGTCTGGACTTGGCCAGCCGCGTGAGCACCACCGAGCGGTACCAATGGGATAAGCCCGTGGAGCCCTGCTCGCCCTCCGACCTGGTGGGCCCGCCGAAGCCGCAGCAATATCATGTAGTGGCTTACGATTATGGTATCAAGCATAACATTCTAAGGCGCTTAGTGCACGCTGGATGCCGCGTGACCGTAGTTCCCTCGCTGACCAGCGCCGAGGACGTACTGGCGCTGAATCCGGACGGCATCTTCCTCTCCAACGGGCCGGGCGATCCCGAGCCGCTGGAGACGCAAGTGGCCAACATTCGCAAGCTGATCGGCCGCAAGCCCATTTTCGGTATCTGCCTGGGCCACCAGTTGCTGGGGTTGGCGGTGGGTGGCAAGACGTATAAGTTAAAGTTCGGCCACCGCGGCGCCAACCATCCCGTACGCAACGAGGTCACCAAGCAGGTGGAGATCACTTCGCACAACCACGGCTTCGCGGTGGACCCCGATTCGCTCAACCTCAACGAAGTGGACATCACCCACGTGAATCTGAACGATCAAACCCTGGAAGGCTTCCGGCATCGCAACCATCCGGTCTTCTGCGTGCAGTATCATCCGGAAGCGGCCCCAGGTCCGCACGATTCCCATTACCTGTTTGACGATTTCGTGAACCTCATGAACGGGAAACAATAGGATGCCCAGACGCAACGACCTTCATCGCATCCTCATCATCGGCTCCGGCCCCATCATCATCGGGCAGGCCTGTGAATTCGATTATTCCGGAACCCAGGCGGCGAAGGCTCTGCGCGCCGACGGGTTCGAAGTCATCCTGGTCAATTCCAACCCGGCCACCATCATGACGGATCCCGAACTGGCCGACAAAACCTATGTCGAGCCGCTCACCCTTCCTTATCTGGAAGAGATCATCCGCAGGGAACGTCCCGACGCCCTGCTCTCCACCGTGGGCGGCCAAACGGGCTTGAACCTCTCGGTGGAACTGGCCGAAGCGGGCGTGTTGGAGAAGTACGGCGTGGAACTGATCGGCGCCAAGATCGACGCCATCAAGAAGGCCGAGGATCGCCTGCTGTTCAAAGATGCGATGCATAAGATTGGCCTGGAGACGCCGCAATCGAAACTGGTCAATACCATTGCCGGCGGCTTGCAGTTCGCCGGGAAGATCGGCTATCCGTGCATCCTGCGGCCCAGTTTCACGCTGGGCGGCACCGGCGGCGGCATCGCTTACAACCAGGAAGAGCTGGAGGAGATCCTGGAGCGCGGCATCGATCTTTCGCCCGTGCATGAAGTGCTGATCGAAGAGAGCGCGCTCGGGTGGAAAGAGTTCGAACTCGAGGTGATGCGCGACCTGGCCGACAACTGCATCATCGTCTGCTCCATCGAAAACTTCGACCCCATGGGCGTGCACACCGGCGACTCCATCACGGTGGCGCCGGCCCAGACCCTCACGGACCGCGAATACCAGATGATGCGCGATGCGGCCATCCGCTGCCTGCGCGAGATCGGTGTGGATACGGGCGGTTCCAACGTGCAGTTCGCCATCAACCCCGTGAACGGCCGGATGGTGATCATCGAAATGAACCCGCGCGTTTCGCGCTCCAGTTCGCTGGCGTCGAAGGCCACGGGGTTCCCCATCGCCAAAATCGCCGCCAAGCTCGCGGTGGGATACCGGCTGGACGAGATCCGCAACGATATCACGCGGAAGACGCCGGCCTGCTTCGAACCGACCATCGACTACGTAGTAGCCAAGATTCCCAAGTGGGCCTTCGAGAAATTCCCAGGCGCGGACCCCACGCTGGGCACCCAGATGAAAAGCGTGGGTGAAGTGATGGCCATCGGCCGGACCTTCAAACAGGCACTCTGGAAGGGCATGCGCAGCCTGGAAACCGGCAAGGCATTCGGCGCGGAGAAATTCGATAAGGCTCTGATTGCGAACAAGCTGATCACGCCCACACCGGACCGCCTCAGCTACATTCGCTTCGCCCTGGCCAGCGGCTACAGCGTGGCCGAGATCCACGAGCTCACCAGCATCGAGCCGTGGTTCCTGGAGCAGATGAAGGAAGTGGTGGACCTGGAACGGGATCTCGCCCAAGCCACCTTCCAGAGCGCCGGCAAGGAGCTGTACCGCGCCGCCAAACGCTTCGGCATCTCCGACTCGCAGTTGGCGCGGACCTGGGGCGTGGATGAAATCGCCGTGCGCGGGCGCCGCAAAGAGCTGGGCGTGGTGGCCGTATTCAGCCGCGTGGACACGTGCGCCGCCGAATTCGAGAGCTTCACTCCGTATCTGTATTCCAACTACGAAAGCGTGTGCGAGGCGGACCCGGGCAATGGCAAGAAGGTCATGATTCTGGGCAGCGGACCCAATCGCATCGGCCAGGGGATCGAGTTCGATTACTGCTGCTGCCACGCGTCGTTCGCCTTGCAGGCGATGGGCGTGGAATCGATCATGGTCAACTGCAACCCCGAGACGGTTTCCACCGATTACGATACCAGCGACCGGCTGTACTTCGAGCCGCTCACGCTGGAGCACGTACTCAATATCTGCGATACCGAAAAGCCGGATGGGTTGATCGTGCAGTTCGGCGGGCAGACTCCGCTCAATCTGGCGCTGCCGCTGAAACGGCTGGGCGTGCCCATCATCGGCACCGACCCGGCCAATATCGACCTGGCCGAGGACCGCAAGCTGTTCGGCAAACTGCTGGAAGAACTGCGGATTCCCTGCCCCGCCAACGGCAGCGCCACGAGTGTGGAAGAGGCCTGCGCCATCGCCCGGCGCATCGGATACCCCGTGCTGGTGCGGCCCAGTTACGTGCTGGGCGGCCGTGCCATGGTGATTGCTTACGACGAGGAGATGGTGCGGCAGTACATGCGCGAGGCCGTCACCTTCTCGCAGGAGCGGCCGGTGCTGGTGGACCGCTTCCTGGAAGACGCGACCGAAGTGGACGTGGACGCGCTCGCCGATGGCGACGACGTGCTGATCGCCGGAATTATGGAGCATATCGAGGAGGCCGGCGTGCATTCCGGCGACAGCTCCTGCGTGCTGCCGCCGCAATCGCTGTCCGCCGCCATGCTGCGCACCATTGAAGATTACACCGTGCGGCTGGCCAAGGCTCTGAAGGTGATCGGCCTGATGAACGTGCAGTACGCCATTCAGAACGGGACGGTCTATGTGCTGGAAGTAAACCCGCGCGCTTCGCGCACTGTGCCGTACGTGAGCAAGGCCACCGGCGTTCCGCTGCCCAATATCGCCGTCGGACTGATGTGGGGCCGCAAGCTGAAGGATTACGTCCACCTCACCGGCGGGCGCACCAGCGGTGTGCTACCCGTGCCGCAGGTCTTCGTGAAGTCGCCGGTGTTCCCGTTCAACAAATTCCCGGGCGTGGATCCGGCGTTGGGACCGGAGATGCGCTCCACCGGCGAAGTAATGGGCGTGGGGATGAACTTCGGCGAAGCGTTTCTGAAGGCGCAGATCAGCGCCGGCAGCCCATTGCCGGAAAAGGGCACGGTCTTCATCAGCGTCAATGATCTGCACAAGCGCGAGGCTGTGGACGTGGCGCGCAAGTTTGCCGCACTGGGTTTCCAGATTGTGGCCACGCGCGGCACGGCGGCGGCGCTGCGGGCTGCCGGGCTGACTTGCAAGATGGTGCTGAAAGTGAATGAGGGGCGGCCCAATGTGGTGGATCTGCTCAAGGGCGGTGCGATTCAACTGGCCATCTACACCACCACGGGCGCGCCGGCATTCCTGGATGAAAAGGCGATTCGCCGCAGCGCGGTGACGTACCGCGTGCCCTGCATCACCACCATGAGCGGCGCACGCGCGGCGGCCGAAGGGGTGGCCGCGCGCTTGCGCGATCCCATTCGCGTGTGGAGCCTGCAGGAGATTCACGAATCGAAAGAGACGGTCGCGTGACCCGGCGGGTTGCCCGAGCTCTGCGTGCCGGTGGCCCGGAGGTCATCGAACTCCACAGCGAAGAGGTTGCACCCTTGCAGCCTCACGAGGCGCTGGTGCGCGTGGAGGCCGCGGGCCTCAATCATGCCGAGACGTTGATTCGCTCCGGCACCTATGTGGTGCGCCTGCCCTTTCCTTACCCGCTGGGCGGAGAGGGCGCGGGCGTCGTTGTCGAAGCCGGCGCAGATGCAGCCGTTGCCGCCGGCACCCGGGTCTGCTGGGGCGCGGTTCTGGGATCTTGCGCCACCCTGCTCACCGCGCCGGCCTCGCTTTTGGTCCCGATTCCCGATAGCCTCACTTTCGAGGACGCCGCGTGCGTGGCTGTGGCGGGCCTCACTGCCGGCGGCCTGGCCCGCGTCTGGCCGCTGCACGGGCGCACCGCAGTAATCTGGGGCGCGGCCGGCGCGGTGGGCCGCATGCTCGTGGCCATCCTGGCCGAGCAGGGTACCGATGTCATCGGCATTGCCGGCGGCGCGCGCGTGGAAGAGGTTCGCGCGGCCGGAGCTGCGTGCGCGATCGATCGCTCTTCGCAAGATGTCCGCGAAGCCGTGCGCGTACATACCGGCGGACGCGGGGCCGACGCCGTGTTCGATCCCATCGGCGCGCCCACCTGCGCCATCAGCCTGGACCTGCTGGCCCCGCGCGGCTGCCTGATCCATTACGGCGAGTTGGCCGGTGTGCCACCCGCGGTCGATCTGCACCAACTGTTTGCGAAATCCCTCTTCGTGACCAAGTACAACGGCTCGCGTTGGATCCACGGCATCGACGAATTCGCCGGCCTCATCGGGAATGCACTGGCGCTGGCCGCCACGCGGCGCGCGGTCATCGCGCGCATCGCCGACCGCTTTCCTCTCGACCAGGCTGCCGACGCATACCGCATGCTGGAATCCGGTGCGCCAGGTAAGGTGCTGGTACTTCCTAACGCGTAAACAAAAAAACCCGGCGGGGTTTTAGTGCCCGCCGGGCCGCGTCGTTTCAATTTGACCCTGTATTGGTAACTTCCTGGTCCCCTTCGTCTCGGGGCAGGGTCTCCTACAATATATCACTGAATCGTAGCCTTTTTAACGAAATCTAAACGAGGAAAATGTGCGTCCAGGTATTGATTTCCTTGTATCCCGATTTGCGCCGGATCGGGACCCTGGCCGCTGGGCGGCATGTCGCCGTAGCTGTCGTAGAAGCTGTCCACCACTTCCATACCTTGCGTTACCCGGCCGATCGGCGCAAAGCCCTTGTCGTCCAGCATGGAATTATTTCTCAGGTTGAAAAACAGTTGCGTGCTCCGCGAATTGGGCGCCCCGGTGGCGGCGTAGGTCAGCATTCCGCGCACATTGCTCTGCCGCACATGGTCGTCCGGTATGGGCGCGGTGGCCCATAGATCATTGGTTTTGGGGTCGCCATTAATGCCGAACTGCGTGACGAAATTGCGCACTACGCGAAAGAAGCGATTGCCATCGTAGAAACCCGTCTTCACCAGCGTATAAAAATGATCGACGCCGTTGGGCGCCCAATCGCGATGTACTTCCACGATGACGGCGCCCTTGGAGGTATCGAAATTGACGTTGAAGACGTCCGGCGCGGTTTCGTTTTTGGCGACCTCCGCTTTCTTTGCGGGCTCGCTCGACGAGCAGCCCGCCACCACCAGGCACAACATAGTGAGCAACAACAAACCGGCTGGTTTTGTCATGAAACCACTAGTATGCCATGCTGGGCGAAGCCATGGCTGCCTACGACGATTTCGCCTGGTTTTACGATCGCTACTGGAACGAAGAGTTCCACAGCCTGGCGTTTCCCATTCTGGAGCGCGTCTGGCTGGCGCGCCTGGCGGAGCGCGCTTCGGTTCTGGACGTCTGCTGCGGCACCGGCTATCTGGCGGGAATGCTGCTGGCGCGCGGCCATTTGGTCACGGGCATCGATTGCTCGCCCGTGATGATCGAGTACGCGCGGGAAAACCAGCCCTCGGGCGTCTTTCACGTGGCCGATGCCACCACGTTTCAACTGCCGGAGAGCTTCGACGCGGCAGTCTCCACGTTCGATTCTCTCAACCATATTCTGGCTCTGAAGGATCTGCAAGCCGTGTTCCGGCGCGTTGCCGCGGCCCTGAAACCGGGAGCGCTGTTCGCCTTCGACATGCTGCTGGACGATGCCTACCGAACCAATTGGGGCCAATCCTTCGCCCTGGTGCGCGATGACCACGTGCTCACCATCACCGGCTCGGGCTTCGATTTCCGGAGCCGCAAGGCCCGCTGCACCATCACCATGTTCCGCCTGATCGCGGGAGCCTGGCAGCGCGCCGACGTGACCATTTACGAGCGGTGCTACACCGGGAAGGAAATTTCCGGCGCGCTGGAACAGGCCGGGTTCGGCGAGATTTCGTGTTATGACGCGGGAGACCTGGGAATGAGCGGACAGTTAGGCGAAGGCCGGACTTTCATCGTCGCCGCCCGGCAATAGGGCTGCTACGCGGCGCGCGAGCGGCGGTGATTGCGAAGGGCCGCGCCCATCATTTTATCCGCGACGGCCATGTGATCCTCCAGCCACCGCGACGCGAAATCGATCAGTTCCCTGCCCGCTTTCCGGTCGCCGGCGTGGATGCGTCCGGCATACAGGGTCGCGCGCTTGCGCAGCGTGTCGTGCAGGCCTTTGTGCCAGTCAATCATGGCATACTTCGCCGCGCGCATCAGCCGCTCTTCGTGGGTAAAGTGGTCCTCCACTTCGGCCAGCAGCGCGCGCACCTTGCCGTCGATCTCCTCCGCGCCTGCGCCGTTTGCCAGCGCCCTCTTCAAATCGGCCGCCAGCAGGTACAGGCTGCGATGCTCCGCATCGACTTCAGGGATATAAATGGTGTTCTCTTCGCTCCATCTGAGCCGGGACATAACCCACATAGTTTAACAGATTCGGAGCGATATATCCGCTCTACCGCACGAGTTCGGCGGTCTGCGGAGCGTCCTGCTTGTGCTTGCATTCCGGGTTGGGGCATTGCCACACCGCACCGGCCTTCAGCCACTTCTCCACCATGTAGGGACTGCTGCACTCCGGACACTTCTCCGCGATGGGCTTGCCCCAGGCGACGAACTTGCATTCGGGCCAGCGCGCGCAGCCATAAAAGGTCTTACCTTTCCTGCTGCGCCGCTCCACCACTTCGCCTTCCGTGCATTCCGGACACTTCACGCCGATGGTCTTCTGCTTGACGTATTTGCACGTGGGGTAATTGCTGCAGGCGGTGAATTCGCCGAAGCGCCCCGACTTCAGCACCAGGTGATTGCCGCAGGTGGGGCACTTCTCCTCCAGCGGCTGGTCGGGTTTCTTCTGGGCGCCGCCGATCTGCTTGGTGGTCTTGCATTCGGGAAATCCGGAGCATGCGAAGAAGGTGCCGAACCGCCCCTTCTTGAGCACCATGGGACGCCCGCAGTTTTCGCAGTACTCCTCTTCACCCTGCTCGCTCAGGTCTACCTTGTCGACATCGGGCAGGTCCACCGTGAGTTCGCGCGTGTAAGTGCAGAGTTCATCTTTTCTGCGCCAAACCAACTTAACGCCTTCGAACGTGTCTTCCAGGTCCACCGTGTAGAACTCGGCCATCCGGGAATAGCGCGCCAGAATTTTGGACAGCCGCGTCTCAACGATATCGCGATCCTTCCGCACTTGTATCGCAATCGCGCTATCCTGCTGGTCCATACGCTCCCGCGTACTTTTGGAAACCTGGAAATCCGGGCGCAGGATGAAACTGCCGTCCTGACCCCAACTGATTTCGACCCCCGGATGCTGCTCCCAAATCTTCCACTTGCCGATCTTCTCCAGCCGCGTGGCGATGTTCTTGCTCAACCTGCCTCGCCGCAAGACAATCTCCTTCTCCAGTTTTTCGAGATCCGCTTCCGCGCTCCTGGGTGAGAAGTCCGGGTAACCGGTGCAGGCGAAGAAACTGCCGTGCTTGCCCCACTTGATCACCAGGGGCTTGCCGCATTTCTCGCACATCAAGTCGGTGGGTTTTTCCATCCGCTTGATATCGACCATGTGCTCTTCGGCGTGCTTCAGATCCTTGTCGAAGCGTTCGTAGAACTCGCTCATCGCCTGGCGCCAGTCGCGCTGGCCCTCTTCGATCTCGTCGAGTTCCTCTTCCATCTGGGCGGTATACTTCACGTCGAAGATGTCGTCGAAGCTTTCGAGCAGCAGGTCCGTTACAACCATACCGAGCTCGGTGGGGGTGAACCGGCCGCCTTCCTTTTTTACGTACTCGCGCTCCTGAATGGTCGACAGGATGGACGCGTAGGTGGATGGACGGCCCACACCGTCGGCCTCCAACCGCTTCACCAGAGTGGCTTCGTTGTAGCGCGGCGGCGGCTCGGTGAAATGCTGCTCGGGCAGCAGGGCTTTCAGGCGCAACACCTCGCCCTCCGCCACCTTCGGCAGACGATGCTTCTCCTCTTCGTCTTCCTCGTCTGTCTGGTCTTTGCCTTCTTCGTAGACCTTGAGGAACCCTTCGAACTTGCGCACCGAACCGGTGGCGCGGAAGGTATAATCCACGTCGTTGTTGCCTTGGGCCGATACGTCGATGGTGGTCTGGTCGTACAGCGCCGGCATCATCTGGCAGGCCACGAAGCGGTTCCAGATCAGCCGGTACACCTTCATTTCGTCTTCGGCCAGGTACTTTTCCACCGTCTCCGGGGCATAGGCCATGGAGGTGGGGCGGATGGCTTCGTGCGCGTCCTGCGCGCCCTTCTTCGATTTGAAGACATTGGGAGCGTCCGGCAGAAACTCCCGGCCGTACCGTTCCTCGATGAAGTGGCGCGCATCGGCCACGGCGTCATCGGAGACGCGCGTGGAATCGGAACGCATGTAAGTGATCAGACCGACGGATTCAGTCCCGATGTCCACACCTTCATACAGCCGCTGCGCCAGCATCATGGTGCGCTTCACGCTGAAGCGCAGTTTGCGGGACGATTCCTGCTGCAAGGTGGACGTGATGAACGGGGCCACCGGATTGCGCTTCTTCTCCCGCGTCGCAACGCTCTTGACGGTGTAGTTCGCGCCTTCGAGCGCGGCGAGGATTTCGTCCGATGCCTGCTTCGACCCAACCTCGGCCGTCTGCTCGCCGATGCGCGTCAGGCGCGCCGAGAGAACCGGAGCCTTCCTGGCGTTCAGGTCCGCGTCCAGCGTCCAGTATTCCTTGGGAAAGAACGCGCGGATCTCGCGCTCCCGTTCGACAATCAGGCGCAGGGCCACGGTCTGCACGCGTCCGGCGGAAAGCCCGCGGCGCACTTTGTCCCACAGCAGCGGCGAAATTTTGTAGCCCACCAGACGGTCCAAAACGCGGCGCGCCTGCTGGGCGTCCACCAGCGCCACGTTCACCTGTCCGGGTTTTTCGAACGCTTTTTCAATGGCCTTCTTGGTGATTTCGTTGAACATCACCCGGAAGATGTGCGGGCCGCCTTTTTTCTGTAGTTCTTCCTGCAGGTGGTAGCAGATGGCCTCGCCTTCGCGGTCCGGGTCGGCCGCGAGATAAATGTTATCGACACCCTTGGCGGCAGCCTTGAGCTCACTAATGAGCTTCTTCTTGCCCTCGATGACTTCGTAGCGCGGTTCGAAACCGTGCTCGATATCTACCGCCAGGTCCTTCTTGGGAAGATCCTTGATATGACCGAGGGAAGCTTTAACTACGAACTGCTTGCCCAGGTATTTGTTGATGGTCTTCGCCTTAGTAGGCGATTCCACGATTACCAGAGCCTTTGGCATATTTTCTTTCGGAATGATGGCAGATTACCCAGTGACGTTACCACACTTTAACAAAATTCTTTCCCGGCATTTGTTTGACAAGGCCCAGCATTTCCAGTTCGAAGAGCGCGGCAATGAGTTCCGACGGTGAAATATCTTCCACCTTTTCAAGCAGATCGTCTAAGTGTATGGCGATATCCACTTGCAGGGCGCCGAGGGCCTGACGTGCGGCTATGCTCAACTCCGGAGCCGGTTCACTTAATAATGATGCCTGCTCCCCTTCCGAGGATGCAGTGTCGCCGAGGAGGCGTTTGCGGCTCCTATCTATTAGATGCCGGCGGGATTCAGGCGGTAGTTCAACGATCACGTCGTTCCAGTCCTGCACCAGCCGGGCGCCTTGCTTAATCAACAGGTTAGGTCCCCAACTCAATTTCGACGTGATGTTTCCCGGCACGGCAAACACTTCGCGGCCCTGATCCATGGCCAGCTTTGCAGTAATGGCCGATCCGCTGTACTGCGCGCCTTCCACCACCAGGACGCCGAGACTCATACCGCTGATGATGCGATTGCGAATCGGAAAGTTTTGCGGAAACGCGGTGGTGCCCATGGGGAACTCGGAAACAATCAATCCCCGGGCCGCGATCTCCGCCGCCAGTTTTCTATTTTCCGCGGGATACACGATGTCGACGCCGCAGCCGAGCACCGCCACGGTATCGCCGCCCGCCGCGAGTGTGCCGCGGTGTGCCGCCGTATCCACGCCGCGAGCCATTCCGCTGGCGATGGTGAGGCCGGCATGCGCCAGGTCGCCCGACAAGCGCTCGGCGACAGCCAGACCATAAGGCGTGGGACGCCGGGTTCCCACAACGCCCAGCATCAACGATTGCAGCAGTTCCACGCGGCCCCGCACGAGCAGTAACACCGGTGGATCGAAAATCTCTCGCAGCGGCTGGGGATAGCGCGGATCGCCGATGGTCACCACTTCGGCGCCGGCATCCAGCATCTTTTGCTGCTGCGCCGCGGCGTCCTCGAAAGAGCAGCCGCTGGCGATGGATTGCGCCACCGTGCCACTCAGACCGGCGCCTTCCAGTTCCGTGCGGGCAGCACGAAAGATCGCCTGCGGGGTCCGAAAGCGGTCCAGCAGTTTGCCCGATGTTCTGGTACCCAGACCCGGGATCAGTTTGAGAGCCAGCCAGTAAAGTTCTTCTTCCCGGCTAAGAACGGAAGAAACCATGAGGGGAGACAACCTGAAGCTTCACGCTATCAGGGTCGGGCGGTTTCGCGCAAGTGGCGTAACTTTTTACAACGAGGTTCGGAACAAGGATATAGGCTTCGCTAGCGCCAGCGGAACAGCTTCAACGCGACCGCGAAGCAGACCACCAGCCATGCGGCAAGGACGCCGATCTGGGGTCCCACCTGCGCGAGGCCGGCGCCTTGCAGCATGTTGGCGCGGAGGGCATCGATGATGGCGGTGAGGGGCAGCGCCTTGATCACGGGCTGGACCGCATCCGGAAACCGCTGGGCGGAGAAGAAGACGCCGGAGACGATCCACATGGGCATCATGACGCAGTTCATGATGCCCGAGGCCGCCTCGATGGTCTGGGCGCGCGAGGCGATCAACAGTCCGAGCGAGCTGAAGGAGAGGGAGGCGAGCACGCAAAGCAGGGCCAGATCGGCGATGGCGCCGCGCACGGGAACGCCGAATACGAACCAGCCGAAGCCCAGCACCGCAGCTACCTCCACGGCAAGCAGCACCAGGCGCGACAGGACGAACGAGAGTAAGTAATAGTGCCTGGGCATGGGAGTGGCAACCAGCCGCTTGATGAGCTTCTTGCGGCGCGCGTCCACGATGGCGAAGCCCAGGCCCCAAATGGCGCTGCCCATCAGGTTCATGCCGAGCAGACCGGGCACCAGAAAATCGATGTACCGGGAACCGGGCTCGCGGAGAATCCGGTCGCGTGAGCCAACCGGGTTTTTGCGCCCTGCACCGTTCTCGATGGCATCCTCGGCCAACATGCGGGCGCTGCGCGCATCGGGATTGGTGTTGTCGTAGTTGTAGACGACAACTCCACCGGTAGCCGGCGTCACCAATAGCGCGATCTTGCCGTTCCGTAGGGCGGCGGTCCCCTCGGCTCCGGACAATACCTGGACATCCAGCAGTTTTTCCCGGCGGAGGGACTGCGCGAATTCCGGAGTCAGCGTGCCGATCTTCAGGACGTCGGGCGGCCGGTTGCGGAATGCGATGCCCAGGCCCGCGGCCAGCAGGATGGGAAAAATGAAGACCCAGAAAATCGCCTCCGGTTCGCGCACGAATTCGCGGAAGCGCACCAGCGTGAGTTGTGCCAGGGGATGTTCACTCATCGCGCAAGCGGCGTCCCGTAAGGGCGACGAACACGTCCTCCAAGGTGGCGGAATGGGTGCGCAGTTCGGTCAGCGGGACCGCCTGACGGCCCAATTCCTCGATCAGAGCGGGTACGGCGCGGTGCAGTTCGGTGACCTGCATCCGCACGGCGCCGTTTTCCGGGCGCACTTCGCGGACGCCTTCAATCCGGGTGAGAGCGGAGACATCCAACGGATGCCCGGCGCTTCCGGCGGAGAACACCACCATGTGCTCGATGCCGATGGAGGCGATCAATTCGCGCGGCGTGCCAAGAGCGATGATCCTGCCATGATCCATGATGGCCACGCGATCGCAGAGGCGTTCGGCTTCATCCATGTAATGGGTGGTGATGAGGATGGTGCGGCCGGATTCCTTGAAGCGCTCGATGAGGTCCCACAACTGGCGGCGGGCCTGGGGGTCGAGGCCGGTGGTGGGCTCGTCAAGGAACAGGAAATCGGGATCGCCGACCAGGGCGCAGGCCATGGCGAGGCGCTGCTTCTGCCCGCCGGAGAGGGCCCCGACACGCGAATTCCGCTTCTCGTCTAGTTGCACCAGGGCGATCACCTCATCGGGCGCCGGCCCCTTGCGAAAGAAACTGCGGAACAGGCGGATCGTCTCAAGGACGGTCAGCTTTTCGGAAAGCTGCGTTTCCTGAAGCTGGATGCCGAGCCGCTGGCGCAGTTCCGGTGCGCCGGTGCTCCAGCGCAAGCCGAGCAGTTCCACATCGCCGGAATCGGGCGCCGTGAGACCCTCGCAAATTTCGATGGTGGTGGTCTTTCCGGCGCCGTTGGGACCGAGCAGTCCGAAGCATTCGCCGTACGCCACTTCCAGATCGAGGCCGTTTACCGCCACGACGTCCTTGTATTCCTTGCGAAGGTTGCGCAGTCGCAACGCGGCATCGGGCATCAAGCCTAGTATAGGTAAACTTGCAGGCTTTCCCGCAATGGTGATAGCTTGAGTATTAACGATCCCAAGGTACTTTTTTTCAAAGGAGCCCCCACAAAAATGCCATTAGTATCGATGCGTCAGCTTCTGGACGAAGCAGCAAAAGGCGGTTATGGTGTTGGCGCGTTCAACGTCAACAATATGGAACAGATTCAGTCGATCATGGAAGCAGCCCGCGAGACCAAATCGCCGGTGATTATCCAGGCGAGCCGCGGCGCGCGCGCTTATTCGCAGGATCGGTTTCTGTATCACCTCATGATTGCCGCCACCGAAATTTATCCCGAAATTCCCACCGTGCTGCACCTGGATCACGGCAATTCCGTGGAAACCTGCAAGAGCGCCATCGAAATGGGTTTCACCAGCGTGATGATGGATGGATCGCTGATGGCCGACGGCAAAACGCCGTCGAGTTTCGAATATAACGTGGACGTGACGCGCCAGGTAGTGGAATTGGCGCACGCCAAGGGTGTGACGGTGGAAGGCGAAATCGGCTGCCTGGGCGGAATTGAAGACGGGCACGGCGCCGGCCTCGACGGCCTGAGCCACCTCACCGATCCGGAGCAGGCCGTGGAGTTTGTGAAGCAGACCGGCCTGGATGCCCTGGCGATCGCGATCGGCACCAGCCACGGCGCGTACAAGTTCAGCAGCAAGCCCACCGGGGAAACTCTGAAGATGCAGCGTCTGATCGAGATCCACAAGCGCCTGCCGAAGACGCACCTGGTGATGCACGGCTCTTCCAGTGTGCCGAAAGATCTGCAGGACATCATCAATCAGTACGGCGGAAAGCTGAAACCCACGTGGGGCGTGCCGGTGGAAGAGATCCAGCTTGGCATTAAGAACGGCGTGCGCAAGATCAACGTAGACACCGACAACCGCCTGGCCATCACCGGGGCCATCCGCAAGGTGTTCATGGAGAAGCCCGAGGAATTCGACCCGCGCAGCTACCTGAAGCCGGCGCGCGAAGCGATGAAGAAAGTGGTGGCCCTGCGCATGACTCAGTTCGGGCAGGCAGGCCATGCGAGCGACTACACGCCCATCCCGCTGGCGGAGATGGCCACGCGGTACGAAACGGTCGCGGTGTAAATCTCTAACGGTTCGCAAATCGGACTCCCTGGTCTAAAATACGGATCGGGGAGGTACCTTTCCATGTGGGCCGTTTATACGTTCATCGGCTACCTGACTCTCGCCCCTCGCCCTGCTGGCGCCGGCTACCTCCAAACCTACTATCAAGTCCGAAATTGAGGGCGCACGCCAAGCGGGGAACCGCATGCCGGAAAATTGCGATACTCTCGTTTATCGGCATGATCCCGACTACTACAATGCGGCGGGCGCAGATTTCGGCCCGGCTGGGCGAATCGCGGCTGGAGGCGCTGCTGGAATCGGCGGAACTGCTCCATGCCTCCCTGCGGGTGGAAGATCTTTTGCGGCACCTGATGCGGACGGTGATGGGCCGCCTGCTGGTGGGGCGCGCGGCAATCGCGATTCGCAAAGACGGAGAGATGCGCGTTGCCCTGGTGCGCGGGATCCCCACGCTCACGGTAGATCAGATTTTTCCGGAAAAGACGGCGAGCCAGGCGGGCATCGAACGAATTCTGCCCATTGGCGACGCGGCCGATCCCATCGGCCTGCTCGGCATCGGCAAAGCCATGCGCGGCGAACTGGATGAGGAGGAGCAGAGTTTTTTGCACGCCTTGCTGGGGCTCGCCGCCAGCGGCATTCAGAATGCGCAGTCACACGACGAGACGGTGCGGCTGAACCGTTCGCTGGATCAGAAGATTCAGGAACTGCGCGCCCTGCTGGAAATGGTCCGCGGGCTGGCCTCGAATCTGGAGCCCGAAGGGATCGCGCAATTGCTGGCGCTGACGCTGGCCGGGCGGTGGGCGCTGCGCAAATATGGAGTGGCGGCATGGCGCGAGGGGCATCCCCTGACGCTGCGTCAGCGCGGCCTGGACCTGACGCCGCTGCTGGCGGCCAAGGAAACTCTGGCCGGAATGCCCGACGCCCACCTCGTGCCGGAGGATCTTCACGGCCTGCCGGCAGGTTCCGTCCTTTTCCCTATGCGCTCGGGCGACGAAGTGAGCGGCGTAGTAGTGTGCGGACCGCGCCCGGCGGACCGGCCGTTTCTGGAAGGCGACCTGGAATTCGGCGCGGGACTGGTGGCCCAGGCCGCGGTGGCGTTCAACAACGCCTGGTATTTCCGCGAGACGCTGGTGGCGCAGCAACTGGAAAAAGAGCTGGCTATGGCGGCTGCCATCCAGCAGACCCTTTTTCCGGCATCGCTGCCGGAGTTGCAGCAGACGGCCATTGCCGCGCGCAACCGACAGGCGAAGCAGGTGGGCGGCGATTACTATGACGTCATCCCGCTGGCCGTTTCCAGTCCGGCCCAGCCGCATCTGCTCTGCGTAGTGGACATCTCCGGCAAGGGCATTTTCGCCTCGATCCTGATGGGCAACATTCAGGCTACGTTGCGCGCGCTGCTGCATGGCGATTCGCAACTGGGGCCGCTGGCGGGCCGCACCAACGACCTGCTTTACGCCAGCACGCCCGGGAATCGCTATGCCACGGCCTTCCTGGCATTCTATGAGCCGGTTACGGGCGGCTTCCGTTGGGTCAACTGCGGCCACTGCGACGGCATCATTCTGCGCGCCGGCGGCGAGGTGACGCGCCTGGCGTGCACCGGGCTCGCGCTGGGCCAGTTTCCCCGCCAGAGCTACCAGGAAGAAACGTGCACGCTGGAGCCAGGCGACATTCTGGCGATTTATTCCGACGGCGTGAGCGAAGCCAATGATCTTGCCGAAGAGGAGTTCGGCACCGACCGGCTGATCGACGCGATGCGGCGCTATGCGAGCGAGAATCCCGCGGCCATTGTGGATGCCGTGTTTCGCGAGTTGGACCGATTCGTGGGCGAGGCTCCGCAGTTCGACGACATCACGCTCATGATTGTGAAACGCGCCCCCTCGGGAGAAGCGCCGTGATCGAAACCTTTGTGGACCGCGTTCTGCTGCGCCGTCCGGAATCCCGCGCGGCGCGAATCGCGTGGGCCGTGTTCCTGATCGTGGGCCCCCTGGCCTACGTGGGCGGTTCCGTGCTGGAACGGAAAGGGGCGGGAGATGTGGCCGCGGTGTCGGTGGATCGCGAAGGCGTCATCGCTACCGCCCAACAGTTTGCGGCCAATCGGGGAATCGATACCACCAACTGGAGCGCTTACGCCACCATCGAACCGGTGGAGAATCTGCTCGGCTACTACCGGATACACACGGAAGCGGCCGCGGTAGCCGCGCGAACCTTGAGCCCCGCGGTGGAGGCGCGGGTCATACTGATATCCGCGCAAGGGGACCGGGCTCGGATTTTTCTGGACCAAGGCGGCCATGTGTTTGCCTTCGACTTCACACATATTAAGGTTTTGGCCGGTGGCGCGCCGGTGCCGGAGCAACAGGCCATGGCGATAGCGCGGGATTCGGTAGAAAGTATTCCGAATTTCACCAATGTGCTTACCCTGAATCAGCCGAAGATCGAAACACTGGATAAAACAGGGAAGGGCTGCCGCGGCTTCACCTGGAATGTGACCGCGCCGGCGCTGCCGGGGCTTTCCTTCGAAGTCCAGAGCGTGGTATGCGGCACGCTGCCGGTGAAACAACGGGTGACAGCCACGGTGGCGGAGGACTACGTGGCGGCGCACTGGGGGCACGCCAGGCGGCCGTTGAAGGTGCTGGAAGGGATCTACTTCCTGTACATGACGATGGTCATTGTCTATAGCGTCTACCGCTACGCGCGCCGGAGCCTGGAGCGGGAGGTATCGCACACACGCACCATCCTGTTGGCGCTAGCCGTGGGCGGGGCGCTGATGCTGAGCTTCCTGCTCGCGCTGGACGAATACGTGTGGGGGCTGATCAACTCCGTGCAGGGAATTATCTGGTATCCGCTGGTTGCCGTGGCACTCAGTTTCCTGGTGGCGGGTCTGGGCGTGGCCGTGGCATACGGGGCGGGTGAAGGGGACCTGCGGGAGTTGTATCCGGGCAAGATGACCTCGCTGGACGCGCTGTTTCGCGGCAAGCTGTTCAGCCGCAACGTGGCCCGCTCGGCGCTGTTCGGCGTGGCATACGCCGCGTGGATGCTACTGGCCGAAGGTCTGGCGGACTGGGCCTTGCATTCCGGTTCCGCCAAGTTCGCGCTGGATCTGATGAAACTGCCTTTGTTTCGCGCCCCGGTGCTGGCCATTTTCACCGGACAGGTAGTATTCGTGACGCTGATTCCCGCGTCCGGACTGCTGCTACCTCTGGCCTTCCTGGGGCGGCGGGTGAGGCGCCCGTGGCTGCGTACCGTGCTGATGGTGCTGTTCGCGGCGCTGGGCTGTTCGGCCAACGCGGTCAAATACGGAGAACTGAAGAGCGCGGCGGTAGGGATTGTGCTGCTCACGGGGATCATGCTGGGCGCGTTTTTCGGTATGGATCTGCTGGCGGTGATCTTCGGACTGGGGGCTTTCGAAGTGGCGACCTCCATGGCCCGGTTGATGGCGCTGTCCCCATCGTGGATGCAACTGGGGGCTGCGGTAGGCGCCATCGGTCTTTGCTTTCTGGGTCTGGAAGCGTGGGCGGCGCTGCAGGGGCGGGAATACCGCGAGGAGGAGGTGCGGCCGGCCTACGCCGGAAATATCGCTCAGCGGCAGACGATGCAGGCGGAACTGGCCGCGGCACGCGAGGCGCAATTGCACCTCCTGCCCAGGAAGGCGCCGGAAATTCACGGACTTTTCATTCAGGCGGCATGCGTGCCGGCGCGCATTGTGGGCGGGGATTTCTACGATTTTTACCCGTTGGGCAACAACCGCCTAGGGATTTTCATTGCCGAAGGCGGCAATCGCGGGATTGGCGCGGCCTTGAGCATCGCCCTGGCCAAGGGTTTTCTGATGCACACCGTGAGCCGCAATCTTTCGCCGCGGGAAGTGATCCAGCGTTTGGAATCCACCCTGGGCCGCCTGCTGGAGGGCGCGGGAGCGGCTACGCACTTCGCCTATGCCGTGATCGACACGGCCGCCGGCACGGTTCGCTATGCCCGCACCGGGGACTATCCGCGGGTGGTGGTGGCCAGTGCCCTGAGTTCCGAACAGCGGGTGGAATTGCCCGGCAGCGGGACCGTACTGTATGAGGGCAGCGTCAACCTGCGCACCGGGGACTCCGTGCTGCTGTTTACCGATGGAATCGCCCGGCGGGTCCGCACCACCGGACCGGCGGCGGCGGACAACATTCTGAAAGCGCTGGCGAAGAAGCGGCGGGAGCACGAACTGGAAGACGACCTGACAGCGGTGGTAGTTCGGGTCACGCGGGTGGGCGCGCTCATGGAGATAGTGGCGTGAAGCGCTGGGCGGTGTGGTCCGCAATCGCCGCCGCCGGCGTCGCCTTGCTGGCTTACCTGGCGCCACGCGCCCATCCGGCGGTTCAGTGGCGGGTCTACCGCAATGGCGAACAGAGCCAGGAGAGATCTCGCGAAATTTCCGCGGCGTTCGGCGTCGACACCCAGGGATGGGCCGGCACGGTCACCGGCGATACCGACAATCGCGCCGGCTACTTCGCGGAGCATCACCCGGAAATGCCGGAGGCGCGGCGCTTCTCACCGTTAGAGGCCAGGGTGGCGCTCAAGGCGCCGAGTGGCGCGGGGCGCCTTCTTGTGTCCATCTCCACCGCCGGCGACGTCAATAGCTGGCAGTGGACCGGATATCCGAAATCGAACGCCACGGACCCGGCGGCGGCCCGTGCGCTCGCCGCGGGCGCGCTGGACCGCTTGATGGGCAAGGACGCCGCCGCATTCCGGCCCTCGGCGGACCGGTCGCCGAACGGCGACAACCACACGTTCGTGTTTGAGCGCACGGCTCCCTTGAATGAGCGCTTCGAAGCTACCGTCGATAGCGGCAGGGTGGTGAAGGCGGAAGTGACCGCATCCTATCCCCACGATGTGGATGAGGCCCTGAACGAACGGAAAAAATACATCAACTGGCTTCAGGGCGGGGTGGGAATCGGAATCGACTTCGTGGGAACGGCACTGGCGGCGGGTGTTTATGTCTTCTGGGCGGTCCGGCGGGCCGTAAGGCACCGCTTCGTGCTGGCGTTCAGTGCGACATCGATTCTGTGGGGAGCGGTGTACTGGTCCAACTGGATGGGCTACGACCAGCGTTACGATTCGGTGGCCAACAATACCTCGTTGCTGGGAAACTTTTTCGGTGCGGTGCTGGTTCAGGTTCTTCTGATCCTCCTGCTGGTCATTCTGGCGGGAGCCACAGACGCCGTCGGTTCGCCGCCGAAACTGGTTACGCTGCGCAGCGTGTTCTCCGCGTCGATCTTGAACCGGCCGGCGGGTTCTTCAGTGCTGGCAGGTTTCTTGTGCGGCCCGCTGCTGGCGGCCATGCCGCTGGCGGTATCGTGGCTGCGGTTGCCGGGCTCCCAGCAGACCGGCGATTACGAGGCCAGCCTGATTTTCGCCGCGCATCCCGGGGTGCAGGCGCTGGACGTAATGGTGGACATCGCGCTGCTGGGCCTGTTCGGTTTCGGCGCCGCGTTCCTGGGCCGCCATGTGCGCAATAAGTGGCTGGCCACGGTGCTGCTCACCGCTCCGGGAATTCTGCTGCTCTCCACTGCGGCTCTGCCTTCGGAGACGGCGCCCGCCGCGTTTCTGCTGAGCGGAGCATTGCTCTTCCTGGCATACCACGCAATTTTTCTGAGACTGGACCTGCTGGCGGTGCTCAGCGCGGGATGGTGCGCGCGCGTGTTGTGGAACGGCTCGGCGCTGATGCTGCAACCGGCGCCTTCGCTGCGCTCTTCGGGGACGGAGGCGTGCCTGTTTCTGGCGGTATGCGCGGGGTGCGCGGCCCTGGTTGCCTGGCGTGGCGGCGAACTGCCCGTGGAAGACGGCGCGGCGCCCGCGGTGGTGACTTCGCAACGCGAATCGCTGATGAAGGAATTCTCCATTGCGCACCGCGTGCAGCAACACATGCTGCCGAGCCGTCCGCCGGAGATCCCCTCGTGCAGCCTTTCGGCCTCGTGCCACCCGGCGCAGGAAGTGGGCGGCGATCTTTTCGATTTTCTCCGGCTTCCCGACGGGCGCTGGTCGATCGGAGTGGGCGATGTATCCGGAAAGGGCGTTCCTGCCGCACTGTACATGACGCTCACCAAAGGCCTGCTGGCGGCCACCACGCAGGACAGCAGCGACCTGCTGGAGATTGTCGGCAACGTCAACAGCCATGTGCATGCCGCCACGGAGAAGAAGACTTTCGTGACGCTGGCGATGGGCGCCTTCGACCCGGAGACGCTCCGGTTCGATCATGTGCGCGCCGGGCACAACCCCATTGTGTGGCGCCGGCCCGCGCCGGACGAGACATCGCTGCTGAATGCGCCGGGGATTGGACTGGGCATCGTATCCGACCGGCTGTTCCGCCGGTCGCTGAAACTGGACCGTCTGCAGTTGAGCGCCGGCGATGCGCTGGTGTTCTATTCCGACGGCGTGACCGAGGCCATGAACGCGGAGCAGGAGCAGTTCGGCGAAGCGCGTCTGATGCGCGCGGTGGAAGCCGCGGACGGCCTGGATGCGGGAGCGGTCCGGGAAGGGATCTTACAGGGGGTCAGGGAGTTCCTGAATGGCATTGCCCCCCAGGACGATATGACGGTGGTGGTGCTGCGGGTAAACTAAGCTAATAACAAGAGCGATATGGCGACTTCATTCACGATTCAACGCTCCATGCAGGACGGCCTGACGATTTTGTCGCCGGCGGGATTTCTGGATGCTCACACCGCGCCGGAATTCGAAACGGCGGTAGAGCAGGAGATCGAGGCCGGGCACCGCAAGCTGATTGTGGATTGCCAGGGCCTCACTTACATCTCATCCGCTGGCTTGGGCGTGTTCATGAGCTTTCTGGAAGAACTGCGCGAAAGCGGCGGAGATATCAAGATCTGCGGACCGTCGCCCAAGGTGTTGCAGGTTTTCGAAATTCTGGGGTTCCCCGCTATTTTCGATATGCTGCCCGACGTGGCCGCGGCGGTCAAACGCTATGCCGAATGCCCGGTCAAGGGAGGGGAATGATGCCATCGCTGGAACGCACATTTATTCTTCAAGTGCCATCCTCTACCGAGAATCTCGTCATGATTCGCGATTTCGTGACCAGCATCGCCGAGCAGGCCGGGCTCACCCCCGGGGAGGTGGCGGATATGGAACTCGCGGTGGATGAAGCCTGCGCCAATGTGATGGAGCACGCCTACGGCCGCGATATGACCAAGGAAGTTTCGGTACGCGCCACGCTGGATGGGGATACCGTGGAGATCGACGTCATCGACACCGGACAGGGTTTCGACCCGACGGCGGTGGAACAGTTGGAACTGGACAAGCTGATCTCCAGCCGCCGTTCCGGGGGCCTCGGGATGCGCCTGATGAAGAAACTCATGGACGAGGTGCATTACGAAATGATTCCCGGCAAAAAGAACGAACTGCGCATGATCAAGCGCCTGCGCAAGAAGTGATTCCCGCGGCGCGCGGCAGGCTGTATACCGAAGTAAACAGCGCCGCATTCACCAAGGGCGGATTTTCCCACCCAGGGCCGTTCGACTATCCTTAGCGTGATCATGACTTTGGAAAGAAACCGGCGATGGGTTTCGAAGGATCGCCTGACGGACGTGGCCCTTTTTCTCGCCGGCTTTCTTTCCGTTGCGCCGCAGGTGCACAATGCGCGGTTCGGCGCGGGATTCGAAACCTTCGCGGTGGCACACAACCTGGTGCAACACGGGCAGTATGCCAACCCGTTCCCCATTGCGACCGGAGCGAGCGCGCTTTTGCCGCCGCTGTATCCCATCTTTCTCGCGCTACTGATGAAGGTATTTCAGCCAGCCGCGGAGTTCGCCACGGCGCTGACGCTCTGCCACATGATGGCGCACGGACTCCATGCGGCCCTGCTGCCGCGCCTCTCCGAGTTGTTCTTTCGCGACCGGCTGCCGGGCATCTGCGCCGCTTTCGTGGTCGTCCTGTTCCCCATACTTTACTTCTTTCCTCATTCGGAGAGCATCTTCTGCCCGGTGGGCCTGATGCTCTTTTGCCTGGCCACGGATCGACGGCTGGCTCGCGGCGGCGCCGGCGGAGCGCTATTCACCGGACTGTTCGCCGGCCTGCTGGTGCTGCTGAACCCGGCCTGTGTGATTGTGTGCGTCTTGTGGCTGGCCTACCTGATGTGGCGGAATCGCATGGCCTACGCCCGGCGTTCCGCCGTGCTGATTACCCTGGCGTTCCTGGCCACCCTGGCGCCCTGGACATGGCGGAACTACCGGCAGTTCCAGAGCATTTTTTTCGTGCGCGACAACCTGGGGCTGGAATTGTACATCTCCAATAACGACCTCGCCCAACCGGACATCGTGCGCAATTTTCCCACCGGGATGCGGTATTTTCACCCCGGCAACTCGCGCGCGGAGGCCACGGCAGTCCGCGATCTGGGCGAAGTGGAATACGCTCACCAGCGGCTGTCCAGCGCACTCGGCTGGATTCGCGGCCATCCGCGCCACTTCTTCACACTGACCCTGTTACGCATCGGGCTGTTCTGGTTTCCGGATGCCGAAGGCTTCACGCCGGTTCATGGTTTCGCGGTCGCCTTTGTGACCCTCGCGGGCCTCATGGGGATTGTCCTGATGGTGCGGCGGCACGTTCCCATCGCAGGATTCCTGGTGGCAATCCTCACACTGTTTCCCTTGCTCTACTATGTCGTGCAGATCGATGCGCGCTACCGCACGCCGATTCTGTGGCTCTCGCTGCTGAGCACCGGATACGCGATCGCGGCCGTATTAGTGGCGGTTTCCCCTGAGCCGGCGGCGCGCCTGGAAACCACCATTCCGCAGTTACACCTTCTGGACTAACTTCGATAACGAAGTCTCCCACACGCACCAGCCACACGCGCCAGCCACTTGTGTTTGAAACCGGAAAGCGGTATACGGGATCATGCTTTTCCGATTCACCCTACTTACCCTTGCAGCGGGGCTCTGCCTGGCTCAGGATGCCGGACCGAAGGAGATCGCACTCGACCTCCAAACGTTGAGCCGGTATGTGGGCGCGTACCAGATGGGTAGCGGCGATGGCCCCATCATGCTCGTAACTCTGGAAAACAACCAACTCTTCACCAGGTTAGGCGCGCAGCAGGCGATACCTATCTTCCCTGAATCGAAGACCATGTTCTTCCCGAAAGTGGTGAAAGCGGAAATCGAATTCACCAGCGACGACGAGAAGGGGAGGCCCACCGTACTGATACTCCATCAGAATGGCCGGGATATGCCGGCGGCGCGGTTGGAAGATGCCAAGGCCAAGCTGATTATGGACGCGGCCGCCGCCTTCCCCAAGCGGCTCAAAGACCAGACGCCGGCGCCCGGGGGAGAAGCAGCGCTCCGCAAGATGATCGTGGACCTGGGGTCGGGAAAGCCGGACTACTCAGCCGTGAGCCCCGGCTTGGCCAATGGCCCGCAGTTGGCGCAAGTCCAATCGATGATGTCCGGCCTGGGTCCTTTGCAGTCGCTGGTCTTCAAAGGAGTCGGGCCGGGGGGCGCGGATATTTACTCGGCAAGGTTCGGAAAGGGCGCCCTGGAGACCAGAATCTGGCTTGGTGTCGATGGAAAAATCGAAAACACCAATGCCCGGCCGGAAGAAGGCGCCGTGGGAGTGCCCGTCGCGAACCTGCGCCCGCGGTTGACCGAAATCGACGCCATGGTTGCGGCCGAACTCGCCCGGCGGCCGGTGGGAAGCGTCACGGCAGGCGTAGTCTCGGGTAAGGATCTCATCTGGTCCAAGAGCTACGGCGATGCGAATATGGAGAAGAAAACAGCCGCGGATACCGGCACCGTGTACCGCATCGGCTCCATCACCAAGATGTTTACGGCACTCATGCTGGAGCAACTGGTGCAAGCCGGGAAGGTTCACCTTTCCGATCCGGTGGAAAAGTACTTCCCGGAAGTCAAGCTGGTGCAGGGCCGCTTCCCGGATGCGCCACCCATCACCCTGATTCAACTGGCGACTCATACGTCGGGGCTGGGGCGCGAACCGGACGATACAGACAAGTACGTGACGGGCGCGGTGGCAAACTGGGAGAAGACGCTGATCGCGGCGCTGCCGCACACGCACTACACTCTGGAGCCGGGAACCCGCTATTCCTACTCGAACATCGGATTCGCCATTCTGGGCGCGGCGTTGGCGCGGGCGGCGGGTGAACCGTACACTGAGTATGTTCCGAAGCACATTTTCCAGCCGTTGGGAATGACCCACTCGGCTCTGGAGTGGAATGCCGGCATGACGCCGCACCTGGCGAAGGGATACCAGGTGATGGGGCCGAACGGAGGGGTGGATTCTGAAACCGCACAGCGGGAACACCAAACCGGGCGCGGCTATAAGGTCCCGAACGGCGCGATCTATACCACCGTCGGAGACATGGCCCGTTTCGCCGCGTTTCTGACGGGCCAGGGGCCGGAGAGCGTTCTGAAAACCGGCACGCTGGAGAGTTTTCAGCGGCAGATCGTGGTACCGGCGGATTTCGAGCTGACTCACGGTTACGGCGTCGGTTTCGAGGTGGAGCGGCGGGGGAACTACACGGAATTCGGGCACGGCGGAGCGGTTGCTGGCTACACGGCGTCGCTGCTGATGAACCGGAAAACCGGCATTGGAGCGATCGTGCTCTCCAGTGGAGCGGCGAATCCCGCCAACGTCGCGCAGAAGGCCTTGGACATCCTGTCGAAGTGAGCCACCGGGCCGGTCTGTTCCCACCCTACCCCGTACGGGGTAAAATAAACAAAGTTCCCGTTCTACTTCAACTGAAAAGGCCGAAAGGAAGGTGTCTGGTGAGTTCAAAGAAAGATCCCCAGCTCCCCGCTGAACGCAAAGGCCGGTTCTCCCGCCGCGGATTCATTCGCGGAGTGGGCATCGGAGGCGGAGCGTTGGGTGCGGGCCTGCTGGAAAAAGAGGCAACCGCCGCACCGCCCGCAGGCGGCGTGGTTGGGCCCGGGGCTATCCCCATTACACTCAACATCAACGGTAAGCCGGTCAACGTGTCGGTCGAACCCGCTGTAACGCTGAGCGACGCCCTACGCGATTATCTTGACATGACCGGCTCCAAGCGGGTTTGCGATCGCGGCACCTGCGGTGCGTGCACGGTGATCATGAACGGCAAGTCGGTCTACAGTTGCACGGTGCTGGCCATCGATGCGCAAGGCAAGAACATCGAAACCATCGAGGGTCTCGGCGGGCCGGATAAGATGCATCCGGTTTCCCAGGCGTTTTGGAATAATGACGCCCAGCAGTGCGGTTACTGTACGCCCGGGTTTGTGATGGCGTGCAAGGGTTTTCTGGACGAGCACCCCAACCCCAGTCCGGAGGACGTGAAACACGGACTGGGCGGCAATCTGTGCCGCTGTGGAACCTATATGGGAGTCCGCAAAGCCGTGCTGGAAGCCGCCGCGGCAATGAAGGGAGCGAAGAAAAATGGCTGATACACCCGACTATAGCTGGCCATCGATGGAGAGCCGCAAGGCGATGGGCAAGTCCATCAAGCGGCTGGATGGGCCGGTGAAATCGACAGGCCGCGCCAAGTACACATCGGACTTGCGACCGAGAGACATGCTGTATGCCGTCTATGTTCACAGCCCCCATGCGCACGCGCGGGTTACCGGCGTAGACACCAGCGATGCCGAAAAATCGGCCGGCGTGAAGGCCGTACACGTGACCGCTCCCGCCGGCACGGAAGTTCAGTATCAGGGCTGGGAAATCGCCGCCGTGGCCGCCACTACCGAGCAAGCCGCTCGCGTGGCTGCCGGCAGGATCAGGGTGGAATATGAAGTGTTGCCGCACCTGGTCAAAGACGACGACCTGAGCAAAGCCACCGGCCGCACCAAGCAGGGCGGAGAGAAAGTGGTGGGCGACCCCGACGAAACCTTCAAAAATGCGGAAGTAGTGTCCGAGGGACAGTATGGGATCCCGATCGCCAACCATTGCTGCCTGGAGCCGCACGGCGCGGTGATTCAATGGCAGGGCGACAAGGTTTACGCCTGGCCTTCGACGCAGGACGTCACCACCTGGGCCACGCAGCTTTCGCCCAACATCAAGGTGGACGCCACCAATATCAAAGTTAAAATGGACTACATTGGCGGCGGTTTCGGCAGCAAGTTCGGTCCGGACGCCTGGGGAGAAACGGCTGCGCGGCTTTCCCAGAAAGCAGGCGGCCGGCCGGTGAAGCTGTTCCTGGAACGGGATGCCGAATTGATGATCGCGGGGAACCGGCCGCCGGCCTACGGCAAGATCCGGATCGCCGGAAAAAAAGACGGCACGATCACAGGCTGGCAGAGCGACACGTGGTCCACCGGCAACATGCCGCTACCGTACATCATCGACCAGATCCCGAACATGCGGATCAAACACGATACGGTTTCGATCAACTCCGGGCCTTCGCGAGCCTGGCGCGCGCCGAACAATCAGCAGCTTTCCTACCTGACTTGCAGCGCGCTGGAGGATTTTGCGGCGAAGATCGCCATGGATCCCATCGAGGTCTTCAAAAAGGCCGTGGAATACGCGCCCAAAGCCCGTGTGGAGCTGTACAAGTATCAGCTCGATAAGGCCGCCGAACTGACGGATTGGAAGAACCAGTGGAAGCCGCGCGGCTCCGGCAGCGGCACTGTCAGGCGCGGGCTCGGGCTCGGCATCAGCGCGTGGGGCGGAGCGGGACACAACAGCAACTGCCGCACCACCATCAATCCGGATGGCTCGGTGCTGGTCGAAATCGGAACCCAGGATCTCGGCACGGGCACGCGAACCATCATCACGCAGGTAGCGGCCGAATCGCTGGGCCTGCCCATGGGCAAGGTCAAGCTGGTGATCGGCTCCAACGATCTGCCGCCGGATGCCGCTTCGGGCGGTTCCAGCACGGTGGGCGGCGTTACGGTTTCGACTCGCCGCTCCAGCGTCAACGCGCTGGCCAAGCTGTTCGAAGCGGCCGCGCCGGCGCTGAGCGCCCAACCCGCGGACCTGGAGGCCGTGGACGGGCACATCCGCGTCAAAGGCAGTCCCAACAAGTCGATGACTTGGGAGACCGCCTGCAAGAAAATCGGCCCCGGCAAGATTTCCGAAATGGGCAGTTTCAATCGCCGCCAACCCGCCCCGGGCATGAACGACCAGGGTGTGGGCGGCGTGCAGATTGCCGATGTCTCGGTGGACACCGAAACGGGCCTGGTCAAAATCAACCACTACACCGCCGTGCAGGATTGCGGCCTGATCGTCAATCCGCGGCTGGCGGAAAGCCAGATCTACGGCGCCATCATCATGGGCATTTCCACGGCGCTTTACGAAGAGCGCTTCTTCGACCAGCAGACCGGCAAGTATCTCAATGCCGACATGGAGTTTTACAAACTGGCGGGCATCGGGGACATCGGCGACATCAAGGTGCACCTCGACATCCGGCCGGAAAACGATAAACGCGGAGTGATCGGACTCGGTGAACCCCCCGCCGTGGCGATCTGCGCGGCCATCGGGAACGCAGTCACCAACGCGATCGGTATACGCGTCCCACACATTCCCATGACACCCAGTCACGTGCTCGATGCACTGGAAGGGAGGATCGCATAATGCAGCCCTTCGAATATGCTAATCCCGCAAGCGTTCAGGAAGCCGTCGCGCTGCTGAGCCCGCGCTGGGGCCAGGCCGATGTGCTGGCCGGCGGCACGGACCTGATCAGTTGCATGAAAGAACATCTGCACACGCCCAAGCGCGTGGTGAACATCAAGAACATCAAAGAGCTCGCGGGCATTCAGAAGACCGCCGGCGGGCTCCGTATCGGCGCGCTGGTCACCATGGACGAACTGGCCAACAGCGCCGACGCCAAGGGCGAATACAAATCGCTCGCCGAGGCCGCCGGCGGCGTTCCCAGCCCGCAGATCCGCCACATGGGAACGGTGGGCGGCGACCTGTGCCAGCGCCCGCGCTGCTGGTATTTCCGCAACGGCATGGGCCTGCTGGCCATGAAGGATGGCAAGTCGCTGATACCCGAGGGCGAAAACCGCTATCACGCCATTTTCGGCTCTGGGCCGGCTTACTTCGTGAGCGCTTCCAGCCTGGGACCGGCGCTGATCGCACTGAACGCCAAGGTGAAACTGGTGGGTCCCAAGGGACCGCGCGAGGTGCCGGTGTCGGCATTCTTCGTGGCGCCGAAAGATGAAGCGTCGCGCGAAATCGCTCTGCAGCCGAACGAGATTCTCACCGAGATTCTGGTGCCGGCTGGCGCGACCCACTCCGCCACCTACGAGGTGCGGCAGAAAGAGGCGCTGGATTGGCCTCTGGCCGCGGCGTCCGTGGCATTGACGATGAAGGGCGCTACGGTGGGCTCGGCACGCATTGTGCTGGGACACGTAGCGGCAACCCCGTGGCACGCCGCGGCGGCGGAAAAGCTTCTGGTGGGCAAGGCCATCAACAGCGCCAACGCCGAAGCGGCCGGAAAAGCAGCCGTAGGCGATGCCAAGCCGCTCAGCCAGAACGCCTACAAGGTGACTCTGGCGAAGACGGCGGTGAAGCGCGCGCTACTGGACGCGGTAAAGAAGGCCTGACCATGGAAAGCCTCAGACAACAGAAAGCCAGCATGAATCGCTGCGAGAAGCTGCGCTGGAAGGGCATGTTCATCGAAGCCGATCGCGACCCCAACTCGCCTCCCGGCATCCACGGCCCGTTCTGGTGCCAGCACACGTATAAGCCCTTCGGGCCCGACGGCCAGGTAGTCGACGAATTCGAGTGCTGCGCCGTCCGCTCCTGCTACGAGCAATTGTAAAAAAGGGGACAGACGCATTTTTTAAATGCGTCTGTCCCCTTTTTTAGAGGGTGAAAGCCACGATGGCACTGCCCGACGGTGCGTCGTTTTTGCCGCCTCCGCAGACAATCACGACGTATTCCAGCCCGTCGATCTGGTAGATCGACGGCGTGGCGTTGCCCGCCGCGGGAAGCACGGCTTCCCAGAGCAGCTTACCGGTGCGCTTGTCGAACGCGCGAAATTTCCTGTCGAAGTTGGTGGCGCCGATAAACACCAGCCCGCTGGCGGTCACCACGGGCCCGCCATAATTGTCGCTCCCGGTATTTTTGAGGCCTTTCGCCGCCAGTTCAGGATATTCGCCCAGGGGAATCTGCCAGCGAATCTCGCCTTTGTTCAGATCGATCGCATTGAGCGTGCCCCAGGGCGGAGTGAGCGGCGGATAACCGTCGGGATCGCGGAACAGAATGTAGCCTTCGTTGCGATACTTCTGCCAGCCAGGATCCTTCGCGGCCTGCGCCGGATCCACCGCGCCGGTATCGCGGCCCGTCACCAGGTACTCCACGATCTCGTCGATGCCGCGGCCGAGGTGGGAAAAGCCGGGCATGCGGCCGGTGCCTTCGCGAATCGCCGCGGCGAGTTCGGCACGGGTCCGCCGCTGTGCGATGTCTACCAGCGACGGAAACTGCGGCGACCCTTTACGGTCCTCTCCATGGCAACCGGCGCAGTTGTTCTTATACAGCGAGCGCGTGTCGTGAGTAACCATGCGAATGATCCACGGCTGCTCGTTGCTGTTGACATAGAGCAGGCCGCTCGCGGGGTCGAACGCCGCGCCTCCCCATTCGCCGCCGCCGTCGGTACCGGGAAATAGAATGGTCCCGCGGACGCCGGGCGGTGTGTAGATGCCTTTGGAATCGAGCTTGCGGAACATCTCCAGCACGGCTTCATGGGCTTGGGGCGTGCGGTTGGTGATGATGGATTCATCGAATAACTGGCGGGTGAAAGGCGGAGGCTTCAGAGGATACGGCTGTTCCGCTGCCAGTTTCTCTCCGTCCAGCGCCGAGGCCGGCGCTTTGCGGTAGCCCACTGGGAAGAGCGGCTTGCCGGTCCGCCGGTCCAGCACGTACACGTAGCCGCTCTTGGTGATTTGAGCCACGGCCTCCACCGGACGCCCGGCACGCGTTACCGTAACCAGGCTCGGCGCGGCGGGAAAATCGAGGTCCCACACATCGTGCCGGACCCCCTGGAAGTGCCACACACGCCGTCCGGTGCGTGCGTCCAACGCCAGGACGCAATCCGCAAACAGGTTGTCGCCGAGCCGGTTAGAGCCGTAAAAATCGAAAGACGCCGAGCCCGTGGCTGCGAATACCATGCCCAGCTTGGGATCGAGGCTCAGCCCCGCCCAGGCATTGGCCCCGCCGGAGACTTCGTAGGCGTTCTTCGGCCACGTCTCGTACCCGAACTCGCCGGGATGCGGGATGGTATGGAAGATCCAACGCAGCTTTCCGGTGTGCACGTCGAACGCGCGGATGTGCCCCGGCGTGCCCGGCAGCGTTTCCGGCACGGTGCTGCCCAGGATGATCATATCCTCGAAAATCACGCCCGGGCTGCTGGCGCTGATGCTGGCCGTCTCCACCGGGCGTCCCAGGTTTTCGCGCAGGTCGATGCGTCCCTGGTTGCCGAAGCCCGGGATCGGGACCCCGGTGCGTTTGTCGAGGGCGTACAGGAAATTGCGCCAGGTGAAGAAGACGCGGTCCCGATACACGGTAACGCCGCGATGACGGTAGCGCCGCTGGCGCGCCTCGCCGCCGCTGGGGTCGAACTTCCAGATCTCGCGGCCCGACTTTGCATCCAGCGCTACCACGCGCAGGGCAGGAGTGGTGGCGAACAGCATGCCATCCACCACAATCGGGTTGCTCTGCATCTCCGAATCCTGGAACGAATCGTGGGAATCGTAGCTCCAGGCCACACGCAGGCGGCTTACGTTGGCGGGCGCGATCTGAGTGAGCGCCGAGTAACGGATGTTGTACACGCCGCCATTTACGGGCCATTCGACATCGGCCGCGTGCAGCATGGCCGCGGAAAAGATCAGCAGTTTCCAAAGCACGAGTCTCAAATTCTATCGCAGGCCAAGGTTTTCCGTATAATTAACCTGAAATGAGACTCGCGGTGCTTGGACTCGGGTTCATGGGCAGCACGCATGTAGCGGCGATGCGCGGCCTGCCCGGCGTGGAACTGGCGGCGGTGTACAGCGGCGATGAGAAGAAACTGGCAGGAGACCTCACCAGTGTCCGGGGCAACCTGGGCGCGGGCGGCGAATGCATGGATTTCTCCCGCGTGCGCAAATACAACGACCTGGAAGCCGTGCTGGCCGATTCCAGACTCGACGCCGTGGATCTCTGCCTGCCCACTTACCTGCACGATTCGGTCGCAGTCGAAGCCATGCGCGCCGGCAAGCACGTGCTCGTCGAAAAGCCCATGGCACTCGACCCCTACGGCGCAGACCGCATGATCAACGCCGCGCGGCGCTACAAGCGCGTGCTCATGACGGCGCAGGTGCTGCGCTTCTTCCCGGAGTACATGGCACTGCGCGAAGTGATCGCCAACGGCAAATTGGGCCGCTGCCGCTTCGCCTCGTTCCGCCGCAGTTGCGCCGCACCGGCCTGGGGCGGATGGCTGCAGGAGCCCGAGCAGAGCGGCGGCGGCGTGTTCGATCTGCTGATTCACGACGTGGACATGTGCCTGCATCTGTTCGGCAGGCCGAAGGCCGTGTGCGCGTCCGGCTATTGCGATCCCGGCCTGGGAATCGACTGCATGGACGCTCAACTCTTCTATGAGGACGGCATCGCAGCGATCTCCGGCGGCTGGCACAATTCCGGCGACTTCCCCTTCCGCATGGAATACTGTGTCACGCTGGATGGCGGCACCGTCGAGTACAGTTCTCTGGGACGGCCGCCGACGCTGTACAGCGCCATGGGCGGGTCGCAGCCGCTGGACCTGGCGACGCGGGATGGATACGCCGGCGAGATCGCCTATTTCGCCGAATGCTGCGACACCGAAACGGAGCCGGAGCGCTGCCCGCCGGCCGAATCGGCGGACGCCGTGAAAGTCATGCGGTTATTGCTGGAATCGCGAAATCGCAAGGGAGCGAAAATGCTATGCAATCTTTGAAACCGTTGGAAGCGGGTGTGATGTTCTGGGCCGGGCGAGACGCCCTGGCGGATGTGTGCAGCCTGGGGGTGCGGTGCGGTCAACTCGGCCTGCCGGGCGGCATGGAGTTGAGCAGTTCCGCCGCCGCGCAGTGGAAAGAGTCTTTGGATGCCGCGGGCTTCACCGTAGTCACGGTGTTTGCCGCTTATGACGGCGAAAGCTACGCCGACATTCCCACCGTGCAGGCGACCGTGGGTTTCATTCCGCCCGCGACCCGCGCGGACCGCGAAGCACGCACCTTGGCGGTGAGCGATTTTGCGGCCAGGCTGGGAGTGAAGAGCATCGCCTGTCACATTGGATTCGTGCCCGAGGACTCGTCCCATCCCAATTACGCCGCCGTGCGCGATCTGGTCCGCCGCATTTGCGACCATGCCGCCGGCCACGGCCAGACATTCGCCCTGGAGACCGGACAGGAGCGCGCCGAGGTGCTGCTGCGCTTTCTGGCGGACTGCGCCCGCCCCAATCTGGGGATCAATTTCGATCCCGCCAACCTGATTCTCTACGGCACGGGCGAACCGATCCCGGCTCTCCGCGTTTTGGCCCCGCACGTACTTTCGGTGCATGCCAAAGACGGCGATTGGCCGCCCCCAGAGACACCTGGCGCCCTGGGCAGCGAGCGTGCATTGGGCCACGGCGCCGTCGGCATCGACCGCTTTGTGCGTACCCTTGCCGAATTGGGCTTCCGCGGCCCCCTGAACGTGGAGCGCGAAGGCGCCGCGCCCGGCGAGTGGCTGCAGGATGTGGGCGCGGCCGTCCGCCTGTTGACCGAATTGGCCGCCTAGAACCGCGTGATGCGCCAGCCAGGCGAGCGCACCCTCCTATGCTACGCGATCCCTGGGCTTCACCTGCGGCGCCTGCCAATCGTCATCGTCCAACGCTTGCGGTTGCGGGCGCGGACTAACCGTCTCCAGCACCGTCATCAAGTCGCTGGCGAACAATTGGGATTCCGCGGCGCTGGCATCGGCCGGGACCAGGTGGCGCGAAAGCTCGGGCAGGTCCATGCGCAAACGGGTGACTCCGCCTTCGGTGGACGCCACGTGCAACGCCAGGTCGCGGCACTGCTGTTCCAGGTTCAGGTTCAGCCACTCACGAAAACTCTGGGTGTGCAGGCGCGCCAGCGCCCGGGTGGTCTCGGCTTCCCCGTACTCGCGGACGGATGTCACTTCGTAATATCCGCCGCTGGTGCGATTGCGGAAAGAGGTGACGTAGGCCAGGGTGCCGAACGCCGTCGGAATGTGCGCCAGTTTGTCGCCCCAGTGATCGGCACAGTTTTGCACCGATGCCGGCATGATGATCGCATCGCCCATAGGCGCCGATTCCTCCTCCTGCACAAAACAGCTTTCGTACGCCCGGTCCAGAATCTGCTCGTTCAATTCGAACGGCAGTTTCTCGAAATGGATGATGTTCAGCGCGTGAGTAAGGACATCGCGCGGGTGACAGCGGCGGAATACCTTACCGGTCAGGCGGTATCGCCGGTCGATGAAGCGCTGCACCAGGCCTTTGGCGAAGGGCAGCCGCCGCTGGTTGCAGAAGCCCTCGAAGATGCGGATGAATTCATTCTCGGCCGGGCCGCGCATCAGCATCTTGTATTGAATGCGGCGCAGAAAAGCCTCATCGCCCAAATCGGCGGGGTTGAGGTTGGTGGAAAAAACCAGGAACGCTTCGAAGGGCACGGTCATCTTCCCGCCCGTCAGGAAACTCAGGTAGTCCACCCGCCGCTCCATGGGGACGATCCAGCGATTCAGCACCTCCGCGGGCGTGGCACGCTGCCGTCCGAAGTCGTCAATCAGGTAGATGCCGTTGTTGGCCTTTAACTGGAACGGCGCTTCGTAGATTTTGGAGTTCTGGTTGAAGCGCAGGTCTAACATGTCAAGCGACAATTCGCCACCGGAAACGATGAAGGGCCGTTTGCACTTGATCCACCGCCGGTCGGTGGATCCCTCCAGCGCCACGGTCAGGACACTGGGCTCGGCTTCCTCGAGCGGCTGATGGTAGATGGGATCGAACACCTGCACGATGTTGCCCTGGCATTCGATGGCGTAGGGCACATAAATCGCCATCGTTTCCAGGTTTCGGAGTTGTTCCACCAGAAAGGTCTTGCCGTCGCCGGGCTTTCCGTAGATCAACAGCGAAGCGCCCGAACTCACCGCAGGCCCCATCTGATTCAGCACTTGCTCGGTGAGCACCATACCCTTAAAGGCGCGGCGCAACGCCTCCCGGGTGAGCCAGCCTTCACGCGGCTTCTGGTGCCGCACCACTTCGCAATACTGTTCCAGAGGCACCGGCGCCGGCCCGGCGTATTGGTTGGCCTCCAGATACTCATGGGCCCGGGCGCGGCCCGCTTCGGTGAGCGCGAACACCGCTCCTACATTGCCCACGCCGAGCGACCGCTTCACCTGCACCTGGTGGCGCAGCTTGAGCGATTCGACGATATCCTGAATGACGCTGAACCTCAGCCCGACAGCCCGCGATAAATCCTGCCCGTAAAGGTCTCCACGGAAGTAGAGAATCTTGACGATCAGTTGTTCTATCAGCGACTCCGCGAGTCCGGTTTGCTCCAGGGTTTCCGGTTCAGGAAGCGCGATGGTGCCCAGGTCCGAAGGGTTCATATCTGTTGGCCGATAATCAAGATCTAGTACGCTCGATGACAAGTACGTACCGCAACATGTCCGATTTCTTACTAAGTTCAATTAAATAAAATGAGTGGTGGGAAAGATAGTTTACTTTGGATAGGTAGGGTACTGAAGATACTATGCCGGCAGCCGCAAGCGCGCAATGCAGCCTGGGCCATCGGTGCGGTTCTCCAGCGCCAGCGCTCCGCCATGCCCTTCGGCGATCTGCCGGCTGAGCACCAGGCCGATACCGGAGCCGCCGGGTTTGGTGGTGAAGAACGGAACGAAGAGGTTGGCGGTGCTGGAAAGGCCCGGTCCCTCGTCGCGAATCCAGATTTCCAGCATGGCGCTATCGCGGCGCCATCCGATGCGGACGCCTCCGTTGGTGGTGAGAGACGCATCCGCGGCATTGCGCAGCAGGTTGATCAGCACCTGCTCCAGTTGATCGGGGTCGCCCTGCACGGTAACGGGCGGACCCGGCTGCACCGCCACCGGCAGGCGCGTTTCGAAGCTGACCGCGCGTTCCACGCAGGAAGCCACATCCAAGGGCTGCAACTGTGGCCGGGGCAGCTTAGCCAGCCGGGCATAAGCACCGATGAAACGGCTGAGGCTTTCCGACCGCGAGACGATGACGTGCAGCCCGCGGCGCATATCGTCGCGCCAATCGTCGGGCAGTTCGGGGCGCGCGATGATGGATTCCAGGCTGCCCGCGATGCTCTTGATGGGAGCCAGCGAATTGTTCAATTCGTGGCCCAATACGCGCACCAGCCGCTGCCAGGCCTGTAGTTCCTGCTCACTCAGCGCTTTGGTGAGGTCGCTGATCACCACCAGTTCCAGGGGCAGCCCGCGTTCGCGAATGCGCGTCCGCCGTACGCCCCACCGCCCTGCGCCGCCGGGGAACACGGCTTGCAAGGTGGCCTGTTCGGGACCATCGAGACACACGTCGAGGGCCAGTTCGTCCGCCGTCTGCCCCAGGAGTTTTTCGGGGGGTTGATCCAGCAGCCGCTCTCCGGCCCGATTGACCAGCCGCAGGCGCTGGTTTTCATCGAAGGCAAAGATGGCGACGTCGATCTCGCGCATCACCGTGCGCAGCAGCATGGTGGCTTCCATGGCGCCGAGCCGCTGCTCGCGCAAGGTGCTGCCCAGGGTATTGACTTCGCGCATCACTTCGCCCAGGGCATCGTCGGGCCGGGGGGAGCGCCCGCGGACCGAAAAATCGCCCTCGCGTAGCGCGCCCAACAGGTTGGAAAGGGTTTGGAGGGGAAACACCACCCGCTCCCGCACCGCCATGGCGAAGCCGACCCAGATGCCCACGATCACCACCGTGAGCGTGGTTTGCAGATTCAGCTTGATGCCCGGAACCCAGAACCACAGCAGCAGCAGGGCACACACCGAACCGGGCAGCCCGGCCAGAAATGCCAGCAGGACCACGCGCCCTTCGTAGCCGATGCGCGCGGGCTTGTGCTGCTGCTCTGCCGGGTCGAAATGATCAGACACTTGCCTGCCGCCTTCCGCTACAACCCATATCGTTGCAGACGCCGGTACAACGCGCTGCGGCTCAGGCCGAGTGCGTTGGCGGCGTGGCTGACATTTCCATTGAACCGCGCCAGCGCTTTCTTAATAAGGAGAGCTTCCACGTCTTCCAGGCTCATTTCTTCCAGGCGCGGCGGCCCTTCGCGGCCCGCCCGCAAACCCAGGTCGGCCGCTTTGATGGCGTCGCCCTGCGCCATCAGCACGGCGCGTTCGACGGCGTGATCCAACTCGCGGACGTTGCCCGGCCAGGAATGCGCCAGCAGCGCCTTGACCGCGCCTTCGTCGAAGCCGGTGATGGCCTTGCGATAATGCTCGGCATGTTGCCGCAGGAAGTGGGCCGCCAGCACGGAAATATCCTCGCGGCGGTCGCGCAGGGGAGGCAGGCGGATTTCGATGGTGTTCAGCCGGAAGAGCAGGTCCTGGCGGAAGCGCGCCTCGGCGACGGCGGTGTTCAGATCGGCATTGGTAGCGGAAAAGACGCGCACGTCCACGCGCCGGGTTTTGGAGGAGCCTACGCGTTCGAACTCGCCCGTCTCCAGGGTGCGCAGCAGCTTGGACTGGAGGCCTTGCGAGATATTGGCGATTTCATCCAGGAA
>JARLGM010000034.1 GCA_031292755.1 Candidatus Sulfopaludibacter sp.
AACGATCAGGACCGGTTGGTGGACGAGTTCCGCACTTTGATCCTGGGTCGCTGAATCATGCCCAAAATCCAGTGGGAGAATCTCCCAAGAGAGAGGTGGGCCCACCTGCGTGATCGCGCCAAGAAACGCCAAGTCTCGATGGAGGACCTATTCGAATTAGCCAACTGGAAGTCACAAGATCCGGATGTGCCGGAAGGTGATTGGTACAAGGATTTTGGAACATTCAAACTCTGTGGGACGGGACGGTTCCCGAGCACGTTTCTGATGTCCGGCCAGCCGGCCAGAGGCAAGCGGCTGTAAACCGCGCCCGACCCGCGTGAGCGTAGGTCCTCCCCTACAGACGATTACTCCCCATAAACGCGCTTGCGTCAGCCGACGGCTGCTTCGTCCGTGTCGACGACTCGGAAATTGGTGCGACTCCGGGGGATACTGAAAGTTCGCGTATCTTAGCTGAACAGTATTGAAGGATAGGCGGTAGTTCAGTGCCGCCGAATTGCCTGCCCCGGCGTCACGCTCTGCAACTTGCCTTCCTTCACCACGAACCTTCCGCTCACCAGCACGTACGGGATGCCCTCGGAATACTGCGCGGGCGAATCGAACGTGGCTCGGTCGGTCACGTGGGCCGGGTCGAACACCGTGATATCGGCATCCGCCCCTACTGCGAGCCGGCCCCGATCCTTCAGCCCGAGTCGCGCGGCGGGCATCGCAGTCATCTTATTCAACGCCGTCATCAGGGGGAGCGCGTGCTGCTCGCGAACGTACCGGCCCAACACGCGGGAGAATGTGCCCGCCGCTCGCGGATGCCCCTTGCCCTCGTCCAGAATGCCGTCGCTCGCCACGATCACCGTGGGGTCAGCCATCGCCGCGCGCGCGACCGCTTCGGGAATCCCGTGGATGGCCACCATGCCACCCTGCTTGCGGTAACGCGCGAAGCTTTCGGCGGTGAGGCGCTCGCCCGTCGCCGCCCATTGCAGATCGCCGTAGCTGATGTGGCCCAGCCGGTTCTGCCAGCCTTCGTCGAAAATGGCCGACCCCAGGTCGGTCATCCCGGCGGTATACGGATAAGCCTCCGTGGTGACGTCCATCCCGCGTTTGCGCGCGCCTGCAATCATCTGCAAACAGACCGGCGTTTCGGCAAGACAGGTGCTTGTGATGTGGACCACGTGGAGCGAAGCGCCCGTCGCCGCGGCGTCGGCCAGCACTTCCTGGAGCGAATCGATGGCGCCCGGCTCCACCGGTCCGCTATTGCGCATGTGGACGAAGATGGTGGCATGGGTCTCCGCCGCCAGGCGAAATATGTCCAGAATCTGGGCGCGCGTCTCCTTCACATATGCGATCCCCATGCCGATGCCGAGCGCGCCGTCCGCGAGTCCGCGGCGCAGCAGTTGCAGCGCTTCCTGATGCTCCGCCGCGGTGGGCACGCGGTTCGCCGCGGCGTCATGCGGCAGGAACGTGCCGCTGTCGTGCATGGCCGTCATGAGTGCCGGAATGTGGCCCACGGTGGCGCCGAAGTTGATCAGCGAATGGCCTTCGCGTTCGGCATACCACGGCGGAACGGGCGAGACCCCCACCTCCATTTCGAGCGCCGTGGTCACGCCGTCGCGCGCCTTGAAGGCGTAGTTTTCCGGGTTGATGCGGTGCTGATGGACATCGATAAAACCGGGCGCCACCACCAGTCCCTTCACGTCCACCACTTCCCGCCCGCGCAACGGCGTCGCGGAAATGGCGGCGATTTTCCCGCTCGCGATCCCCACGAATCGCACGGCGTCCAGATTCGACGCCGGATCCATGACGCGCCCGTTCGCCAGGACTACGTCATATTGCTGTGCCACAAGCGGCAAAGCGGCGAAGGCCAGCATGACTAAACGGTACACAGCGTCACGGCCTCTTTGAGCGAAGTGATGGGGTCGCGCACGGGCACAAATTCATGCGCGAAGTAGCCCTGGAAATTCATGTCCGCAATCGCCTTGGCAATGGTGCGCCACTGCAATTCCTGGGTATCGTCCAGTTCGTGCCGGCCGGGCACGCCGCCGGTGTGATAGTGGCCGATGTATTGGAAGTTGTCCTTGATGGTGCGGATGATGTCGCCTTCCATAATCTGCATGTGGTAGATGTCGTACAGCAGTTTCACGCGCGGCGAATCCACGCCCTTCATCACGTCCACGCCCCATGCTGTGTGGTCGCACTGGTAATCTTTGTGGTTCACCTTGCTGTTCAGCAACTCCAGCACCACGGTCACGCCGTTATCTTCGGCGAATTTCTTGATGCGGCTCAGGCCCGCGATGCAGTTGGCTTTGCCTTCATCGTCGCTCATACCCTTGCGATTGCCCGAGAATGTGATCACGTTCGGCACTTTGGCCTCGGCCGCGCGGGTGATGCGCGCGCGGATTTCGGCCTCCAGCCGGTCGTGACTCTCCTTGCGATTCCACCCATCCGGTATGCTCGATTTGCCCTGCGTGACGGTGGGTACCAGGCCATATTTGCGGACGGTAGGCCATTCGTCCGGCTCCACGAGGTCGATGCCGCTGAGGCCGATCTCCGCGGCTTGCCGGCACAGATCGTCAAGCGGAATTTTGGAATAGCACCAGCGGCACACCGACTGCTTCAGCCGTCCGGCCGATCCCGGCGCGGCAGGCGCCAGCGGCGCCGCGGCCAGGGCGGCGCCAATAGTTCGAAACGCGCTTCGACGGGTCATGATTGAGGATCGTATCACAGGGACGCCCCCAGGAGCGTTATTCTTATTTACGCATGCCATCGTACATCGGAGCCCTGGACCAGGGCACCACGAGCACTCGTTTCCTCGTTTTTGACCGGGGCGGCCGCATCGTTTCTTCCGCGCAGAAGGAGCACGAGCAGATCTATCCGCAGCCAGGCTGGGTAGAGCACGATCCCGACGAGATCTGGTTCCGCACGACGCAGGTGATCGCCGAGGCCATGCAGCAGGGCGGACTGCAACCAGCAGATCTGGCCGCCATCGGCATCACCAATCAGCGCGAAACCACGGTCCTGTGGGACGCCAAAACAGGCCGTCCGGTGCACGCCGCGCTCGTCTGGCAGGATATGCGCGTGGGCGACGCGGTCAGCGAACTCAGCCGCGATGGCGGCGCCGACCGGTTCCGCGCCAGGACCGGCCTGCCCCTTTCCACCTACTTCAGCAGCCTCAAAATCCGCTGGGTTCTCGACCACGTCCCGGGTCTTCGCCAGCGTGCCGAAGCCGGCGAGATCCGCTTCGGCAACATCGATACCTTCCTGGTCTGGCACCTCACCGGCGGCCTCCACATCACCGACTGCACCAACGCCAGCCGCACCCAGTTGATGAACCTGGAAACGCTGGACTGGGACGCGGAATTGCTCGACGCGTTCCAAATTCCGCGCCCGATCCTGCCGCGCATCTGCTCCAGCAGCGAGCGCTACGGCGAAGCCACCTTGGACGCGGTGAAAGGAGTCCCGGTGGCGGGCATTCTGGGCGATCAGCAGGCCGCACTGGTCGGCCAGACCTGTTTCAACGCGGGCGAAGCCAAAAACACCTACGGCACCGGATGTTTTCTGCTGATGAACACCGGCGGGCAGATCGTGCATTCCCGCTTTGGCCTGTTGACCACGGTCGCGTTCAAACTGGGCGGCGCCAAAGTGCAATACGCCCTGGAAGGCAGTGTGGCCATCACCGGCGCCCTGGTGCAGTGGATCCGCGATAATTTCGGCCTCATCGGCAAGAGTCCGGAAATCGAAACCTTGGCGCGCACGGTGGAAGATAACGGCGGAATCTATTTCGTGCCGGCGTTCTCCGGACTCTACGCGCCCTACTGGAAGCACAACGCGCGCGGCGTGATCGCCGGACTCACACGCTACACCAACAAGGGCCACCTGGCGCGCGCCGTGCTGGAGGCTACGGCGTTCCAGACGCGCGAAGTCGTCGAGGCGATGGAAAAGGACGCGGGCGTGCCCGTCGGCGTCCTGCGCACCGACGGCGGCATGGTGGAGAACGAACTGCTAATGCAGTTCCAAAGCGATATTCTGGACCGCGACGTAGTGCGGCCGAAAGTGAAGGAGACCACCGCCCTTGGCGCTGCCTACGCCGCCGGCCTTGCCGTGGGCTTCTACGCCAGCTTGGACGATCTGCGGGCGCAATGGTCGGTGGATCGCACCTGGCGCCCGCAAATGGACGCCGACCGGCGCGAGAAAATGTACGGTTTCTGGAAGAAGGCCGTGACCCGTTCGTTCGATTGGCTGGGGGAGGAGTAGGCCGTGGGAAAACTATGCTTCGGCGAATTCATGGGCACGATGGTTCTCATCCTGATGGGCAACGGTGCGGTGGCCAACGTGCTCCTGCGAAAATCCAAAGCCGAGGGCTCCGGCTGGATCGTGATCGCCACCGGGTGGGCCCTCGCCGTGATGACCGGCGTCTTCACGGCCATTGCCTGCGGCGGCAGCGACGCGCACCTCAATCCCGCTGTGACTATCGGCAGCGCGGTAGCCACCGGCGATTTCAGCAAATTCCTGCCGTATCTCGCCGCACAACTCGCCGGCGCCTTCTGCGGCGCCACGCTGGTATGGGTACACTTCTACCCGCACTGGCGCGAAACGCCCGATGCCGATAGCAAGCTGGCCTGCTTCTGCACATCGCCCGCGATCCGCAATCCCGCCGCGAACCTGGCGAGCGAAGTGATCGGCACGTTCGTGCTCGTTCTGGTGGCCAGCGCAATCGGGTCGAAAGCCGTCTCGTCGAGCGGACCAGCGGCCGGCGTGGGACCATACCTGGTTGGCTGCCTCGTCTGGGGCATCGGACTGAGTCTCGGCGGCACCACCGGCTACGCCATCAATCCTGCGCGCGACCTTGGCCCGCGCCTCGCCCATACGATTCTTCCTATCGCCAAGAAACGCGGCTCGGACTGGGCCTATGCGCCCGTCCCGATCCTGGGCCCTCTCGCCGGAGGTGCGCTGGCCGGCCTGGTCGTCAAACTGGTGGGCTTTTAGCCCTCCGCCCAGCTAACTTCTTTATATTATTTACAGATCTCACCACGCTGCGATATCCTTGCTGGCAATCAGGAGGGACACTTGCCAAATACTACCCATCGCCGGATCTATACCCTGTTTCTATTCTGTTGTTTTTTCGTTTCGCTCCTCTGCGTCGTTTATCCCATCTACGTGATTCGGCCCTTCCGCCATCAAGGCGCGCAGGAACTGGCGCTCGCTTTGGTTGTGGCGAGGTTCCGTCCCATCCTCACGGCTATCGCCGCGCTCGCGTCAGTAGTGGCGCTGGCCGCCTATTGGCGCGTGCAACCGCGGAAGTGGCGCCGCGTCATTCCGTCGGCCGGAGCAGTCCTCGTCATCGCGCTGGCGTTCCTGGCCCGCGTCAACATCTATGAACAGATGTTCCACCCGGTCCAGCGCCCTTCATTCACCGCCGCGCGCGACGTCAAGTTGGATGGGGCGGAGAAGGTGATCGCGGTTCGCATCGGCGGAGCGGCGCGCGCCTATCCCATCCGCGGCATTTCGTACCATCACGTGGTCAACGACGTGCTTGACGGTCAGGCCATCGTCGCCACCTATTGAACGCTCTGTCACACCGGTCTGGTGTGGACGAGAGATATTGCAGGGCTGCGGCTCACGTTTCATCTGGCCGGCATCAACAACCAGAACTTTCTCATGCGCGACGAGGAAACCGGCACCTACTGGCAGCAGATCAGCGGCGCCGCGATTTCCGGGCCTCTCAAGGGCCGCAGCTTGACGCTGGTTCATTCCGATGAGCTGACGCTGGCAACCTGGAAATCCGAGCAACCGCAAGGGACCGTGCTCGACGATGTTCCCCGGTACGTCCTCGGCTACGCCAAACGCGATTGGGACGTTCGCATGGAACGCGCGCCCACGGTGATCGCTTTTCCGGAGCACGGCCTGGCCGGCCGCGATGTCATGCTCGGCATTCAGGCCGGCGGCGCCAGCCGCGCCTTCCCTTATGCCCGCGTGGTCAAGGAAAAGCTGGTCAAGGATCATGTGGGCTCCGAGCCCGTCCTGCTCGTCGTAGGGCCTGACGATCAATCCGTCCGCGCATTCCGCGACCGCATTCCCGGAGTGAACGGCGCCCCTGACTTTTATCGCATCGCCGGACAGGAACCGGGTGCGCTGTTGATGGACGAAGCCACCGGCAGTGAATGGAACTTCCAAGGCTGCGCCACTTCGGGCCAGGCCAAAGGGCAGTGCCTGGAGCCTGTCGCCATGTTGAAAGACTACTGGTTCGACTGGCGCAACTACAATCCCGCGACCACCGTCTACGGAGCCAGCAGGTAGCCCCCGGCGACTTTCCGGAACGCCGCCACTTGCTGCGCTTCCCAATCCGTGTCCCGGTTCAACTCCACGGCCATGCGCTTCGCCACCGCGGGCGCCTGCGCCAGCGCCTCGCGGGCATTCAGAAAGAGCGTGCGCGTGCGCCGCGCCAAAACGTCTTCCACCGTCTCGGCCATCTCGTCTCTTACGGCGCGGAGCAATGCGTCCCCAGGCTCCGGCGGCTGAATGCGAAGACTCGCCGTGACGCAAGCCACCGGTGGCAAACCTGCCAGTATGGCTGCCTGATTCACGCCATCCTCCGACATCCGCCGGTAGGTGGTCCACTTTCCACCGCAGATGGTCATCATGCCGCCCGGTTCCAGGCGAATCGTGTGCCCGCGCGAGAGTGCCGCGGTGTTGCCGGCTCCGCCTTCGCGCACCAGCGGGCGGATGCCCGCAAACACGCTGAGCACGTCGGAGCGCTCCGGCTTGCGCGCCAGGTAGAGCGACGCGGTCTGCAGGATGAACTCCACCTCCTGCTCCATCGCTACGGGCTCCAGTTCCGCCGCCGGCACCGGCGTATCCGTCGTGCCGACCACCGTGTGGCCGTGCCACGGAATGGCGAACATCACCCGCCCGTCGCTGGTGTGCGGCACCATGATGGCGTGATCGCTGGCAAGAAACGAACGGTCGAATACCAGGTGCACCCCCTGGCTCGGTGCGATGATCGCCTCCGACCGGGGCTCGGCCAGGCGCCGCACATCGTCGGTGAAAGCCCCGGTGGCATTGATGAGTACCTTGCCCGCGGCCTCGAACTCCCTGCCGGCGATGTGGTCGCGCACGCGAACCGTATGCCCGTCCAGTGCCGTTACCTGGGCATAGTTCAGCAGGGTGGCGCCCAGTCCCCCGGCGGTCTGCAACAAATCGATCAGCAGACGTGCATCGTCGAACTGGCCATCGTAGTAGACCACCCCCCCGCGCAGGCCTTCCGGATTAATGGTCGGCAGTTTCTCCAGCGTCTCCTCACGCGAAAGAATCCGCGAATCGCCGAATCCGTATTTGCCGGCCAGCAGGTTGTACAATTTGAGCCCCACGCCATAGAAGGGCGACTCCCACCAATCGTACGCGGGGACTACGAATGCCAGGTTGCGCACCAGGTGCGGCGCGTTCTGCAAGAGCAGCCCGCGCTCCTTCAGGGCTTCCATCACCAGCGAAAGATTGCCCTGTTCCAGGTACCGCACGCCGCCGTGCACCAGTTTGGTGCTGCGGCTGGAAGTGCCTTTGCCGAAATCGTTCTGCTCCAGCAGCAGCAACTCATAACCGCGCGCAGCCGCGTCCACCGCGATGCCGGCGCCGGTAGCCCCGCCGCCAATTACGATCATGTCCCACGGGCCCTGGTGCGCGGCCATCCGCCGGTACATTTCGCTTCTGTTCATCTAGTCGCTATTTTAAATGGCGGATTGGCGGGCGCCTGCCCCACCCAGCGACTTTCGGGCGCAAAAGTGAAGGTCGGGCCGCCGTCAACTTACGAAACGAAAGCGCGCCGCCAGGTTCATCAGCTTGAGCACTCTGTAGATGTCCATGTTGACGGCGCGCAGCACGACGCGGACGGATCGATCGTCGGCCAATCCGGCCAGCTCCTCCAGCGCCCGAATGGCGTTGGCATCGATCCGCGGGACCGCGCCGAAATCCAGAAGCACTTCGTTCCCGGCGCCGGCCAGTTGCTCCACGGCCTCCTGCCGCAAGGTATGGGCCACCTGCTCCGGGTCGATTTTGATGTTGATGCAGTTCTCTGTCATACGTGCGACCATTCTTTCGCGTTCACCTGTTTGGCTTCGACCGGGCAGCGCCCGCGGTATGCGCTCCAGAACAGCTCGATCAGTTCGGCCACCAGCGGCATGCGCGGGTTGGAGCGCCAGGAGGGGTCGTCGAACGCGATCTTGGCCAGATCGGGCAAGGCGCGCTGGAACTCCGCCTCGGGGATCCCCAGCTCCGCGATGGAGCGCGGAATGCCCAGCCGGTCCAGCAACTGCGACGTCGCCGCCACCAGGTTCGCCACCTTCTCCGCCACCGTGTCGCCGCCCAGGTTCAGCAGGTCCGCCACCGCGGCATACTTCTTGTGCGCCACATACGCCCGCTGGTTCGGAGACGGCATGAACTTGGAAGGGACCGAGGCATTGTAGTGGATCACGTGCGGCAGCATCAGCGCATTTGCCCGCCCGTGCGATACGCCGAAGCGCGCGCCGAACGCGTGAGCCAGCGCGTGGTTGACCCCCACCGACGCGTTGGAAAACGCCAGCGCCGCAATGCAGGCCGCGTTATGCATCATGCTGCGCGCCTCTTCATCGCCCGGCTGCTCGTAGGCGGTGGGCAGATACCGGAACACCAGGCGAATCGCCTGCATGGCATTCGAGTCCGTGTAGGGGGACGCGTGAATCGAGACGCCCGCCTCCAGCGCGTGCGTCAGGCAGTCGATGCCGGTATCGGCCGTCAGGCCCTTCGGCATGGACATCACAAACTGCGGATCCACTATGGCCACGTCGGGACTCAGCGAGTAGTCGGCCAGCGTGACCTTGCGTCCGCGTTCCTTATCGATCAGGACGGCGAAGGGCGTGACCTCGCTGCCGGTGCCGCTCGTGGTGGAAATGGCGATCAGGCGCACCGGGTTGGCTTTCGCCGCGGGGTATTGCACCACTCGCTTGCGGATGTCCAGGAACGGCGCCGCCAGTTCCTCCAGGTCTGCCTCCGGCGATTCGTACTTCAGCTTCATGATTTTCGCCGCGTCGATTACCGACCCGCCGCCCAACGCAATGATTTGATCCGCCTGGTGCAGCGTGAGCGCTTCCACTCCCTGCATGACCGCTTTGACCTCCGGTTCGGCGTCCGGAATGGCCAGCACGCGCACCAGAGTCTGCTCCGGGATGGAACGGCGCACCACCGCCACGTGGCCCATCTGCTCCAGCATGGGATTGGTGACGATGAGCGTGGCGCGCGATGGAAACTGGCGCAGGTTCTCTACGGCGTTCATGTTGAAGTAAATTTGATTGGGAACGCGAAACCACATATGGGCTTGAGTCCTCCGGGCCACGCGCTTGATATTCAGATAGTGATACAGGTTGACGTTGTCGGTGGTACTGTTGCCGCCGCCGGTGCCGCAGCCGAACGAAAACGTCGGCACCATATCGTTGTACACCCCGCCCAGGGCGCCGATCGATCCGGGAGAATTGGCAATGATCCGCCCGGCATCCATCACTTCGCTGAATTTCCGGATGATGGCATCGTTGCGGGAGAAAATGACCGCGGTGTGTCCCAGGCCTCCGGCGTGGTTTACGTCGATGCACACCCGCAGCGCCTCGTCGGTGGACTTCGCGCGATACACCGCGAGCACCGGGAACAGCTTCTCCACCGAAAGCGGATGCTCACGTCCCACGCCGCGGATGGGCGCCACCAGAAGCTTGGTTTCCGCCGGGACGCGCAGCCCGCACGCGCGCGCGATATCGGTGGCCTTCTGGCCCATTGCCATGGGCTGCATGAACCCGGTCTTGGGATCGATTACGGAGCGGCCCAGCAGATCGGTTTCTCTTTCGTCGCAGATGTGCGCGCCCAGGTCGGCGAATTTGCGCAGGACCAGATCGTAAATCTCGTCATCGATCACCACCGTCTGTTCGGAGGCGCAGATGGTGCCGTTGTCGAACGTCTTGGAAGTGATGATGTCCACTACCGCCATGTCCAGCCGGGCGGTCTTTTCCAGGTAGACCGGCGTGTTGCCCGGACCCACGCCGAGCGCGGGCTTGCCCGAACTGTACGCCGCTCTGACCGCTCCCGGCCCGCCGGTAGCGTCGATCAGTTTCACTTCCTTGTGATGCATCAGGTAGACGTTGTCCGGGATCGTGGGCGCTTCCACGCAGGTGAAAACTCCTTCGGGCGCGCCGTGGTGCACCGCCGCTTCATACATAATGCGGATGGCCTCCTGGCAGCATCGCCAGGCTTTCGGATGCGGGCCGAAGAGCACCGCATTGCGCGTCTTGATGGCCATGATGCATTTGAACAGCACGGTGGAGGTGGGGTTGGTGATGGGGGTGACCGAGAAGATGAGCCCGATCGGTTCGGCCACTTCCACCAGGCCGCGTTCCGGAAATTCGCGAATCGTGCCGACGCTGGGCTTGTCTCTGATGTAGTTATAGACAAACTCGGTGGCCACCATGTTCTTGATGGCTTTATCTTCCAGCACGCCGAGGCGCGTCTCTTCGATGGCCAGGCGCGCCAGGTATTGAGCCTGCTGAAGTCCAGCCAGGACCATGGCTTTGACAATCCGGTCAACGTCCTGCTGACTGAATTGCGTGAAGACGGCGGCGGCGGTCTTGCCTTGCCTCACCAAACCTTCCAGGTAAGCGATGCGGCCGTCCGTGAGGGGTGCTGCGTTCTCCGTCATGGGTTACCAACAGTAATTCAGAACCGATTAACTGATAATATAGTGCGCCCCGCGTGAGGAGCGTGTCAATCCGCCACGGATTGCAGGGAAGCGGGGAGCTTGACGATGAACGCCGATTCGAATTCTCTGGCCGACTTGCGCACGGCTGACGCCAGGGTTTCCGCTTCGGCTTGCGTCGCCGCGGCGCCTACCAGCACGCACTGGAGGCTCGCATCGGACGGAGACGGAACCACGCGCGCCGAGCCGTAAAGCTTCTCCATGAGGGCGCGCGTGCGCTCCGCATTCGCCGGCACGCGGAATGTTCCCGCCTGGACTGCGAAGAGCGTGTGGGGATCCGGGCGGGGCGCCTGCACCACTTCCAGCGCCACCGGCACCACGCCGGGCAGGAGCATGCCCAGTTGTCGGGCGGCGGCATTGGAAAGATCCACGATCCGCGACTCGATGAACGGACCGCGATCGTTGATCGACACCACTACGCTGGCACCGGTATCGGTCCGGCGGATACGGACCGTTGTGCCGAACGGCAGGCTGCGATGCGCCGCCGTAAGTTGCTCCTGGTGAAAAACGGCGCCGCTCGCCGCCACCCGGCCATCGAATTCCGCCCCGTACCAGCTTGCCAGGCCTATCTCCGGCGCCTGGGCGTGGGTGACCGCGCAGGCGCATACCAGAGTGCCCGTCAGCATCGCGGCCGTGGAACGTAATTTTTGCAGGTAGCCAGTATAACGCACGTCACATTTTGAGTTGCGAAGCAGTTCCGCGTCCAGAGTGTCGTTGGTCATACGGGGGAAGCAACTATCGTTAGGCGCCGGGTGGGTTGCGAGATCATAGAAAAAGTGCGGACTCTTCCCTCAGACCCGGTCCAGGCCCTTGCCGTGCTCCCGCTCGGCCAGAGCGCACAAAAGGAAAGGCAATGGCTGCAGGACACGCTTGCGTGGCTGAAGAGCGCCCCTCCGGAGAAGCGCGGGGCACGGTTCCAGCGCCTGGCGGAAGAGATTCGCGAGCAAGCGGCCCTGCGGGAGAAGTTTCAAGAGATCTGGGTGAAAGCTTTTGCGGCCCGGGTGTATGCGGAAGCGGGACTGCCGGAAGCCACTTCCCTGGCAAGCGAATTCCTAACGCGCGTCAAAAGACGCGTGCTGCCCCAACTGGAAGATGCCCTCGACCTTTACGCGGCGCTCCAGACGGCGGAATTGGATCGGGACGATGCGCAATGGTTCGCGGGTCTCGGCGCAGACGCCGTGGCTCCGTGGCGGGACTTCCTGGCTGCGTCCGATGGCGATTTCCCGGTGGCCGTCCGCCTGCTCGCGCTGCGTGCGGCGGCGATTGGCTTGTCCCGCGCGCTGATGAAAGTGATGCCCCACCAGTATGAAACCGAATCGCCTTTTTTCGACCTGGTGGAAGCCGCGGGCGTGTTCGCGAAATGTCCGGCCGATTCCTCCGCGCGCCGCCGCTTTCAGGAAATCGTGCTCCGCTGCCGCGTCTCCGCGGGCATTTCCCACGCGCGTATGGAAGAGCAGGGCGTCTCTTCGGATCTGGTGTTTCGCCTGGATCTGGTGATTGCGCAACTGGATCGCATCGAGGTGCTCTTGCGAGTCATCTCCGGGCAGGAAGACGGCCGGGCGTTCGGCTGCATGTTGATTCGCGCCTTCGCCGGCGAGCGCAGTGTTCACATTCTGCTGCGCAACAGTGTGAACCGCGTGGCGCGCCAGATTGTGACCCACACCGGCAAGAGCGGCGAGCATTACATTGCCGGGTCGCGGCGCGAATGGTTCCTCATGGGGTGCGGCGCGCTGGGCGCGGGCGGGATCACGGCGTTCACCGCGATGTTTAAATACCTGTTCGCCGCGATGGCGCTGGCGCCCTTGTGGATCGGGGTGGCCCATAGCTTGAACTACACCCTGAGCTTTGTGCTGATGCAGTTTCTGGGCTGGCGGCTGGCGTCCAAGATGCCGTCGATGACCGCGGCCGCGCTGTGCGACGCCATGGAAAAAGACGACGGCATGCACGCCGAAATCAAGCTGGTGGCCGCCATTGCGCGCACCCAGACCATTGTCACGGTGGGGAACCTGCTGGGCGCCATCCCGCTGGCGGTTCTCATCGACCTGTTCCTGCAATGGCTCGACGGCAATCCCTTCCTGTCCCCGGAAACCGCGCGGCACGGGCTGGCTTCCATGCACCTGCTGCGGTCGTTCACCATTCCGTTCGCCGCTCTCACCGGCTGCTTCCTGTGGCTGTCGAGCCTCTTTGCCGGCTGGACCGCAAACTGGATGGTGATCCACCGGTTCCCCGCGGCCATTGCGCAGAGCCGCAGAATCCGGGCGGTTCTGGGCGAGGAAGCGGCTGTGGAACTCGGGGAAGCCGTGGATCGTCATTTCAGCGGAGTCGCGGGCTACATTTGCCTGGGCCTGCTGCTGGGCCTGCTTCCCTTTATGAGCGTGTTCGCCGGAGTGCCCCTGGAAGTCCGGCACATCACCCTGGCCAGTGCGTCGCTGGCGTATGCCGTCAGTGCGCTGGCCTGGAGCGGTCCGTTGCCCTGGCGCGAGGTCTGGTGGGCCGCGTGTGGACTGCTGGCCACCGGACTGCTGAATTTCAGTGTCTCTTTCGCGCTCGGCCTGTGGCTGGCCGTGCGCGCCCGAAACCTGGACACCAGCGGGCGCAAAACGCTGCTTCGTGAGTTGTGGAACGAGTTCCGCCGGCATCCGGCGGCGTTCTTGTGGAGGCAATGAACCGGGGGCTATCCCACGATGGCCGGGTACACCTTGCGGATGGCTCGGTGTATTTCGGATTCATCATCACTCCGGCGAAACGGCGCTGAGCATATCGTGGCGCGCACCGGAGTGCCGCCGTTCACGGCCAGTTGCGAAGGAGCGTCCGCCTGCGCGGCGGCGGTCATCACCGCGCCTGCCAGGAATCTTTGCGATCCTTTCTATCCCACCTCCTCGTTGGCCCGGCGCAGCAGGGCTCGCATGTAAGCCAGGCAATAGGCCGTGCCCGCGCGCGGCATGCCGGTCTCGCCCGTCAGGCGGGGTACGTGATCCGGCTCAATGGCGCCGTTGAAGCGCACCTCGCGCAGCGCTTTCATCACCTGGTACATGTCCACGTAGCCTTCGTCGGGGAACGTTTCGTCGAAGTGCGGCAGCGGCCCGGTGACATTGCGGAAATGCACTTCGAAGATCTTCCCGCGGCCGCCGAAATCGGCAATCATCTGGAGGACGTTCTTGCCCATAGCCTCACCGCCCTCAGACCAGGTGCCGGCGCAGAAGGTGAGTCCCCAATTGCGGCTGTTGCCGGCGATCTGTTCCGCCCTATGGTAGCCCTCGTAATTGATGAACAGTTTGGCCACGCCATTCATTTCGGCGATGGGCGGATCGTCGGGGTGCAGCGCCAGTTTCACTCCCGCTTCTTCGGCGGCGGGCAGAACGGCCTTCATGAAATAGATGTAGTTGGCCCAGATCTCCGCGGCGGAATACGCGCGGGCGAACTGGCGCTTTTCCACCCGCCGGCGGAAATCGTCGAGATCGAACTCCCGCGTGGCATAGCCGCGGTGCTCCACCATTTTCGTGGTGTAGGTGTTGGCCGGGTGGAAATCATAGGAGGCGATGGGGATCTCCAGTTTTCCGAGGTCGCCAAGAAAGCGGCGGTATGTCTCGATATCCGCATCGCGTCCCGGTTCGCCCAACTGGATGCGGCGCGACCGGTAAGCATAGTGAACGCCGGAGTAGATCCGCATGCCGTACCGGGCAAAGCGCTGCTGCGCCGCCCGGAGCGTATCCAGCGTGACCTCACCTTCGCCGAACTCCAGCCTCACCCATTCCAGGCCGATCTGCTGGAGGAAGCGCAGATCGTCGTCCGTGGTACTTTTGGCGTCCAGGCGATGACACAGTTTGGCGTTAGCGCGCGGCTGCTGCGCCCAGAGAGGCGCACCGGCCGCGGTCACCAGAGAACCAAGAAAACGGCGCCGCTGCATAGACTCACGGTATTGCAGGCTGAAGGCGCGGTCAAGCGCCTAGCGCTTGCATATCCCGAAATAGCCGCCTGCCTGGTTACCCTGAAGGCAGAGGGACTTATGCAGCAAAGCCGCATTCTTACGAGCAGGGTCCGGCGATGCCTGCTCGCAACGGTGACGCTGGCCTGCGTGGGAGTCGCCGGCGGCCAGCAACGTGCGATCGACACCGCGAAGTCCGCGATGACGGTCCATGTCTACAAAGCCGGCCTTCTTTCGGTGTTCGGCCATGATCACGAGATTTCCGCGCCGCTGTCGGGCGGCGCCGTCGACGTAGAGGGCCGTAAGGTGGAACTGCGTGTCGACGCGGCAGGGTTGCGCGTTCAGGACGCGAATGTGTCCGGGAAGGACCGTGAAGATATTCAGGCCACCATGCTCGGGGCCGGCGTGCTGGACGCCGCCAATTACAAAGAGATCCGATTCCGCTCCACCAGCGCGGAGCCTGCCGGCGCGGGGGCTTGGAAGGTCAATGGCGAGCTGACACTGCACGGTGAGACGCGGCCGGTTTCGATGCAAGTGCACGAGCGGGGCGGCCACTATGCCGGTGCTTTCCGGCTCAACATTACCGACTTCCGCATCAAGCCTGTGAAAGCGGCCGGGGGCGCGGTTCGAGTGAAAGACGAAGTACAAATCGAGTTCGACATTCAGTTGGCGCGCTGAGGGAAGTCCAAAAAGGGGGCCGGCGTCTACCGCCCGGTTCGAGCGTCCCGAGGTTTGAAGTCTTTAACTTACTGATTCTAAATAACGACCGTCCCGCTGATTCCGCTGCTGACGCGATTCGACTGTGCACAGGACTGTGCACGGAAGGTGTGAACAAGAAAATGTGCAGCGCCTAGAACTTTAGCGCATCTTGGTCCCCCTGCTTTTCCTTCGGAGCCTTCTTGAATGCGGACGAATCGACTAGCGGAATGTTCGGCTGTTTGCCTTCGAACAATTCCCGAATGGTGAGGATTTGGATTTTCGGGTACTTGCCATAGATCGTTTCGTAGTAGCCCGTCTTGACGGCTTCAGTCCGCATAGGCCCGGTGGAATCCGCCAGGGTGATAAACACGCCGATCTTGGCTTTCTCGCGGTCTACAACGTGTGCCAAATCGCGGACCATAGCCACGTTGACGTTTTCCCCGCCCTTTACCGAAACGATGGCCTTCTCCGTGGTCTTCCCTTCGGGCTTGAAGTAGATCAAACCGTCTATGCCTGAATCCGCTCCTTTTTTCTTTCCCGCGAACGGAACGGCATTCACAAGCGATACAGCCCACCACTGGAATTGATACTTGTCCCGTTCCGCGAGGTCTCTCGCTCCCTCCAAATCCTTCGGGGTTCCATGAACCTCGAATTCTATCCCAGGGAACGCGTCCTTCAGTCGCTTCTCGATCAAGGATATTGCGAGGTGCGTGATATCAATCCCGATCCATTCACGCTTGAGTTTCTGGGCCGCATGAATGGTCGTACCGCAACCGCAGAATGGGTCCAAGACAAGATCACCTTCATTTGAGCTTGCCGCGAGGATGCGTTCCAGCAACGCTTGTGGCTTCTGGGTGGGATATCCCAGTCGCTCCTGCGCTTGAGAGTTGAGCGGTGAAATGTCATCCCATAGATTTTGGATCTTCTGCCCCGGTTGCTCATCTAGGTACCGCTTTAGGCGGATGCGTCCGCTCTTATCCGGTGGAAACCAGAGGCGTCCCTCTTGGTCATACTTTTCCATCTTTTCCCGGCTGATTGCCCATCCATTCGGGTGCGGCTGGTAGCCCTTGTACTCGTACGTGAGATTCGGACGCACACCGGGATTTCTCATGTCGCTTGTAGTGAAGACCCGACCATCCGCGTCTTTGTACGTGAACTTTGTGTCTATATGCTTCTGGGTGTATGGGACGTAGATTTGGTTCCAGGTTGGCTTGTCGCCCTTGGAATAATAGAGAATCGTGTCCATCACTTCGCCGTAGCCGATGGAGACGTTTCCATGAGAACTCGTGCGCTTCCAAACGATTTCCGTCTGGAATCGCTCCGGGCCGAAAATCGCATCCATCAGTATCTTGAGATAATGGCTTGCCGTGCTATCGCAGTGCAGGTAGATGCTACCAGTCGCCTTGAGTACTCGGCGCAATTCCAGAATCCGAACGGCCATCATGGAGAGGTACGCCATCATGTCGTTTTCTTTCAGGAACGCACGCATGGCCCGAAGCATTTCCGCCGCGTCCGAGTTCTGCCCCGTCATCACGCCGTCAAAGGCTAACTCCGCTTCGTCTCCCCAGTGCCACGTATCATCGAAGGCTTCGATTTGCGCCCGTGATTTTTCCCCTGCCGTGCTGCGAAAAAGAACGTTGTAGTTCGCCTGACTGTTGAAAGGTGGATCGAGGTAAACGAGGTCCACGCTCTCATCGTTCACCGTGCCACGCAGGACCGTCAGATTGTCGCCGTAGTAGAGCCTGTTCATGAAACTGCCAGCGTACCAGAGTTTAGGAACGGCAATCACCCAAGCGATTCCTGTTTTATCCCCTTCCCTTTTTCCCTTTCCCGCGCCGTTGTGGATCGTAGGCTCTACATCACCAGGTTCTTTGTGGTATCCGGCGTCCGTCCTCGTTCCGACTCCTAAACTTTAGTAGGCATAGTCGCCTCAGGTCATGGCCCAAAGGTGGTTTTCGGCGTATGCGCCTGAATCAACGGGGAATATCCAGTAACAAATTAGTAGAGCACTGCCGATTTGGAGCGAATTGCATTTCGGCTACGCTTTGTAACGGTTTTCCGCGCCGATGGAGCCTTAACCCCGCGCTGTTTTAACATAGATTAGACAAGAGCTAACTGCTCTTCCGTAGGCTCCGCTCAACAATACCAGGGCTCCGTCAAATACGGCACTGTCGCCCGCGCCGCCATCGGCGCCTCGACCGGCCACTCTCCTGCCTTCGCCAAATCCCAGATCTTCCGGAAGATGTCGATCCTCGGCGTCCGCCGCCGCTCTTCGCGCTTGATCGTTTCCTGAATCGCCGCGCACAGCGCATCCACATCGCCATCGCGATTCCGCCAGGGATAACACAGCCCCTTCCAATCGAACGGCTGGACCATCGATCGTACCTCGGGCAACTTCATCAGCAGCGACCCTTCCGGGACCAACAACCGGATGGCCAGTTGAATCGGCGATACCTGGTCCGCCAGTCCCAGCGCCACCAAAGCACGCAGAAATCCGGCGAAACTCTCGCGCGTGGTCCATGGCGTGAACGGGATGAAGGTCGGCGCCATCGCCAGGCTCGCGGAACTCATCAGACGCAGCGCCTCTTCAAAACCCGCGCGCGTGTGGCCCTTGTCCAACTTCTCCAACACCTTGTCATCCAGCGATTCCACGGCGCTGGTGACGAACAGGCATCCCGCCGCCCGCAACTCCGGCACTAGCGCGCGATGCTTCAGCAGGTGCTCAATCTTGATGGTTGCGTCGAACGTCAGGTGCGGCCACTCCTGGTGCAGCGCCTCCACAATCGGCATGGCGTGTCCGGGACCGTTCCAAAAATCCGGATCGCCGAAGGTGATGTGCTCGGCGCCGGCAGCCACCTGCCGGCGAATATCCTCCAGCACCACGTCCTGCTGCACAATGCGAAAGGTCCCCTGGTACACCGGCACCACCGGGCAATGGCGGCACAAGTGGCGGCATCCACGGCTGGCCTCCGTGTATCCGACACGCCGCGTGCCTTCCCCGGTCACCAGCCGCGCATAGGCCCCCAGCGCCGGCAACCCCGCCCGGTCCGGCACCCGGAACTGCTGCCGCGCCAGCGACACCTGGGTACTCTTGACGAATTCCTCGCCCGCGCTCAAGCGCCGCGCCAATTCCACCAGCCCCGGTTCGAATTCGCCTCCGATCAACGTCTTGACTCCCGCCGACCGCAAAACCTTCTCGTTGAGCGGCGCGTACAGTCCGTATCCGCACAAATGCGCGGAGGGATTCAATGCCCGCACGCGATCGATCAGCCGCAGGAACAGCCGGGTCGCGGTATGCATCGGCAGGAAAAAGGCGATCAGGCCCGCGTCCGCCGCCGCGGCTGCCGGCAGAGGACTGCACGAAAGGTCCGCCACCGTCACCTGGTGCCCTTCGGCGCGCAACCACGCGGCCGGGGAAGCCAGTCCAAACGGCTGCCGCCCCAGTTCGTACGTTGAAACCAAAAGGACTCGCACTTCATCCATTATGACGTTAGTAGCGCCTTTGATAAAATAGAACCAGACCAAGACGTCATCCCTTACATGCTTTCCGCACCCACCGTCGCCGACGAAATACTCGACCTGAAGAAGCAGCGCAAGGCCATTCTGCTGGCGCACCACTACCAGGAGCCCGAAATTCAGGAACTGGCAGACGTGGTGGGCGACAGCCTGGAACTGGCCCGCAAGGCCCGCGAGTTCGATGGGGACGTCATAGCCTTTTGCGGTGTCTGGTTTATGGCCGAAACGGCCAAGGTGCTGAACCCCAACCGCATCGTGGTGGTGCCGGACCGCGCCGCCAGTTGCAGCCTGGTAGACACCTGTCCGGTCGAACCGGTGCGCGAATTCCGGCGGCGCAACCCGGACCACGTGGTGGTCAGCTACATCAACACCTCCATCGAAGTGAAGGCCGAAAGCGATATCCTCTGCACCTCGCGCAACGCCGTCAAGATCGTGAATTCGATACCCCTGGAAAAGCCTGTTCTCTTCCTGCCGGATCGCAACCTGGGCAATTACGTCAAGCGAGAGACCGGCCGCGAAAACATGCAGATCTGGCAGGGCACCTGCATCGTCCATGCGACGTTTCCGGCGCGGCGCGTGGTGGAAGCCAAAATCGAACATCCAGCCGCCAAGGTGGTCGCCCATCCGGAATGCCCGGAATCGGTACTGCAACTGGCGGATTTTGTCGGCTCCACCAGCGCGCTCATCGAATGGTGTGCGGCATCCGAGGCGCGCGAATTCATCGTGATGACCGAAAGCGGCATCCAGTATTCGCTCTCCAAATTGCCTGGCAAGCAGTTTTATTTCGTGGCCAACGAAAATTGCAATTGCAGCGAGTGCCCGTACATGAAGCTCAACACGCTGGACAAACTGCGCGACTGCCTGGCCAACCTGGAACCGCGCGTGGAACTGTCGGCCGGCATTATGGAGCGCGCCCTCGCGCCCCTCGATCGCATGCTCGCCGTGAAATAAATGAGCAATCCCGCTCCACTTCGCGACAGCTTCGGGCGGGTCCACGACAACCTCCGCATCAGCGTCACCGACCGCTGCAATATCCGCTGCTTCTACTGCATGCCGGAAACGGACGTGCACTTCGTGGACCGCCGCGAGATTCTGGATTTCGAAGAGATCGAACGCTTCGCGCGCATCGCCGCGGGCATGGGCATCGCCAAAATTCGCGTGACCGGCGGCGAGCCACTGGTGCGCCGCGACCTGCCGGTTCTGATCCGCCGCCTGGCCGCCATTCCGGGGATCCAGGACCTGGCGTTGACCACCAATGGCGTGCTGCTGGCCGATCAGGCGGAGGCCCTCTACGAAGCCGGCCTGCGCCGCTTGAACGTGCATATCGATACGCTTGACCGCGAGCGATTCTTCCGCATCACCCGGCGCGACGATCTGCCCAAGGTGCTGGCAGGGCTGGACGCGGCCCGGCGCATCGGCTTCTCACGCATCAAGCTCAACGCCGTTGCCGTGAAAAATCTGGTGGAAGGCGATATCGTGCCGCTCGCCCTCTACGCCCGCGAAAACGGCTTCGAGGTGCGCTACATCGAGTTCATGCCGCTGGATGCGCAGAACCTGTGGGACCGCAGCCGCGTGCTGCTGGCGGATGACATCATCGCCGCTCTGTCCCGCGAAATTTCGCCGCTCATCCCGGTGCCCGATCCCGACCCGCGCGCGCCCGCAACCGAATACACCTATGCCGATGGCGGTGGAGCCGTGGGGTTCATCGCGTCGGTCAGCCGTCCCTTCTGCCTCAACTGCAATCGCCTCCGCCTCACCGCCGATGGCAAACTGCGCTATTGCCTCTTCGCCATTGAGGAAGACGACGTGAAAGTGCTGATGCGCGGCGGAGCTTCCGACGAGGACATCGCCGCCCTGGTTCGCCGCAACGTGGCCGGCAAGTGGGTGGGCCACGAAATCAACTCCGGGAAATTCGTCGCGCCGCCCCGCCCCATGTACTCCATCGGCGGGTAGGGCCCGGCTACCGCATATAAAACAGGCTCAATCGCGGCAGGCCGGATTTCTCCAGCAGGTGCCGCTCCAGGTACTGCTTCTCCAGCATGGTGAGCTGGTCCGCGGTCATCTTGCCGCGATAGGGCCGCAATTGCCGGTCGAGCGTCTGCCGCGCTTCCAGCATCTCCTCTTCGGTTTGCCGCGACCGCGCCAGCGCAATCATGCGTTCTTCCAGCACCGTCAAACGCTGCTCCAGCGCTTCCAGATCGTGGTAATGCTCCCCGGCTTCGGAGGCCAGTTTGTGCAGTGACGCCGCAGTGGACTCGTACTCCGCGGGAAGCGCCGCCGCATTGCTCGTCAGGTACGCCCGCAGTTCCTCCAGCCCAAAGGGCGGAGCCGCCTCCTTGCGCACTTTCGGCTGTGCGGTTCCGGCCATCACCTGCGCTTCGGTGAGCACGGCCTGCGCACAGAAGGCCAGCGAGTTCACCATCTGCGTCTTCACCCTGCGGCCGCGCCATTTTTCGAAGGCCGCGTCGATGCCGCGCAGCACCGCCTCCAAAGGCACTCCGGAATTCTTCCAGCTTTCCAATAGCGCCCAATCCAGCGGCGAGAGCAGGAACAGGCTGGTGCCGCGCGCCCGCTGGAAGTGCTCTTCCGTTTCCGTGAAATAGTTGAAGTAGTTTAGTGCCTGTGGTTCCGTTCCCATATCATTTGCAGGCCTTCGAGCGTGAGATGCTCATCGACCGTTTTGAGGTATCGCGAGCCCGCCACAATCATGTGCGCCTGCCCGCCGGTGGCCACCAGCGCGGTATCGGGTCCCAGGCTGTTCACCATGTGCTCCAGGATTCCATCGATCATGCCAATCGCGCCGTAATACAGGCCTGAGCGGATGCTGGCCACCGTATTGGTGCCGATCACGTTCTTGGGCGGGCGGAAATCCACCAGCGGCAGACGCGCCGTTTTGCTGAACAGTGCATCCACGGCGATCCCGATTCCCACCGCGATGGCGCCTCCCAGGTATTCGCCGTTTCTGGAAATCACATCGAAGTTAATCGTGGTCCCCAGGTCCACCACCACACACGGGCCGCCGTATTTGGCGAAGCCGGCGACGCCGTTCACCAGCCGGTCCGCGCCCACTTCATAAGGATTGTCGTACTTGTTGACGATCCCCAGATCGGTGCGCGGCCCCACAAACATGGCCGACATGTGGAAGTAGCGCTCGGCCATCGCGGCGAGAGTGGAATCGATAGGCGGTACCACGCTCGAAACGATCATGCCCTCCACTTGCGCAATATCCAGATTGGCCGGCCCGAACAGGTTGTGCAACAGGATGCCCCACTCGTCGGCCGTCTGTTCGTGCACGGTACGCAGCCGCCACTGGGAGATCAACTGCTTCCCTTCGAATGCGCCGATGGTGATATTGCTGTTGCCTGCGTCAAGAGCGAGCAGCACGTACGCCTCCTGCAAGGATCAGAGTATCGGTTCCGTCGTCCTTGCGCACGATCAGGAATCCGGCGGCATCGAGTCCCACGGTGGTGCCTTCGATGACGCCGTCGGGCAGGGCCACGGTAACGCGCCGCCCGGCGGCATAGCTGGAACTTTGAGTGAACAGGCGGAGAATGGTTTCCTGATCTTCCGGTACAACGCGCTCAATTGCGTGCAGCAATTCAATCACGAGTTCCGTGAGCGCAAAGTCGCGTCCGCCCGCGGCCAGGCGCAACGACGTGGCCTCTCCGGCGAGCTCGGCGGAGAACTCACGGTGGTTCACGTTGATGCCGATTCCCGCGATGGCGCGCCCGTCCACAAGCTGGACGAGGATGCCGGCCACCTTCCGTGGACCGATCATGAGGTCGTTGGGCCAGCGCAGGTCGCAGGCCACGCCGGTGGTTTGCGCCACGGCTTCGACGGTCGCCAGCCCCAGCGCCAGCGTGAGCACCGGAGAGGGCGGAAGCACCAGCGAAACATATAAACCGTTCCCCGCTTCGGAGTGCCACGAGTGGCCGTGCCGGCCCTGGCCCGCCGTCTGCTCCCCGGCAATCACCACCGAGCCAGGCTCCAGACCCGCCGCCGCGGTCATCGTGGAATCGACCGTGTCGTAGTACACGATGCGGCGCTCGGGAAAAGCATCGCGAATGCTGGCCAGGTCGAGACTCTTATCTGCGTTCATCGGCGTTTATCTGCGGCCCGATCAATTCCAGCCGGAAGCTGATATCCATGGCGCGAGCGGAATGCGTGATGGCGCCGGCGGACACAAAATCGGTGGCCGCCTCGGCATACGCCCGGACCGATTCCAGAGTGATGCCTCCGGACAACTCCACCGTGGCGCGCCCGCCGATTTCCCGGACCCACTCCGCGGCCTCAGCCGGCGTCAGGTTGTCCAGCAGCAGGTGCTTCGCGCCGCAGCCCAGCGCTTCGTGCAGCTCTTCGCGCGTGCGCACTTCGATTTCGACCGGCAAACCGGAGCCTTGCGCCGCGAGCATGGCCTGCCGCACGCCGCCGGCCGCCGCAATGTGATTGTTCTTGATCAGGATGGCGTCGAACAGCCCCATGCGATGATTGGTGACGCCTCCGGCCGCCGCGGCGCGCTTTTCCAGCAGACGAAGTCCCGGCGTGGTCTTGCGCGTGTCCAGCACCCGGCAACGGGTTCCGGCGACCGCATCGGCATAGCGGCGCGCGAGCGTGGCGACCCCGCTCAAACGCTGCAAAAAGTTCAGGGCCACGCGTTCGCACTCCAGCAACGTGCGCGCCCGGCCGCGGACGGTGGCCACCACGTCGCCATCGTGGCAGACATCGCCATCCCGCTTCAGCACGGCAAGCTCATCCACGCCGCCGCGCAGGTCGTAAATTTCGGACAGCAGTTCCAGGCCGGCAATCACCAGCGGCTCGCGGACCAGGAAGCGCCCGCGCGCCATGCGCGATTCGGGGACACAAGCCTGGCTGGTAACGTCACCGGTGCCGATGTCTTCCGCCAGCGCCAGACGTACCACTTCGTTCATAATGCGTCGTCAATTTTGCGGAGCTGGGCCTTGTATTCTTCCAGCTTTTTGCGAATGCTTTCCACCACGCGATCCGGTGCGCGCCCTAAGAATGTCTCATCGCCCAACTGGCGTTCCGAGTTTGCAATGTTCTTCACAAGCTGCTCGCGCTCTTTGGCCATCCGTTTCCGCTGCGCGTCCTCCTGAGTCTTGGGCACCTGCAGCACCAGGTCGAACTGTGCCGTGGACCGCATGGCCGCCGCTTTGGGCGCCCCTTCCGCTTTGAATTCCAGCGTCACGCCGGCCAGCTTCTGAATGGCGGTCGCGTGCCGCCTGGCCATCTCCAGCGCGTCGTTGCGGGAATACAGCGTGCCTTCCAGTTGCTGCTTGGGGTCCAGCTTGGCCTCCGTGCGCAACGTGCGGGCCATGGTCACAATCTCCTGCAACAGCCCGATTTCGCGCTCCGCCAGATGGTCGGTGGAATCCTGCCGGTACTGCGGGTAACTCGCGATGGCGATAGACGCCGGCCGTCCTTCCGCATGAGCGGCGAGGCGCTGCCACAACTCTTCGGTAAGAAACGGCATGGCCGGATGCAGCAGGCGCAGCGCCGATTCGAATGCCGCCAGGATATTGCGCCAGCCCGGCGTCAGGCCGCTGTTTTCCTGGAATTTCAGCTTCTTCAGCTCCACGTACCAATCGCAGAACTCGTGCCAGAAAAACTGCCAGAGCACCTGCGCCGCCTCGTGATACCGGTACGATTCGATGGCGCGATTCACTTGTTCGGCGCAACTGTTCAGCCGGCTGAAAATCCACCGGTCCTCGATGGGCACTTCCAGCGTGACCGTATCGGGCTGAGGCCGGAACTCCTCCAGCCGTTCCGGGACCCACGGCTCTACGGCCGAGCGCTCCATATTCAGGAACAGGAACCGGCTGGCATTCCAGATCTTGTTGGCGAAGGCGCGCGAGCTTTCCATGCGCTCTTCGGTGAGCACAATGTCCGTGCCCGGCGCCGCGCCCTGCAACAGGGCCATGCGCACGGCATCGGTGCCATACTTCTCCGTGACCACCAGCGGGTCCACCACGTTGCCCTTGGTCTTGGACATCTTCTGCCGCTCGGCGTCGCGCACCAGCCCGTGGATGTACACCTGGCGAAACGGCACATCGCCCATGAACTCGATCCCCAGCATGGCCATGCGCGCCACCCAGAAGAACAGAATGTCGAAGCCGGTGATCAGCAGCGATGTCGGGTAAAACGTGGCCAGGTCTTCGGTCTGATCGGGCCAGCCCAGCGTGGAAAACGGCCAGAGGCCGGAGCTGAACCACGTGTCCAGCACGTCGGTATCCTGCACCGGATCTTCGCCGCCGCAGTTGGGGCAGCGTGCCGGCGTTTCCCGCGCCACAATGATTTCGTGGCACTCCCGGCAGTGCCACGCCGGAATCCGATGTCCCCACCAGAGTTGCCGCGAGATGCACCAGTCGCGGATGTTGTACATCCACTCGTAATACGTCTTGGTCCAGTTGGACGGGATGAATTCGATGCGGCCGCTCTCCACCGCTTCGATGGCTTTTTCGGCCAGCGGTTTGGTCTTCACGAACCACTGCGTGGAGACCAGCGGCTCCACCACGGTCTTGCAGCGGTCGCACTTGCCCAGGCTGAGGGGATAGTCTTCGATCTTGACCAGGTCGCCGCGCGATTGCAGGTCGGCCACCACGCGCTTGCGCGCTTCGAAGCGGTCCAGCCCCGCATACGCGCCCGCCGCGGCGGTCATCACGCCCCTTTCGTCGATCACCTGAATTTTCGGCAGATTGTGCCGCCGGCCCGCTTCGAAATCGTTCGGATCGTGCGCCGGCGTAACCTTCACCACGCCCGTACCGAATTTCGGATCCGCCAGATCGTCCAGAATGAGGGGAATCTCACGGTCCATCAGCGGCAACTGCACCGTCCTGCTGTGCAGATCCAGATAGCGCTCGTCCTTCGGGTTGATGGCCACCGCGGTATCGCCGAGCATGGTCTCCGGCCGGGTGGTGGCCACGGTCACGAAGCGGCCCGGCATCCCGTTCACCGGATAGCGGATATGCCACAAGTGGCCGGGCACGTCGGTATGCGCCACTTCCAGATCGGAGATGGCGGTGTGGCAGCGCGGGCACCAGTTCACCATGTACTCGCCGCGGTAAATGAGGCCCTTCTCGTACAGCCGGACGAAGACCTCGCGCACCGCGCGGCTGAGCCCCGGATCCAGCGTAAAGCGCTCGCGCGACCAATCGCAGGACGCGCCCAGCCGGATCATCTGGCGCTTGATGGTGTCCCCGTATTGCGCCTTCCACTCCCAGACGCGCTTCTCAAACTCTTCGCGGCCCAGGTCGCGGCGCTTTATGCCCTCTTCGGCGAGTTTGCGCTCCACCACCATCTGGGTGGCGATGCCGGCGTGGTCCGTCCCGGGCAGCCACAGGGTGTTGTCGCCCAGCATCCGGTGCCAGCGGATGGTGACGTCAATCTCGGTGTGTTCGAGCATGTGGCCGATATGCAGCGAACCGGTCACGTTGGGCGGCGGAATAACCAGCGAAAATACTCGCCCGGCAGCTTTGCTGGAGGCGCGGAAGATGCCGGAGTCAATCCACCACTGCGCCCAATGCGGTTCGAACCGCTGTGGCTCGTACACTTTTTCAATTTGCATGGGGAAAATTCTATTTTAGCAGGCGCTTTTGTTCCGTCAGGCTGCCGCGCTACGCGCCGGCCGCTGCCCTGGCCTGGTGCAACGCCTGGATCACCGCAGCAGTCGAGCGGTCCAGGGGTTCTTCCCCCGAAACCACCAGGTCCGCGTACTTTCGCGTGGGATAGACGAACCACTCCGCGCCGGGCAGCACCGTTCGGGCGTACTGCTGCCGTACCGATTCGGGCGTGCGCCCGCGTTCGGCTACGTCCCGCCGCAAGCGGCGCTGGAAACAGACTTCGGGATCGGTCTGGACGAATACCCTGGTGTCCAGAATGCCGCGCAGTTCCGGCCAGTAAAACACGAACAGCCCTTCCACAATCACAAACTCGTGCGGCTCGATGATGCAAGTGCCCGGCAGCCGGGTGTGTTCGGCGAACGAATAGACCGGCTCTTCGAATGGGCGCCCCCCGGACAGGTCGCTCAGGTGTGCGTGCAACAGTTCCCAATCCAGCGCGTCGGGATGGTCGAAGTTGGTCTTGGCCCGCTCCTCCAAAGGGAGGTGGCTGATGGCCCGGTAGTAGGAATCCAGCGAGACGATGGAAGTTCCCGGGAGTTTCAGGCAGAGTTGTCGCGCCAACTCGGTTTTACCTGAACTGGACGGACCGGCAATGCCGATGATGTGTGGTCTCATTGGTCTGACGGGGGAGTCACTCCAGTCTCGCATATTTGGCGCACGGCTTCCACTAATCCGTCGATGGTAAATTCCCTGGCTTCCACTGTGACCGCGATGCCCAGCTCCCGTGCGGTGCGCGTGGTAATCGGACCAATGGATGCCACCGGCACCCCGGCCAGACACGCCGCGCCGGCGAGGGCAACAAAATTCTGGACTGTGGACGAGCTGGTGAAGGTGATGCAATCGCAGTCCAGAGCACCGGCCGCGGTGAGCGGCAGCGCGCCCGGGTTTTCCGGCATCGCCGTGCGATACGCTTCCACCACGTCCACCTGCGCGCCGCGGCGGGTGAGTTCCGCGGGCACCAGATCGCGAGCCACCGCGGCACGAGGCAGCAGCACGCGCTTGCCGGAGAGGTCATGGTCGGCGAATGCTTCCAGCAGTCCTTCGGCCACGTACTCCTTCCCCATCAGATCCACTTTCAGATGCAGCGCTTCCAACGCCGCCCGCGTAGCCGGTCCAATGGCGCAAATGCGGGCGCGCAGCGCGCGGAAATCGCAGACGGACCGGTCGAGCCGTTCCACGAAGTGGCGCACGCCGTTGGCGCTGGTGAAGATAAGGTAATCGTATGAAGGCAGATTGGCGATGGCGCGGTCCAGGGGTCCGTAATCCGCCGCCGGACGGATCTCGATCGCCGGTATTTCGATAACCGCGGCGCCGAGCGCCTCCAGGCGCGTGGAAAGCGCCCCTGCCTGAGCGCGCGCCCGCGTCACCACGATGCGCTTGCCGAACAGCGGGAGCCGTTCGAACCAGTCGAGCTTCTCCCGCAGCCGCACCACTTCCCCGACGATGATCGTGGCAGGAGGCTTCATCCCCTGCCGCTCGATCAGTCCCGGCAGGGTGGCCAGGGTGCCGCTGAGCGTTTCCTGATCGGGGCGTGTGGCCCAGCGGACCGCCATCGCCGGCGTCTCCGCCGGGCGGCCGCGGGAGATCAGTTCGTGCGCGATTTGCGAAAACGTGGTGAGCCCCATGAAGATCACCAGCGTCTCGCTCATCCCCACTTTGTCCCAATCGATCTCGCCCACGGCGTGCCCGGTGACGAAGGTGACTGCCGAAGTATGCTCGCGATGGGTGAGAGGCACGCCCGTATAGGCGGCGACACCCAGCGGCGTGGTAATTCCGGGGACCACCTCAAACGGAATTCCCGCATCCGCCAGCGCCTCCGCTTCTTCCCCACCCCGGCCAAAAATAAACGGGTCGCCGCCCTTCAGGCGCACCACCATCAGGCCCCGGCGCGCCCGTTCGATCAGCAACTCGCAGATCTCTTCCTGGCTGAACGCGTGCGCCGATTTCTTCTTCCCCACGTACAGCCGTTCCGCTTGCGCCGGCGCCAGTTCCACCAGCGCCTCGGAAGCCAGATTGTCGTAGAGAACAGACTCGGCGGTCTCCAGAATGCGGCGGCCTTTGACGGTAATTAAGGAAGGATCCCCGGGCCCCGCGCCCACAAGATAGACTTTACCGGGCACGCGCCCCCATCCCCAGAGAGCGAAGCGAGCCACACAACCCCGGCCTCCGGCCCCCAGCCCCCGGCCCCGAAGCCTCCGCGATGAGTTCGGTGCTGGCCCGGCCACTCACGTGTACACGGTCTCCAGGATCTGCCGCGCGCCCATCCCCAGCAGCGTTTCGCCCATGCGCCGCCCCAGCGCTTCCGCTTCGCCTACGAAGCCGGTCGATTCCGCACGGATGATCTCGCTGCCATCGGGCGACGCCACCACGCCGAGCAGCCGGATCGTATCGCCTTGCACCGTGGCGTGCGCGCCGATCGGCACCTGGCAACCGCCTCCCAGCGACGCCAGCACGGCGCGCTCGGCCGTCACCGCCGCGTGAGTCGCCGCATGATCCAGCGCCGAACAGGCGTCGAACCCCGGCCCGCCCGCACGAGTCTCAATCGCCAGCGCCCCCTGTCCCACCGCCGGGCACATCGCTTCCGCCGGCAGAATCTCCGCAATCCGCTCGGCCCAGCCCAGACGCTTCAGCCCCGCCGCCGCCAGCAGAATCGCGTCATACCGGCCTTCGTCCAGCTTGCGCAGCCGCGTGTCCAGATTGCCGCGCACGCTTTCGATAACCAAATCCGGCCGCAGCTTGCGCAGTTGGGCGCTCCGCCGCAAGGAACTGGTGCCTACCCGCGCCCCGTCCGGCAACTCCGTCAATCGCTTCCCGATGACCGCGTCACGCGGATCTTCGCGCTCCGGCACCGCCGCCAGCACCAGGCCGGCGGGCAGTTCCGTGGGCAGATCCTTCAGGCTGTGCACCGCCAGGTCCGCGCGCCCATCCAGCAGCGCCTCTTCGATTTCCTTGGTGAAGAGCCCCTTGCTACCCACCTTCGCCAGCGGGACGTCGGTGATTTTATCGCCCGTGGTCTTGATAATCTCGATGCGGCACGGGTGGCCCGCGGCGGTGAGTTGCCCCTCCACCCAGTGTGCCTGCCACAATGCCAGTTGCGAACCGCGAGACGCGATAACGAGCATGATCAGTCCTGAAGATGAAACGCCTTTTTGATGGCCGCCACCACGTGCGCGCCCTCGGGTTGGCCGGCGTGATTGCGAAGTTCGGAAATGGGACCGTGCGCCACTTTATTGATAATCCCACGGGTCAGCATCTCGATCGCTTGTTCCTGCTCCGCCGAGAACGGCCCGAACTTGCGCCGCACCTTTTCCAACTCTCCGGTGCGGATCAGTTCCAGTTGCTCCTGCAGGCTGACGATGGTGGGCGTCACCTCCGCCACCTTGAGCCGCGCCATGGTCCGGTCGACTTCATCCGCCACTAGGGCTTCGGCGTTCTCCGCCTCTTTCATGCGCTCGCGCAGATTGGCGTTCACCACTTCCTGCAGATCGTCAATGTCATACAGGAAAATATTGTCCACCTGGTTGACCGACGGTTCGATATTGCGCGGCACGGCAATATCGATCAGGAACATGGGCTTGTTGCGGCGGGCCGAAATGACCCGCTGCATCTCGTCCTTATGCAGAATGTAATGCGGCGCTCCCGAAGAGGTGATGACGATGTCCACCTCCGGCAACATGCTGACGAAGCGGGTATACTCCACCGGCGTCCCCTGAAACAGCCGCGCCATCTCGACCGCGCGTTCGTGCGTGCGATTGGTGACGAACACGTGGGAAGCTCCCGACCGGCGCAGGTGGCGCGCCGCCAGTTCGCTCATCTTGCCCGCGCCCACAATCATGATGGTGCGGCCGTTCAGCGATCCGAAAATCTTGCGCGCCAGTTCCACCGCCGCGTAGCTCACCGAAACCGCCATCTGCCCGATGCCGGTTTCCGAGCGCACCCGCTTGGCCACGCTGAATGTGCGGCCCAGAAGGCCGTCCAGCCATCCGCACAGCGCGCCGCAATTCTTGGCCGCGGCGTAGGCGGCCTTGAGTTGTCCCAGAATCTGCGGCTCGCCCACTACCATCGAATCCAGACTCGCGGCCACCCGGAACAGGTGATGAATCGCCTCGCGCCCTTCGTGCCGGTAAAGATGAGGCTCAATGCTCCCGGCGCTGATGGCTTTCTGATCGGCCAGGAAGGAATCGACGATCGCCTGCGGATCCGCGCCGTCATCGGTGGTGACGGTGATCTCCACGCGGTTGCAGGTGGAGAGGATTACCGCTTCGGCGATGCCCTCGCGGGCTTTCAGATTCTCCAGTGCGGCCGGCAGCGCGTCTTCGCGAAAGGCGAGGCATTCCCGCACCTCGACGGGTGCGGTCTTGTGACTCACGCCGGTGATCAGCAGCTTCATTTCATCAACATGCTGCCCAACCGGGCGTGAGCCGCCCAAGTGAGCGCGGAAAAACCAAGCACCGCTACGGTCATGATAGCTGCCTTACGCCCGCGCCATCCGGCGTTGGTACGCAAAAACACCAGCAGCATGTAGATTCCCCAGGTGAAGAAGGAAATATCGATTGCGGGCTGCTTGATCCAGTCGGTCTTATGTTCGATAAACGCCCACGTGCTCGCGGCGATGACAGCCAGAGTCATGAGGACGAAGCCCAGCGTCATGGACTTGGAAATCAGGTCGTCCAGCGTGCCCAAGGGGGGCAACCGGTAATAGAGTTTGCGTGGCTTCTTGGCCTTCAGTTCCCTCTCCTGCACCAGGTAAAGCACCGAGGCCACGGCGGCGAACAACAACGCCGCAAACCCCAGCAGAACCAGCACAATGTGTACGATTAGCCAGGCATCCCGCACAATCGGACTGCTCCACGCGCTCACCGGGTTGCCCATTGTGGCCACCAGGACTGCCACGAATACTAAGGGAAAAATAAATACGCTGAGACTATCCAGCCGGTAGCGCCAATGTATGAATAAGTACGCTATCACCACCAGGAACGCGCACATGGAAAGCGTTTCGTAGAAGTTGGAGATGGGACAGCGATTGTGGACGATCCCTTCTTCCACAATGGAGACGAAGTGAAAGATGGACCCCATGACGAACGCTCCCAGGGCCACGCGGAACAGATGCTCGCGGCGGCGTACCAGGGTGAGGATTGCGTGCAGCAAGCCGAGGGAGTACAGCGCGGCAGCTACGCGCAGCCAGATGACGCTCATTTCAGCCATGACGATCCGGTAACGTAAGGTCTTAAATCTCAGTATATCGGAAGAGCCTGGCCCCACCGCCCGCCGCGTGTGGGGGGATTGCGGGTATTTGGCGCGGGGAGGGGCTTTCCCGATTTACGCCCCGAATGGTCTACCTGACCTTATAGGACAGGGGTGAATTCTATGAATGACGCTGAATTCGTGTCGTTTATCGAGTCGTTGGACCAATGTTGGATGCAGGGACGGTTGCAGGATCTGCCCGCCTATCTGGCCGACGATGTCGTCTTCGTCGCACCCGGCGGCAAACTCCGCATGGCAGGCATCGCGCATGCGATCGAGAGTTACCGCCGGTTCACTTCGCAGGCTCGTATCGATCGCTTTGAGACCCGGGATTACTTCGTCACCCGGCGAGGCGATGCCGCCGTCGTGGAGTATGCCTGGGACATGGCCTGGGCTGCCGGAGGAGCGGATCACCAGGAGACCGGCCGCGACATCCTGGTGCTGGCACGCCGCAACGACAACTGGCGCGTCGTGTGGCGCACGCAGGTGCCCGCCCCCGGGCAACACTAGACCGGCGGCGCGAACCGCCCGTCAATGGCCGTCCAGCCGCCATCCGCGAACAGCACCGCGCCTGTCACGTAACTGCTGGCGTCCGAAGCCAGGAAGACCACCGGCCCCGCCATCTCCTCGGCCTTGGCCCACCGGTTCAAAGCATTGCGATTCGAGTATGCCTGATACCACTCCGGCTTGTCCTTGATCGGCGCGGTGAGCGGGGTTTCCACCACGCCCGGCGCGATGCAGTTGACGCGCACCCCGGCGGGTCCCAACTCCACCGCCAGGCCGCGCACCATCTGGATGAGCCCCGCCTTTGTGGCCGCGTAAATCGATTGCCCCGGCTCCACCGTCACGGCACGCATTGAAGAGAAGAGAACGATGCTGCCACCCTTCTTCGCCAGCATATGCCGCCCGGCCGCCTGCAGCACGTGAAACCCGCCCGCCAGGTTCAGCCGCACGACCTTGTCGAAATCGGCGCTGGTGTAGTCCAGCAGGCGCTTGCGTATATTCACGGCCGGTGTGGTGACCACGGCGTGAATCCGCCCATGTCTCTTTTCGACGTCGCGAAATGCCTGGTCCACGGCGGCCGCATCGGTCACATCCAGGGCAAACGAATCGGCTTGCCCGCCGCGGCTTCGAATCCCGTCGGCCGCCTTCTCCGCCCCCGGGCCATTGATATCGGCGCATACCACCAAGGCCCCGGACGCGGCCAGCCCTTCCGCCGACGCCAAGCCTATGCCGCTCGCCGCGCCCGCCACAAGAGCCACGCGGCCGTCCAGCCGGAACATCGAGGAAAGGTCAGGCATGGCTGGATTGTAACTCAGGCGGAGAATTCACTTTCCCATTGGGGCGCCGCCGGTTCCCGCTAGCACGGTCCGGCCGAGTCATACGAACCCGATCGCAAAGCCATTCCCCGAGACGGGCCTGGTCAACACGGTCTCTCGCAGAAGGCGAAATTCGCTTTTCCCGATGTGCCGGTTTATAATCTCCGGAAGTCGGAATGCGTCATCTCAGCTTGACCGCGGTCTTGTCTGCGCTCCTGGCAGGCACGGTATTCGCCCAGCCTTGCCTGGTACAGGGGGAGCCCGGACCATTGGCGCTGGAAACCTTCGCCGGCGCCGTGCAGCCGGAGTTGGCAGCCGTCCAGCCGGCGAGCCGGATCACTGTCCTGCTCTTCGGCAACGCCGTTGCCGGGCAGGAACGCGCGCACGTCGAAAAGGAACTGGCCGCGCTCTTTCGGGCGGCGGGCCAATCGGCCGGCCTATCCCTGATCGTCTCGAAAGGCCAGACCTTCACTGCCGCCGAACCGGCCAAGACTCTGCCGGCCTGGCAAAAGCTGATTCGGGAAGCCCTGGTGGCCGATCCGTCTGCCGCCCCCCTTGCGCCCGCCCAGTTCTACTCGGCACTTCCCGAGGCGATGAGCGCGGCGGGCGGCGAGTGGTCCAACCTGCTTCTGGTCGGCCTCCCCGCCGGGCTCGCGGCCGACCTGAGCGACTACGCCCTGCCGCTCCTCCGCTCGCAATTCTGCAAACAAAAGCTGCGCGTCAGCTACTGGACTCCCGACGGGCAGCGTCCCGAATTCTGGAACGCCATCGCAGCGGCCACCTCCGGCGCCTCCGGCCCCGAAACTCTCGCCGAGTTCCCGCAGTGGGCGGCCTACGGTACATTCCGCGAAGTGACCTGGCCGCCGCCTCCGCTCGACCGCGGATTCGTGCTGGAGCGCGCGAAATTCCGCGGCGCCGAGCTGCCTGTTCTCGAAGCCGCGGCCGGTGCGCGCCTGCCGGACTTCCCGCAGTACAGCGATCTTCGGCACGCCGCCGCCGAAGCCGCCGGCCTGGCAAAACAGGAGAAACTCGACCCCGCCCAGGTGCAGCGCGCGCGGGAACTCCTGCAACAGGCCTTGCAGATCAATCCTCTCGACCCGGAAGCACTGCGCGCCGGCGCGGACTACTACACGCGCTACAACGACCCGAAGACCGCCGCCCTGCTCCTCGCCTCGCTCTCCGAGGTGCGCCCCCGCGACGCTAAACTCGCCGCTGAACTGGGTCATGCCCTGTTTACCGCCGGAGACCTGGCCGGGGCCGAAAAGCCGCTGATGCGCGCCCGGGATGGCAACGCCGGCGGCTCCGCGGTCAACGAAGAATTGACGCGCATTTGCCTGGCGCGGAACGACGATACCGGCGCCCTGCCGTTCCTCGACCGAGTATTAGGGGCGGACGCCCGCCGCGCCGACCTCTGGTTCACCCGCGCCGATATCGCCGCGCGTCTCAAAGACTGGAGCAAGACCGCGGAGTCTCTGGAAAAGGCTCTGGCCATCGACAAGGACAAGTTGGACCGCCGCACCGCCCTGATCTCTCTTTACCTGGAGCATAGCGCCGGCGACCGCGCCCTTCCACACGTCCAACTTGTCGCCGGTGCCCTGCCCGCGGGCGCGGCCGTACGCCGGCAGTATGCGGAGTTCCTCGAACAACTCCACCGGCCCGAAGAGGCTCTGGCCGTCTGGAAGAAAGCGCTCGAAGCCGGCCCGTCCATGGAGCAGGCGCACTTTCGCATCGCGCGCCTCCTCCTGGAGAGCGGCAAACTGCCCGAGGCCCTCTCGGCCGGTGAAGCAGGCATCGGCGCAGCCCCCAACTCAGCGCGCCTGCATCTGCTGAAATGCGAAATCCTGGAGCGCCAGGGCCGGTACTATGCCGCGCGCGAAACGCTGCGCGTGGCGGCCAAATCCGTTCCCGACGCCGAATTGCTGGCGCGCTTGGCGGAGATGGAAGACACTTCGGGATCTCACGCCGCCGCGGCCTATACCGCCGCGCTGGCCGTCCAGCCGTCGACGGCCCTGCTGGAGCGAGGGCTGGAAGTGGCGCTGCGCGATGGCGATGCGAAAGCAATGACCGATTTCCGCGCGCGCCTGGCCGCAGCCGGAAACAGCAGTGTCGCCGCCTGGCTCCTGCCCAGGACCGAACAGGCCGAAACTACCGCCATCGTGCCCGGCGGACTGGAGGCGCTCGCCTTCATCGCCCACATGCAACCTACCGCTCCCCAGCGCTTTTTCGCGGAATACTGCCGCACACTGGTCAATCGCGGTTCACTCGGCGACCCCAAGCAGGGTGCGGCCTACATCGAGGGCATTCGCGATTATTTCGACCGCCTGGCCGGCCTGAAAGCCCTCGGCGTGGCAAAAGGCAGCCGCGTGGAGCTGGAAATCTCCCGCGCCAACAAAGCCGCCGCGCAAAAGACCGGCAGGATTCTCGACCTTCTCGGTTGGACCCTGCATACCGGCAAAGAAGGTGTCCGCGTGGAGGCCGGCGAGAAGGGCTCGCAGGCCAAGCGCCAGGACTTGGCCTCAGCGTTGGCCATCAGCCAATCCGATATGCAGGAAGCGCTGCAGGCGAATCGAAAATTCACATTCGAAATAGAAGATGCGCCCGCGCCGGTTCTGCTGGGCGAGGCCAAATGGCTGACCACGTTCTTCCCCAAGGAAAAACTCAACGGCGGCCTGGCCGAAGGGCTGGCCCGCGATCTGCGCGTGGCCAAGACCTACTCCGGGCTCAGTGTGATGGGTCCGCGAGTGGTGGCCGTGCTGGTCCCCGGCGCCGACCTCAAACAACTCTCGGAAAAGTATGCAGATTTGATCTACCGCCGCTCCTCCGCCTTCGCCCTGCGCGGCGCGCATGCCGCGGTGCCCGGGGGCGCTGCCGCCGAGCCGTCGTGGGAAAAGCTGCTCGACAGCCCGGTATCCAACCCCGGCCGCTTTTTCCGCGGCCTGCTCGAAAAAGACGACGGCCGGATGCTGGCGTTCTTCGACCTGCTGGGCCAATTGGATTCCGAACACCAGCGATTCTTCACCCTCAGCCTGGGCCGCATCTCGCGTTTCTACGAAGTATTCCGCGAATCGCCCGACCTGGCGCAGGGCGCGGCCAGGTCAACGCAAAGCTCGCCCTTCCTGGAGTTCCTGCGGGAGATCCCGTTGGACAGCGACTTGCACGTGCTCTTTCCGGGCAGCCCGGAAGTCTGGCTCCTGGCCAAAGGTAAATCTTCTTCTTCCACTGCCACCAAAATGGTGAAGAAGCTGGCCCGCGTCACCGCGCCCGATCAGGAAGACGTGATCCTCATCCGCATCCTGCGCACGCGATACAACATGACCGGGGCCAGGCTCTCCGAATCCGATAATTTCATCGCCGTGGTGCGCATCGACCAGCATCGTGAGGATCCGCTGGACGAGGCTTCGGCCCTCCTGCTCGCCCAGCATTTCGCGGTTGCCGGATCCACTTACCCTTACTTCGCTTCCCTCACCGGGCTTTCCGAACCGCAGTTCACCAGCTTCTTCAGCCTGGTGGACCAGGTGCAGATGTTTCCCAAATCCCAACTGAATCTCGTTTTGGGCGACCTTCATTCCCTGATCGAACTGCTGGCTCTGGCGCAGGAGGCGGGTTCGGTGCCGGGCAAAACCGCGGCCGAACTGTTCGGCTCCCTCTGCGATCGCTTCACCAAGTCGTCATCTCCCGCCGACTACTCCGCCGCTTCTCTCTACACCATTCAGGAACTGCTGACGCGCGCCGCGCCACCGGAGGCCGGCACTCCCAATCGGGCCATCGAGAAGATACTGTTCGGCGCAGGCTCGCCCATCGAATGGGAATCCGGTGGCGAGCACCACGAAGGGGACCCCATCGCCGTCCGCACCGCCGCGTATCGCAGGGTGCTCGCGGAGCAAAAGGTCACCTCGCTCCAGACGCTGCTGGAATCGGACCGCCTGCTGCGCGAACTTGCCGCTGGTAAGGGATCGGTGCCGGAACAGCTCAAAGACCTGGACGCCCTGCAGGCCGGCATTCTTTCCGTGCCGGTGCCCAAGGAAATGAAAATGAGCGAGGCGGACAAAAAGTCCCTGTCGGACCACGAGCGCGACAGGATTCCGGAGATTCTGCAGCACCTCAGGCAGCAGTTCGCACGTAAGAAGGTGAACCTGGAAGAAGTCAGGAAACTGCGGGGAGAATTTCTGGCAGCCGTTGCGCAGCCCGTGAAGGTGGCGCTCAGCGGCATCGTCTACGCCTATTTCCTTAACCCGGACGATCTGCTGGTTTCTGAAGATCCGCTCTTGCTTCGCAAACACCGCTTTGTGGACGCCGAGGGGGCCTCGCTGGTGATATTCGCGCCATCCGATATCGCCAGGGGCAGCGAGGGTGCCGGTAGTCACCTGACCGGAGGATTCGCCCAGTTCTTCAAGGTGGCTGGTAACCTCGCGTTATCCGGCGAAAAGGCCGGCAATAACCAAATGGTCGCGGTGTCGCAACTCGGTTCCCTGCGCGCCACCGATTGGCGATACTTCACGGAAAACGATTTGCGCGTGTTCGGGCTGCGTGTCCGCCTGGCCCGCGAGTGGATCCTCCACGCCGGCTCGGACCAAAAGCTGGCGGATGCTCTGGCAGAGGATACGCTCGGGCTTCTCTCCGCTACCCGGCGCGCGCAACTTCTGGATGCCATCTCCGCGCGCGATTGGGCGAATGCCCTCAGTATGGCCACCCTGGGAGACCTCTTCGCGCTGTCCGGCGGCTATCTGGCGCGCTACACTCAAGATCCGTGGCTATCGCCTGTCGTGTCGGAACTCCGTAAGATTCCCACGGCGTCCGACGAATCGCGCCTGCGCCGGTTGGGCGGCAGCGCCGTCGATCTGTTGGGCTGCTCTCATCCGCATCTCGCCGGATTGGGGCCCTATGAGCAGTACGAATGGCTCCTGCTGCCCCAGAAACTGTCCCAGCGAACCGCCGAATTCAAGCTGTCTCTGGCGGACGTCGCCGGCCGGGTGGGAGTGCCGCCGGCGGCTCTGGGCATGGTCGCCGAACCCCTGGCGCGCCGGGTCCTGGCCAAAGCGCATATGGCCGACCTGCACGACTGGCGCGCCGCGACCCAGGCATTCGCCGCCCTTGACGAGGACATGCTCGAAGCCGCTCTCGACCCAAAGAAATGAAACGCATCCTTCCCATTTCGCTCGCCTTGTTGTGCTGCCCGCTGCTGTACGCGCAGTCCGGCGGTCTGGTGATCCGCACCGAGGTGCGAATTGTCGAAGTCTACGCCACCGTGCTGGACCATCGCGGCCGCTACCTCGACGACCTTCATCAAGACGCCTTCCAACTGCTCGACAATGGCGCTCCCCAACCCATCGTCACCTTCGAGAGCAGCGCGACCGACCTTTCCTGCGCGATCCTGCTGGACACCACCGCCAGCATGGCCGGAGCCCTTCCCAAGGTGAAGAACGCCATTCATCAGTTGATCGACGAGTTCCGCGATAACGATTGGGTGGCTGTCTACGGATTCAGCACCGGGGTCGAAACCCTCCAGGAATTCACGCGCGACAAGGCCGCCGCAAAAAGAGCGGTTTCCCGAACCCGCGCCGAGGGCGGCACTGCGCTGTTTGACGCCATCTCCCGCGTGGCTGGCGAAATCTCCAGACGCAGCGGCAAGAAAGCCCTCATAGTTTTCACCGATGGCGACGACAATGCCAGTGTCCTCAACGTCCACCGCGCCACCGAGCGCGCCAAGAAGATGGGCATCCCGCTCTACACCGCCGCCGAAGGCGAAGCCCTCCGAAAACCCGAGTTGATGAATCAATTGAAAGAACTCTCGCACGTTACCGGAGGCAAGGCCTACGCGGTGAAGAGTCTCAACGACGCCGCCGCCATTTTTCGAGACATCTCCGAGGAACTGCGCCACACCTACCTGCTGGCGTTCAAACCTCCCGAGTCCCCCAGCGGAGACTGGCGCCCCATCCAACTCACCCTCCCCGGAATCCGCGACTACACGATCCAGGCGAAGGCCGGCTACTTCTCGCAATAGTTCGTGTTGATCCTCAACTGGCGACGTCCGCAATCTCCATCTGTGGCATGGTGCTGCTCCAGGCGATGCGCTGTCCGACGGGGTCGCGATCCGCGGGCGATCCTCACGCCCTGATTCCCGAGGTGCGCCGCCTGCTCGCTTCGATGGACTGCGGCGTCCCGCTTTTCGACGTCAAAACGCAGACCGGGCAGATCGACCATTGGCTGGTGCAGGAGCGGCTGTTTGCGCGCCTGTCGGGCTTCTTCGGCCTGCTGGCGCTCGCGCTGGCCTGCGTCGGCCTGTTCGCGGGATTCGCATGGCACTGGGTGCGCAAGCCGCGCGATTCACCGCGAGCCTGATTGCGGACCTGCTCTATGGCATGAAAGCCGCGGATCCGACACCTCCGTCATTCTCGCCTCCACACTTTTTCTCGCGGTCGCCGCCATCGCGGCGATGCTGCCCGCGCGGCGCGCTTCGCGCGTCGACCCCACGATCGCGCTGCTCTACGAATGACCTACGTGGCGGTTGCCGACCAGTGAGAATGGATCACGCGCCAGCCCTCCTTTTTCCGCTGGTAGACCTGAGTCGAGTTCCACCGGGTGGTCTCGCCGCCAACGTGTCTCACCAGAATGTACGTCAGCACCACGGTATCGCCGTTCCCCTGTACCTTGGGACCGGCCATTTCGTAACTGTCGAACAAAGACTGGCCCCGGTAGCTCTCCAACAGGGCCTTCACGGCCGGAAGGCCATCCAGCCGCTTTCCGGTGACCACGTGAAAGTAAGTGATCTCCGGGTCTGCCATTGCCAGGCACGGGTCGGGATTGCCGGCCTGCCAGCCGTCCAACGCCTTGCGCTCCAGCGCCAGGATCTCCCGAGCCGCAGCTTCACTCTCGCCGGCGGCCGCGCCCGCGCCGGCGAGCGCGGACGCCGCCGCGCACACCAGAATCGCTCTCGTCAGTTTGCCCACGTTCACCAACCTACAACCTTATCCGGGCGGGCGCACCCCCGGCCGCACTTACTCCTGCTCCTTTTCCCTGGCCGGTTGCCCCTTCAGACCTTCCTCGATCCTCTCCACCAGGCGGCGCAGCACGATCGGCTTGGTTTCATAGGCGCAGCAGCCGGCCAGCCTGGCCTCCGCCACATCGTCGGGATCGGCATGGGCGGTCAGCACGATGATGGGTATGCGGAAGGTCTTCGGATCGGAACGGAGCGCCCGCATGGCCGCCCGGCCGTCCATCACCGGCATATCCAGGTCCAGCAGAATCAGATCGGGACGGTGCTGCCGTGCCACCAAAAGCGTCTCCCGCCCGTCCGCCGCCGACAACATTTCGAAGCCCTGCCGTTCCAGCCGGCGGACCAGCATGTCGCGGCTGAATTCATCGTCTTCGGCCAGCAGCAGCTTACTCATACGCCAGCACCTGGGGGTCGCCGCATGCGTTCGGCGCAAGCGCACGCGGCAATTTCCAGTCCACCAGCAGTTTGCGCAGCCGCGACAATTCCACCGGACGGCAGAACCAATACCCTTGCCCGTAGCGGCAGCCCATGCCGTGCAACAGGTCTGCCTGCTGCTGGCTTTCGATCCCCTCGGCCACCACGTCCAGCCGCAGCGACCGCGCCAGCCCGATGATGGTACGAACCACGGCCAGACCCTCGGGATTCTCCATCCGGAGCACAAAAGCACGATCGATCTTCAGGGTGTCGAACGGAAACCGCTGCAAGTAGGCCAGCGAGGAATAGCCAGCGCCAAATCGTCCAGCTTGAGCCCTACTCCCATGGCGCGAAACTGTTGCATGGTGGCCAGAGCCGCATTCGGGTCATTCATAACGGCTGTCTCAGTGACTTCGAGCCGCAGCGCCTCCGGCTCCAGCGAAGCCGCGCCGAGCGCCTGCCGTACCTGCTCCACCAGAAGGGGCTCGGAAAACTGCCGGCCGGAGACATTGACGCTCACCTTGGCCGGGAAAAGACGGCGCAACGCGGCCGTATCCAGACACGCCCGCTCCAGAACGAATTTTCCAATCGGAACGATCAGGCCGTTTCGCTCCGCCAGAGGGATAAAATCGTTGGGCATCACCAGGCCGAGATCCGGCCGCTTCCAGCGGACAAGCGCCTCGAAGCCTTCGATCGATCCATCGTCCAGATCCACCTTCGGCTGGTAATGCACCACCAGTTCCCGGCGTTCCACGGCGGCGCGCAAGGCCGTTTCCAGGCGCAGTTCCTCCAGGTCGTGCTGCCGCATGGCTTCGTGAAAAACCGTGATGCCGCCCTGGCCTTCTTCCCGCGAGTGGCGTAACGCCGCCTGAGCGTCGCGCAGCAGCGAATTCCGCTCGCCTGCCACACCCGCCAGGGCGATTCCCACGCTGGTGGAAAAGAAGACTGCACCGCCCTGCGGCGACACCCGGTTCAAGGACCGCTGCACTCCCGCCGCCAGTTCGCGCACCTGTTCCTCGGATTCGGCCTGCCGGAGCAGAATCGCGAACTCGGACTCCCCGGCGCGAGCCAGGTCAGCTCTGCCGCCGCCCATAACCCGCAGAGAGTCCCTGAGCCGCCCGGCTATGGCTTGCAGCAACCCGCGGTTTTCTTCCGGCGAGAGATTCTCGCGATAGCGTTCGAATCCATCCGGCCGCAACAGCAGCAGGGCCGCCCTGCCGGGTTCGTCCGCGGCGTCCTCCAACTCCGATTCCAGCCACAGCAGATTGGGCAGAAGCGTGGCTGCATCCATGGTCTTGCGCGACGTAATATCGGTCATGTTTCCGGCCAGCCGGATCGCCGTTCCCGACGCATCGCGGGAGGCGCCGCCGCGGCACTCCACCCAGCGGTAGCAGCCGTCCTTGTGCCGGACCCGCAGTTCGCATTCCAGGCCGGCCGTCCGGCCCTGTATATGCGCTTCCAGATGCCTTCGCCAGCGCAGCCGGTCGCGGGGATGAATGCGCGCGAACCATTCTTCCGCTTCGCAGCCGATCTCGTGTTGGGCGTAGCCCAGAATGCTTTTCCAACGCGCCGAGAGGTTCAGGTGGCGATTGACCAGATCCCAGTCCCAAAGCCCATCGTCGGACGCCCTGGCGGCCAGGAGGAACAGTTCGCCGGCGCGCTGCTGATCGAGGTTGACCGATGCCAGCGCTAACCGTGTTTCGATTTTTGCCAGGGCCACAGCGAAGTCCACCGGTTTGGTGATGTAGTCATTGGCGCCGGCCCGCATCGCCGGCACCAGGCCTTCGCTTTCCGGCAGCGCCGTTACCATAATCACCGGCAACACGGTCGCGGGGAATTTCGTCCGGATCCGCTGGAGCACGCCGATGCCGCTCGTCCCCGGCATCCTCAGGTCCAGCAGCACCAGGTCCACCGGCCGGCTATCGAGGATCTCCAGGGTTTCAGGCCCGCTCGCCGCAGCGATCACTTCGTACCCGTTCCGGAACAACATCCGGCTGAGCAGGTCCCGGTTCATTTCATCGTCATCCACGACCAGCAAGCGTTTTGCCATAGGTATCGGGTTCTTTCCGCGGCGCTCGCATCCGCGCCGGAATTCGCATCAGAAAATTCGAGCCTTTTCCCAACTCACTCACCACCGAGATCTCCCCGCCCATCAGGCGGCACAGCTTTTGGCTGATAGCCAGACCCAGGCCCGTCCCACCATACTTCCGGGTGGTGGATGAGTCTCCCTGGGCAAAAGCCTGAAACAGTTTGACCCGCTGATCCGGGCTGATCCCGATTCCGGTATCTCTCACGTTGACGGCAATCCAATCCTCATCGTTCTTCCGTTCGTGCCGGAGTTCCACCCGGACATTCCCGTCCCAGGTGAACTTGCACGCATTCGCTACCAGATTCAGCAGGCTCTGGCGGAAGCGCATCTCGTCGGTGAGCACCTCTAAGGGCCCTCCGTCCATCTCGACTTCCACGCGGTTGCGATTCCGGGCGGCCAGCGGACCCACGCTCGCCACCACGTCCTGAACGGCCTGCCGGACATCGAAAGGCTCCGCATGCAACCTGATGCGATCCGCCTCGGCCCTGGAGTAATCCAGGATCTGGTTCACCATTTGAAGCAGGTTGACGCCCGCGCGCTCGATCCGCTCCAGGTCTTCGGCGATCCCTTCGATGCCGCGCTCCGCGCAGGTTTCCCGCAACAACTGGCTGTAGCCGATCACGGCATTCAGAGGAGTGCGGAGTTCGTGGCTCATGGTGGCCATGAAGCGGCCCTTGGCGGCATTGGCCTCCTCGGCCGCCTCCTTCGATACCAGGGTCTGGCCCAGCCGCTCCAACATAGCGTTAAAAGCCATCGCCAGGCGGCCCACTTCGTCGCGGCGCACTACTGCCACCCGGCCATTCAGGCCGCCTTCCGCCGCCTGCGCGGTGGAATCGATGAGCAACTGCAGCGGCCTTAGCAGGGATCTCAATTGCCAGGTCTGAATGGCTGCGGCCGCCAGCAGGAAAACCGTCGCCATGGCCGCGATCAACCAGCCGATGCGCGTCTGGCTGGCGCGCTCGTTTTCGGTCGAAAAGCCCAGACGCACGGTTCCCAGGTGCGCCGGCGAAGCATCGCCCGATTCCCGTTCGATGCCTCCCTCCTGGCGCGGCGACAGCACCTGCCGGGTCACCTCAATCAGCCGCCCGCGCGGTTGACTTTCAGGACGCGACACTAGCACGGGCCTCCCGCTGGACCCATCGCGGAATTCCACGAATTGCACCTGGTCGCTGGCGATGGCATTGCGCGCGATCCGCTCGAGTTCCTGTTCATCGCCCACCAACATGGCGAACTGGCTCTGCCCCGCCAGAAAGTCGGCAAGCGCCGCGGCACGGCGGGCCAGTTGTCGCTGCAGGTCGTGGCTGTAGCTCCACAGGAAGAAAGCCGTCAAGCCGGTAATAATCAAGACGCTTCTCGCCAGACTGGCGGTCAGCACCCGCGTGAACAGCGAAGGTTGGACCGATCGGATCAACGGAACACCTCCCAGGGAAACGGCGCCGCGCCGAATTCAATTCCCAGTAGCCGTGCCACCCGTTCATTCACCGCTACCCGCACCTTGGCAGGGCTTTCGCCCGTCACCGCCTCCTCGCGGTGCATGACGCGCAGCGCCAGTTCGGCGGCCTGGCGGCCGGCTTCCCGGTAGTCGGGATGGATGCCCTCCACGGCTCCGGCACGCACAAACGCCGGCGAGACTCCTACGACCGGCGGGCGATTCTCCAGCGGATTGCGAATGATGCCCACCCGGGCGCGGTGTGGAAACAATGCCCTCAAGACAACCAACTGTGTGGACAGCGCCACTTCCAGGTCTACCCTCCCGGCCACGTTATCGGCCGCGGAAGCGCGCAGCAGCAGGGCAGCGTAAACCGGGGCGGCCGGCTTGCGGCTTTGCACTTCGGAGAGCGCCCGGGAGTTCCCATAGGCCGTGAGACTCCAGTTATGACGGATCAGGTTGGCGAAGGTATCGTAGGCGCGTTCGCCATCGGCGACCCAGGGACCCGAACTGCGGGCCCCCGATTCCGATACCGGCAGGTTGGCGCCGCCGCCCGGATAAACGGACGAAGATACCGTTGCCTCGGCCTCCCCGAACGTATCGGTCTCCGCCGAGGTCATCGGTTTGGGACTATCCACCGGTGAGCGCGTCACCACGTCGATATTGGCCGGCATGCCGTTCGAACCATACAGCGCCGACGTCGGTCCGTGGATGATCTCGATATGCTCCACCAGGTCCAGATCCAGACCAAAATCCTGGCCGAAGGGATCGATCGAGTTGTATATGTTGTCAGTGAGCGGGTGGCCGTTAAGCATCGCCAGAAAGCGGGTACGCTCGGCGGCGATGACTGTCACCTGGGCGGGAGCCTCTGCCAGCGTCTGGGCATGCAGCGACGCGGCTTCGGCTCCGGGCAGATCGCCGAACAGGACTTGTTCGTCCGCCGGTTTCTCCCCGGATTGAGCCGCGACTGCGCACGCCAACACCAATAGCGCCAGGAAACGAATGGCCACAGCAGTCTTATCGGCAGATGTGGCGGGAAAGTGAAGGGCGGGCGAGCGTCGAGACTGTCATTGTCGAGACTGTCATTTGCTGTCGCCGACAGCACCCTGATAGAATTATAGTCTCCTGACACGGTGGGTGTAGCTCAGCTTGGTAGAGCGCCGGATTGTGGTTCCGGTGGCCGAGGGTTCGAATCCCTCCACCCACCCCATACAAAATAAGAGACTTACGAGTTTTCGCGAGAACGACACGGTACCGGTTCTCATTTCACCCTCCGCAGTTTCGGCGTCTGCGGTTGGTGGTATGCTGCCGGTTTTTCGCCGGCGGCCTTCAGATCCCCTTCCACCACAATGTCATACCAGCGGTACACGCTTTCGGTTCGGTGTCCGCTAATCTGCATAGCGATGTGCCGCGGGATGCCGGCGCGCTCCGTATTGCGGATGGCTGATCGGCACAGATCGTGAAAGTGCAGACTGTCAGCGCCGGAATAAAACAGCAGCAGTCCCGCCGGTTTTGTAGTTCAAAATAGCCGCCCCAGTGGCGGGGACGCGGTATGCACTCTACACAGGATTCTAAATTTCAGCTTGGCGCCACCGTGGTTTCGGCGATACCATCGAGCTTGCGCCAACTGGTCGAGTTCTCGCGGACGGGCTTTCGGACGTGCGCGGTGTTCTTGATGCGGGACCGCGACTCCCAGAGCATTCACCGTCTGTGCGACTGCAACCCAGCCCAGCTCATCCCGCCTGATCAGGCACAATGTGATGCGGGCAACGTCCACGGCGCCGGTAGACTCAACCTGGTGATCGAATCGGTCCGGCCGGACACCAAGCACCTTCGGGATTCCAATGATCCTGCTCATGCTGACGGCGCAGAGGGTCGCCTACAGATTGACACCGACGCTTCGCTGAACACGGGTGGGCAAGCTGCGCAACAGCCGCGGCACCGTGTTGGTGTGCCCCGGTGGCCAATTCCTGAGCATTCCGGAGCCCCTGCCGGCGTCAAAACCGGCGGAAACGCTGCTCTTTTAAACCGGCGCTACACGCAGAGCCAGAAATAGATTGCGCGCCTCCCGCGGGTCCTCCACGGCGAGGCGGTGGAGGGCCTCATACAGAAGATCAGCTGGCATAGCGCTTGGAGCGCAAATCGAGCGCCTCCCTGCCGCCTTCCAGCAGGTCGATGATCTGTTCCCGGGTTTCATCCACGGTGCCGCACTTCTCCACTGCCCCTACCCTGCCGCCCGAGTTCATGACCAGCACCAGTTCCGCCTCCGCGAGAACGGGAATATTTGCGTTGTGTGTGATGAAAATCATTTGGCGGCGTTTCTTCAGGCGTTGCACCGCGTTGACTACGGTTTCAAAAATGAAGTGATTGTCCAGGTTGTCTTCCGGCTGATCGATGATCAGCGGGTTGTCCCTTCTCGCCAGAAGGATCGGCAGTAAGTCTGTGCATTTCTGGCCGCGCGAAAGGTCGGCCGCATCCTTTGAAATGGGGCCGTCCCGATGTGGAGACATTTAGCTCGATGCCAATGCGGTCTTCGATTGCGGTAACCTCCAGAGCCAGGGGATCCACAGCTTCGCGAAACGCATCCAATATCTTCCGCGAGCGCTCCGCTCCGAAATGCGTCAGATCATCGAACGATTCGAGATCGTTGGACTGTATCAGCTGAGCCAGTTGCTCGGGCCTGAGTTGCATCAGCGGGTATCGGCATTGGCAGATTGCTCTTCCGCCAAGCGCGCCGCGAACACGCTCTGCGCTTCTCGACGCAGTTGGTCGAGAGTTTGCCCCAACGTCTTCTGTTCCCGCTCTGCGCCGTCCAGTTTCGCAACCTCGCGCTGATTCAGTTGCTGCTGTCGGGAAAGCCTGCCGAAATCCGCTCCGGACTCACGGTCGGATGTCGCGATCGTCGCCAGGCGGGCGCGTACGTCGCCGTGTGCCTCGACCTGCTCACTCAGATCCTGGATCGCTCGCTGCGCGGTCATGATCCGGTCCGCATTCGCTTCCAGCGCCCTCGTGCTTTCGCCCAGAGACAACTGAACTCGCGCCCCGATGATACACGTCAAGCCCTGAGGAAGAGTCACGCTCAGTCCTGGCAGAAACCCGCCGCTGATTTCGATCTTCTCGACGAACCACATATTGTTCGGCGTCTGCAGGCGCGCTACAGGCCGTGTGCCCCCCGTGTAAGGCCTACCGTGGAAGCGGATCCGGTACTTTGCCATACTGTACACCAAAGGATCCGTTGCCCTTCCGCAATCGCTGCACTGCTCCCGAGCCCACCGCGTCGGATTAAGACCGCCGAACGCGCATAGCATCTGCGGTCATTTCGGCGCCTCCGAATGCCAGTCGAGGATGCTGTACGGGTGTTATAGATCCCGCCCGCGCGAGTGCCTTGGAATGGGTCGTGTCTTCCGAGCCAACAATCGCAATGAAACGGTCACGCAGCCAGACCACGCGGGAAGGCAACTATTTGTTCGTTTCTCGCCTCGATCCGCTGAACGTGCCGCTCCAGGAAGACGCCGCCTAATTTGTGTCCCGCACCCGGTTCTGCGGAAAAGGCGCAATAAATCGTGCTGATGGGGGCGAGTCCCTCGCCGACATACGCGGCTCGAAACGAGAAAAGGTCGGAAGGGAGGCTTACCCCTGCCCGCGCGCGAGAATAAGCTTACACGCCCATCGATGGCCAATGCTCCCTGGCGGGTGCCCCTGCTTGTCACTGAGAATGGAGGATACCCCCCCTACTTTTCCCGCAATCACGCAATAAATCGGGGGTGTGGGGTGTGTCCGTGCCGGCGGCGCTGGGCGTGGGTTACAGGACTTGGATGCCGTTTACGACGGGGGTGTCATCAGCGACATTTGTTGAGCAATAAGGGATTTTCAGGGAAAAGGTGGGCGCTTAACTGTAGTTTGCTGCCCACCAAAACCGGGAAAATAACCCCTGTGGGCTCATTGCGTGAATTGCGTACTGAAAATAGGTTTTCTGCCCACTTCTCCAGGCGCGGCCGTAGCTCCCCGTTCGGACCGGAATTTACCGGCGGCCGAGGAGATAGAACATGAGGGCGAGCCAGAGCAGGAGGCGGCCACCAAAACAGCCGGCGCCACTTCAGCATCTGCGCTCCAGCACGGTGCCCACCTCCCGCGCCCGCTTGATCGCCTCGTCCTGTTTCCGCCGCCAGCTTATCGGTGCCGCCGTGCCGTTGGCATGGATGACGTGGACCGAGAAACCAAAGCACCGCCCTAACTAAACTAACTCCTGACCAGTTTGGTCCCACCGGCGGCTATCGTCGCGCCCGGTACAGCGGCACAGAAGACCGCCGCTTGAGCCTTGGGAAGTTCCAGATAATTGTTAGAGGCGGCGGGCGAGGGTACCAAAATAGCGGACCACTTTTCGCCAATCTTTCGCCCCGCCTTTCCCTCTTCAGCGATCATCTCAGAACGGTCCTCGCCGTCAAGGGTTCGCTTCGCCGCGCCCAACAACGGCGC
>JARLGM010000035.1 GCA_031292755.1 Candidatus Sulfopaludibacter sp.
GCAGAGCAGTTGGAGGCCATGCGCGCGGTGAAGCGCCGGCTGGATCCGCGGAATCTGCTGGGGCGGGGAACGCTGTTCGCGGAATGACTCGCTAATCTGCGCTTCGGCGTCAAGCCCCAAAATACAGGCAGGGAATAAAGCCGTAACGGCGGCCGGGCGGGTGTAAAATCAGATCCGGAATCTCTGAACCCGGAATGCAGAGAGCGCTGTCACGCTGGCGGCAAAGGCGGGACCCGCGCCGAATTTTCTCTAAAACGAGGAACTCATGGCTAACTGGACGCGAAGAGGATTTATGGGATCGCTCCCCGGGGCAGTTGCCGCAACATCGCTTGCGGCTCAGCAGCAGCGGGGTAGCCTGACGGCCCCGGCAAAGGGGCCGGGACATGGACCCATCAAGATCACAGATCTCCGGTGCGCGATCATCGGCCGCAACCCGGTAGTTCGAATTGTCACGGATCAGGGCATCTCCGGCTACGGTCAAGCCGAGTCCACCAAGGCGTATCTGAAACCGATGGTGCTCTTTTACAAGGACTACATCCTGGGAGAGGACGCGACGAACGTCGAGCGCGCGATGCTGAAGATTCGCCGGCTTGGCGCCTTCAAGCCCTGGGGTTCGGCGGTGAGCGCAATCGAGATCGCTCTGTGGGACATCGCCGGGCAGGCCGCCGGAGTGCCGGTATATAAGCTGCTCGGCGGAAAGCTTCGGGACCGCGTCCGTATCTACAACGGTGGCGTCCGCTTCCCGATGACCGGCCAGACGCCGCAGGACTACGCCGAGAACACCCAGAAGATGAAGGAAGCGAAAGAGGGTTTCACCCTCATCAAACAGGCTGTCGGCTTCCACAATCCGGCGATGATGCGCGCCATGACCAATGGCTGGTACGACGAACCGCGAACGGGACCGCCGCACTCCGATCGCGGCCTGATGACCGAACGCGGCCTCGAACAGGTGATCGCCTGTGTGGAAGCCATGAAGAAAGTCCTCGGCAAAGACATCGGGCTCGCCCTGGACTGCGGACCCGGCTGGACCGTAAAAGATGCGATCACCTTTGCGCGAGCGCTCGAACCGCTGCACATCGCATGGCTCGAAGACCTGATCACCGGCGACTACACGCCTTACCCCAACGCCGATCTTTTCCGGGAAGTCACGCAAAGCACATCGCTGCCGATTCACACCGGAGAGGAGATCTATCTACGGGATAATTTTAAGGATCTGATTGAGAAGCAAGCGATCAATATCATCGGCCCCGACCCGGAGGACGTGGGAGGGATTGCGGAACTGAAGTGGATTGCGGAATACGCGGATATTCATGGCATCCAGGTGGCTCCCCACGGGATTTTCGACGGGCTGATCGGGCTCGCGGCGCATGTGCAGATGGCGGCCGCCTTGCCCCAGAACTACATCGCCTTCGAGTATCCCGTGGGCCAGCCTGACTGGTGGTATGACATTGTCGAGGGATTGCCGAACCCGATTGCCAAACAGGGCTTCATCGACGTCTGGGACCGGCCGGGTCTCGGTGTCACGTTCAATGTCCAGGCGGCGAAAGCGCACCTGTCCGACGAGGACCGGCACTTCTTCGACTGATCTTTGACTGCCGTGGACGGCGCACGTATGAATGTCCTATACGCGTTTTCGCCTGGCACTCCGGCCATCATGTGACACGGATTCTGAGTTTGCGACAGCGCGAAGGCTGGTAAGCCGCGTATTGCCGGGGAGTAATCCGAATCTCCACCTGCGTTGACCCCGGAGACGCAATCGGCGACACTCAGTGGTTGAGATTCGAATCGGAAATTCTCAGATGAGGCTTATTATGCGCTTTCTCTTCTGCTCTCTTGTTATCTGCACCGCCGCGGTGTGGCCGGCATTCGCGGCCGACCGCGTCAAAACCGCGAACGGCATCCTTGAATCCACCGCCACGCCCAAAGACGGAGTGCGGATCTTCAAGGGCGTCCCGTTCGCCCAGCCACCTGTGGGAGACCTGCGTTGGCGGGAGCCGCAGCCCGTCAAGAACTGGACTGGCGCGCGCAACGCGGACCAGTTCGGCCCACGGTGCATGCAGCGCACTTCACCCGGCGCCGACTATTGGTTCCGGAGCAACGGCATGAGCGAGGATTGCCTCTATCTCAACGTGTGGACCCCCGCCAAATCGGGTAATGAAAAACTTCCAGTTCTGGTTTACATCTTCGGTGGCGGCTTCCAGAATGGCGACGGCTCGGAGCCGCGCTACGACGGCGAGAGCATGGCCCGCCACGGCATTGTCGCGGTCTCCATCAACTACCGCACCAACATCTTCGGTTTTTTTGTTCATCCCGAGCTGACGAAGGAGTCGCCGCACCACGCCGCCGGCAACTACGGTCTGTTGGACCAGGTGGCCGCCCTCCAGTGGGTGCAGAAGAACAGCGCGGCCTTCGGAGGCGACCCCAGGCATGTCACCGTCGCCGGCGAATCTGCCGGATCGATCTCCGTCAGCGCGCTCATGGCTTCGCCGCTTTCCAGGAACCTGATGGCCGCCGCGATCGGCGAGAGCGGCGCCGCCATCTCGAGCCTGCCACCGCAGCCTCTTGCCGAGGCTGAACAGAATGGCGTCAAATTCGCTGCCGCCGCCGGTGTGAGCACGCTTGCCGCCTTGCGGGCGATGACCGCGGGGCAGATACAGGACGCCGTCGCCAAAGTGCGGGGCGTCCGCTTCAGCACGGCGATGGACGGCTATTTTCTTTCGAAGTCCCTGACGGAGATCTTCGAAGCGGGTGAGCAGGCCAGGATTCCTCTGCTGGAGGGGTCGAACACCCAGGAGCAACCGGCGCGCTCCGTTCTGGGTACCGGCGACCCTACGCCCGAAACTCTCGCCAGCGCCATCCGGAGATTCTATGGGGATAAGGCCGGCCCGGTGCTGAAGGCGTACGCGGCCAGCACCACCGATGAGGTTTACGAAGCGGCTGCCCATCTGGCCAGCGCCCGCTTCATCTCGTACGGTACCTGGAAGTGGGCTGAACTCCAGATGAAGACCGGCGGGAAACCGGTGTACCGTTATCTGTACGCCCGGCCCCGGCCGGCTTACCTCGGCATGCCGGGTGAGTCCTTGCCCCCTGCACCGGGGGCCGGCAGGGGCGGTGCCGGCGAGGGCGGCGCCCAACAAGCCGCGCCGCCCCGCGGTGCGTCGCATTCCGCCGAGATCCAATACGCCATGGGCAATCTCGATCTGGACACGCGCTACACCTGGGAGCCGGCGGACTACGAGGTATCCAAAGCGATGCAGGCCTACTTTGTAAATTTCATCAAGACGTTCAATCCGAACGGCTCGGGTCTGCCGAACTGGCCGGCCTACCGCGCCGACGATGGTTACCAGCGCATGCGCATCGACGTGAAGTCCCGCGCCGAATCCGAAGCGGACCGCGAGCGGTATCTAGCGCTGGAAGGGGCGACGACGGCGCGATAACAGTAGCGGCGTGCAGCGGCTGCCTGTCTGATACCATAGTCCCAAACTCATGAAAGCGCTTTACCTGGCAGCCGCCACATCGATATTCTGTGGCCTCGCAATCAACACCCAGGCCGATGAAAAGGCCGTCAACCCGCAGATCCGCAAACTCGTGGACGAGGTATCCGAGGCTCGCATCCGGGCCACGCTCGAAAAGCTGGTCAGCTTCGGCACCCGCAACACCCTCTCCAATCCGGACGATCCGGAGCACGGAGTGGGCGCGGCCCGCCAGTGGATCTTCAACGAGTTCAAAGGCTATAGCCCGCGCCTCCAAGTTCGCTTCGACAAGTACCGGGTGAAGAAACAAGGGCAGCGGATCTTCAAGGACGTCGATCTCTACAACGTGATCGCCGTGCTGCCCGGTAAGACGATGCCGGATACGCAGGTTCTGATCAGCGGTCACTACGATTCGCTGAACTTGGGTACCCGCCAGACGAACGGCCCGCCGGCCCAAAGCGGCGGCACCCCGCCCCAACAGACTCCGGCGGATTACGAAAAGAACGCCGCGCTGCCCGCGCCCGGGGCTTGCGACGATGGCAGCGGCACAGCCGCCGTGATGGAACTGGCGCGCGTCATGAGCCAGTACGAATTCGACAAGACGCTGGTGTTCGTGGCCTTCGCGGGAGAAGAGCAGGGCCTGGTCGGCAGCACCCTCGAAGCCGCCAAAGCCAGGACCGAGAAGTGGAATATCGAAGCCGTGCTGAACAACGACATCATCGGCACGGAAGTTTCGGGTAACGGCCGCATCGATAACAGCACGGTCAGTGTGTACAGCGACGAAATTCAGGATTCGCCCAATCAGCAACTGGCGCGCCTGGTGCGCGAGATGGGCGAACGCTACGTGCCGTCCATGAAAGTGAAAGTCCTGTTCATGCAGGATCGCGTGGGCCGCGGCGGCGATCACACGCCGTTCCAACTGGAAGGCTTCGCCGCCGTTCGCATTTCGACCCCCAACGAAAACTACGCCAACCAGCACACGGCTACCGATCTGCTGGAGAATATGTCCGTGCCGTACACCACGCGCGTGGCCAGAATCAACGGAGCCGCGGCCGCAAGCCTGGCCCTGGCGCCCGCCGAACCGGCCGTGATGAGCCTTCCGCGCACCGGCGCGAATGCTCCGGCGGGCGCGGCGGGAAGAGGTCCCACGCCCATGATCGCTCGGGGAACTTCGCGATACGATGCACAGCTCCGCTGGCGCATCGTGGGTTCCGACGCCAATCTGAAAGGCTTCGCCGTGGTGATGCGACCCACCACTTCCCCTTTCTGGGAACAGGAGATCTTCGTCGGCAAAGTCAACGAGTACACCCTCAAGGATGTCTCCATCGACGACGCCCGGTTCGGTGTGAAGGCCATCGGCATGGATGGCACCGAAAGCCTCGTCGTCCCCTACGTCTATCCGGCACGTAAGAAGGTGGAATACGAAACAGTTCAGTAAGGCGGGCCTCCTGGCCTGTCTGCTCATCCCACTCGCCTATGGTCAGTTCACACTCGACCAGGTGCTGGGCGCGGCCTTTCCCACCGAATTGACCGCGGCGCCAGCCGGCGGCAAAGTCGCGTGGGTTTCCAACTCACGCGGCGTGCGCAACATTCTGGTGGCCGGGCCGCCTTCCTGGCAGGCGCGCAAAATCACCGCCTACACCAGTGACGACGGCCAGGAAATCGCCAACCTGCGCTGGACGCCCTCAGGATCGGCCATCCTCTATGTGCGTGGAGGCTCCGCCAATCCCGCGTTGAATGCCCAAGGCGTATCCCAGGATGTCTGGATCGCCGAACTCAACGGCCCACCGCCGCGCAAGCTCGCGACCGGCAACGAGGTGGCTATCGCGCCGGACGGCAACCGCGTCGCGTTCGTCGCTGGCGGTCAGGTCTCGCTGGTTCAGTTCGATGGCAACCCTCTTCCGTCATTCCACGCGCGCGGCACATGCGGCCGCCCGGCCTGGTCGCCCGACGGCGCGCGCATCAGCTTCGTGAGCGCACGTGGCGATCACAGCTTCATCGGCGTGTACACCGTCGCCGCCGGCGAACTCCGCTATCTGGACCCCAGCACCGACGACGATTCCGAACCCGTCTGGTCGCGCGATAGCCGGGCCATAGCGTTTCTCCGCGAGCCTTCCACCGGCAAGCGCGCCGTACGCGAAGCCCGCCGCGCCGGCGAACCGTGGTCGATCCGCCTCGCGAACGTGGAAACCGGCGAGGGTCGCGAACTGTGGCGCGCCGCCCCCGGGCCCGGCAGCGTCTTCCGCGGTGTCACCGCCGCCAATCAGCTCGCGTGGACCGCCGATGACCGCATCGTCTTCCCCTGGGAACGCGATGGCTGGACACACCTGTACTCCGTCGCCATCTCCGGCGGCAGCGCCGCGCTCCTGACGCCCGGCGAGTTCGAAGTGGAGGATGTGGCCCTCGCCGCCGGCCGCCGCGACCTTACCTTCTCTTCCAACCAGGGCGATATCGACCGCCGTCATCTCTGGAAGGTCGCGGCCTCCGGCGGTCCGCCCGTCGCGCTGACCTCTGGCGAGGGCATCGAGGTCGCGCCCGCGCCCACCAGCGACCCGAACGCCATCGCGCTGCTGCGTTCCGATGCGCAACATCCCCTGCACCCCGCCATCCGCACCGGCAGCACTCTCCGCGACCTGGACCCTGCCGCGCTGCCCGCCGATTTTCCGCTGAGCAAAATGGTGACGCCGCAACAGGTGATTTTCCCGTCCGCCGACGGACTCACGCTGCACGGTCAACTCTTCCTGCCGCCCAGTCGCAATGGCCCGGCCCCGGCGCTGGTTTTCTTTCACGGCGGATCGCGCCGCCAGATGCTGCTCGGCTGGCACCCCATGTATTACTACTCCAACGCCTATGCGTTGAATCAGTACCTGGCGAACCGCGGCTATGTTGTGCTCAGCGTGAATTATCGCAGCGGCACCGGCTACGGCCTCAATTTTCGCGAGGCATTGAATTACGGCCCGTCCGGCGCCAGTGAGTATAACGACGTGCAGGGCGCCGGCATCTTCCTGCGCTCGCTCCCCGAAGTGGACCCCGCCCGCATCGGCGCATGGGGCGGATCCTATGGCGGCTATCTCACCGCCCTGGCGCTGGCGCGCGCGTCGGACCTGTTCCAGGCCGGGGTCGATTTCCACGGCGTGCACGACTGGGCCGTCGAACTCGGCATCCCCGCCGGCGCGCCGGATTACAGAGTCGCCTTCGAATCTTCTCCCATGAATTTCCTGAGCACCTGGAAATCGCCGGTCCTGCTGATTCAGGGCGACGACGATCCCGACGTGCTCTTCAACAACACGGTTGTGCTGGCCGGCGCGCTGCGCCGCCGGAACGTGGAAGTGGAAGAACTGATCTTCCCCGATGAAGTCCACGATTTCCTGCTCTACAAAAGCTGGCATGAAGGCTATCAGGCAACGGCGAGGTTCCTGGACCGCAAACTGAAGCGGTAGCCGCTTTCCGGTAGACGCGCTCTGGTAGACAATCTGCTATAGTGTAGCCATGCCGGACCGGATCGATCTCATGCAGGGCACGCTCGACCTGCTGATTCTCCAGGTGCTCCAGTGGGGACCCGAACATGGCCATGGCATCGGGCAGGCCATCCGCCGGCGCTCGCAGGAGGTGTTGCAGGTCGAGCACGGCTCGCTCTACCCCGCATTGCACCGCCTGGAGCAGAAGGGCTGGGTGGCGTCGGACTGGAAGATGTCCGAAGCCAATCGCCGGGCCCGGTATTACAAACTCACCCCCAAAGGCAAGCGGCAACTGCTTCAGGAGCAGTCCCGCTGGAGGCAACTGGTGCGCGCCGTGGCCCGCACCATGAAACCCGTCAAGGAGTGAATCCATGTGGCGACGTCTGTTTCGCAAGCCGTCTGAAGCCGATCTCGCGGAGGAACTCGAAGCCCACCTCGCGATCGAAACCAAACAGTGGATGGACCGCGGACTGCCGCGCGATCGGGCGGAAATGGAAGCCCGCCGCCTTTTCGGCAGCCGCGCCCTCACCCTCGAAGCCACGCGCGAAGTCCGCGGTATCGCCGCATTCGGCCGTTTCTCGCAGGACCTTCGTTATGCCGCCCGCGTCCTACAGCGCGGACGGGCATTCACCATTGCCGCGGTGCTCTCGCTGGCGTTGGGAATCGGCGCCACCACCGCGGTATTCAGCATCTACGACACCATCTTCCTGCGTCCCCTGCCGTACAAAGATCCCGCGCAGCTCACGTGGATTTCGATTCACTCGCCGAGCATGGGCATCGATCTGGTCCCCTCGCCGAATTACGTGGCCTGGCGGCGCGACAACAAAACCTTCCAGCAACTGGCCGCTACCCAGGTCACGTTCAGCAACATGATGGTGCTGGGCGGTTCCAACCCAGCGGAGGTCTACGCCGGCCGCGTCTCGGCCAACTTCTTCGAAACCTTCGGCGTGACGCCTGCCGCCGGCCGCACGTTTCGGCCGGAGGACGAGCTCCAGGGCCCGCAGGCGGCCATGCTGACGGACCGCTTCTGGCGCGAACACTTCGGTGCCAGGCACGACGTTCTCGGCACTACACTCACGTTGGATGGCTATCCGTTCACGATTGTTGGCATCCTGCCGAAGTCGTTCGTCTATCCGGTGGACGTCAAGGTCGACGTCCTTTTCACCTTGGCTATTTCTCCCACCGCCAGCCTGCGCGACCGCAGCGTGTCGGCCTTTTCCGTCTTCGGCCGGATCCAACCCGGCGTCACCGTCTCGCAGGCGCGGGCCGACCTCGGCACGCAATTCGAGACGGCCAGGAAGGATTTCCCCGGCTTCTTTCGCGGCAACAGCCTGGTGCTCGAATCGCTGCGCGATTACCGGACCGGCAACGTCGGAAAGTTTCTGTACCTGCTTATGGCCGCGGCCGCCTGCCTGCTCGCCATCGCCTGCGCCAATGTCGCCAACCTGCTGCTGGCGCGCTGGGGAGCGCGTGCCCGGGAACTCGCCGTGCGCGCGGCCATCGGCGCCGGACGCGGCCGCCTGGCTCGCCAGTTGTTCACCGAAGTCGCGCTGCTCATTGCCGCCGGTACCGCGCTGGCCATGCTATTCGTGACTGCGGCGCTGCGGGGATTCGTTCACTTTGCCGGCACGGAACTGCCGCGCCTGAGTGAAGTCGCCACGGATTTCCGCGTGTTTGGCATCGCCGTGGCGGTGGCGCTTTTGACCGCCGCCCTCTTCGGCGCCTTGCCCGCGCTCCGCGCCGGCCGCATCGACCCGCAAGCGGTGCTGCAACAGGCCGGCCGCACCGGCGTCTCCGGCGGGCACAGCTTCCTGCGGCGCGCGCTGGTCACTCTGGAAGTGGCGCTCTCCGTGATCCTGCTCTCCTGCGCCTCGCTGCTCTTCGAGACCTTGTGGCACATGCAGAACGATCATCTTGGCTTCCAGCCTGAACACGTCCTCACGGTTTCGATTCCGCTGCGCGGCAAGAGCTTCGACACGCCGGCCCGCCAGGCCGTGGCATCCGATATCCTGGCGTACCTGCGCCGCATCCCGGGCACCGAATCCGCGTCCCTGGCCGATTGCTCCCCGATATCGGCCGGAGTCAAATCCTTCACGTTCTCGCGTGCCGACCGTCCGCTGCCCGAATCGTTCGGTCTGAGCCGCACCCTCGGCGCCTGCGATTCGGATGCGGAGTATCTTCAGGCTGCCGGTATCCGGCTGGTGCAGGGCCGCTTCCTTACCGATGAGGATCGCCATCACCCCGGCGCCGTGGCGGTCCTCAACGAAGCCGCGGCCCGCGCGTTCTTCCCAGGCGAGAGTCCACTCGGCAAGCAGATCCTGGGAGGCCGCGCCGGAGGGTGGAGGACCGTGGTTGGCGTGGTTGCCGACACCAAGAACCAGGGACTGAACCGTCCCGCCGCGCCCGAAGTCTTCCTCGACGATTCGGCGCCCTCCGGTTTCGCGGACCTCAACTTCGTGGTGCGCACCCTGGCCAGGGAAGGCGCGCTGGCCGGCGCTCTGCGGGAAGAAATGCGCCGCAGCCATCCGGGGCTCCTCACCAAGGTGGAGACGCTGGACCAGGCCATCGGCCAGTTGACTGCCAGCCCGCGCTTCGACACCGTTCTGCTGGCCGCTTTCGCAGCCATCGCGTTCCTGATGGCCATCGTCGGCGTGTACGGCGTGCTGGCCTTCTCAGTGACCCAGCGCCGCGCCGAAATCGGCATTCGCATGGCACTGGGCGCGTCACCTCGCGCCGTGCTCGCCATGGTGATGCGGGAAGGCACAATCCTGGTGACGCTGGGCGCGCTTTCCGGAATTGCCGCAGCCTTATTCCTCACGCGCTATCTCGCCACCCTGCTCTACGGCGTCAGGGGCACCGACCCCGCTACCTACGCCATCGTTACCGGCACGCTGGCCCTGGCCGCCGCGGCGGCGAGTTTCCTGCCCGCGCGCCGCGCCGCTATCGTCGATCCCGCGCTGACTCTGCGTCACGAATGAAAGGAGTGAATCCATGTGGCGACGTCTGTTTCGCAAGCCGTCCGATGCCGATCTCGCGGAGGAACTCGAAGCCCACCTCGCCATCGAAACCAAACAGTGGATGGACCGCGGACTGCCGCGCGAACAGGCCGAGTTGCAGGCCCGCCGCCTTTTCGGCAGCCGCGCCCTCACCCTGGAAGCCACGCGCGAAGTCCGCGGCATCGCCGCATTCGGCCGTTTCTCGCAGGACCTTCGTTATGCCGCCCGCGTGCTGCGCCGCTCGCCTGCCTTCACTGCCGCGGCGGTTCTCTCGCTGGCGTTGGGTATCGGCGTCTCCACCGCGATCTTCAGCATCGCCGATACCATTTTCCTGCGGCCCCAGCCCTACCGGGACGCGGCGCAACTCACCTGGGTAGCCATCCGCTTTCCCGATAACAACGCCGAGTTCCTGCCCTCGCCGGATTACGTCGCCTGGCGGCACGACAACCAGGCGTTCGAACAATTGGCCGCAACCGGATTCAATGGCACCATGGTTCTGGGCGGGCCGAGTCCCGCCGAGGTCCGCGGCGCGCGCGTTTCGGCCAACTTCCTGGACGCGTTCGCCATCACCCCCGCGGCCGGCCGCAGTTTCAATACGCAGGAGGAACTCCCCAACGGACCCAAAGCCGTGCTGCTCACCGACCATGTGTGGCGCGACCGCTTCCAGTCGCGGCGTGACATCCTGGGGTCGAGCATTCCGCTGGATGGGCAGCCCTACACGGTGATCGGCATTCTCCCGCCATCGTTCGCCTTTCCGCTGGATACGCGGATCGACCTGCTCACCACCCTGCCGGTGTCCCCCACCGCCAATCACCGCGACCGCAGCATGTTCACCTGGTCGGTTTTCGGCCGCCTCAAACCCGGCGTCACGATGGTAGAGGCGCGCGCCGACCTTGACCGCCTGTTCGCCAACACCGTGGCCGATTTTCCGCAACTGTTCCACGCCGATAACCACCCCGTTCTGGAGTCTCTGCGCGACCATCGCGCCGGCAGGATCCGCATCGCCATGTTCCTTCTGATGGGCGCCGCCGCGTTCCTGCTGGCGATTGCGTGCGCCAACGTCGCCAACCTGCTGCTGGCTCGCTGGTCGGCGCGCGGGCGCGAACTGGCGGTGCGCGCAGCCATCGGCGCCGGGCGCGGACGCCTGGCCCGCCAGTTGTTCACCGAAATCGCGCTGCTGATCGCGGCGGGCACCCTGGTCGCCTTACTCCTGATGGCCGTCGCTCTCCGCGCCTTCGTTCACTTCGCCGCCGCGGCCCTCCCGAGGTTGAGCGAAGTCACCACGGATTTCCGCGTCTTCGGCATTGCCCTGCTGGTCTCTCTGGTGACCGCATTGCTCTTCGGCGGCCTTCCCGCCCTCCGCGCGGGGCGCGTCGACCCGCAGTCGGTTCTGCGCCGCGGCGCCGCCCCGGTGGGACACCGCTTCCTGCGGCACACCCTGGTGACCGTGGAAGTTGCCCTGTCCGTGATCCTGCTTTCCGGCGCGGCGCTGCTATTCCAAACCCTGTGGCACTTGCAGAACGACCACCTGGGATTCCAACCCGAGCATCTGCTCACCGTGACCATCCCGCTGCGCGGACCGGATCGCCAACCCGCCGCGCGCAACGCACTCATCGTTTCCACGCTGGCCGAGTTGCGCCGGATTCCCGGCACCGAAGCCGGCGCGCTCACCGAGTGCACCCCCATGTCCGGCGGCAGCATGTCCATTACGTTCTCACGCTCCGACCGGCCGCTGCCGGAGCCGTTTCACCGCGGCGACAGCATCTCTCTGTGCGGTGTGGGCCCGGACTACTTTTTGGCCGCCGGCAGCCGCACGGTGCAGGGCCGCTTCTTCACCGATGAAGATTTCCACCACCTGGACACGCTCGCCGTGATCAACGAAGCCGCTGCACGCGCCTACTTCCCTGGCGAAAGCGCCCTCGGCAAAGAGATTCTGGGAGGCCGTGCCGCGGCCTTTCGTACCGTGGTGGGCGTGATCGCCGACAGCAAAAACCAGGGTCTGAACCGGCCCGCCGCGCCGCAGGCGTTTATCGACAATCCGGTGCTGGGAGGCGCGGGCGATCTGCTATTTCTGGTCCGCGGCGCGGCACCGGAAGGCGCAGTGGCGCGCGTCCTGCGTGCCGCCCATCCCCACCTCTTCAGCAAAGTGGAAACCCTGGACCAGGCCATCGGCCAGATGACCGCCACCCCGCGCTTCAACACCGTGCTGCTCTCCGCTTTCGCCGGCATTGCGTTCCTGATGGCCATGGTCGGGGTGTACGGCGTGCTGGCTTTCTCGGTGACACAGCGGCGCGCGGAGATCGGCATTCGCATGGCGCTGGGCGTGTCCCCTCGTGCGGTGCTTGCGCTGGTGATGCGGGAAGGCGCGCTCCTGGTAGCCGCGGGCGCTCTCGCCGGTATCGCCGGCGCACTGATTCTTACGCGCTCTCTCGCAACGTTGCTGTACGGCGTCGAGGCCACCGATCCCCGCACCTACGCCGCCGTGGTCGCGATGCTGGTTTTTGCCGCCCTCACCGCCAGCTTCCTGCCCGCGCGCAAAGCAGCCGTCGTGGACCCCGTAGTCACCCTACGGCACGAGTGAGCCGTCAGTTGCCGCTCACCACAGTCGTGTAGCTGGTGGCCGCCAGCACCACCTGCGCTTTGCCGTCGTTCACCGGCACGTGGTCGGTCTCCTTCATGCCGCGCTCCGCATCCGTCACCCACAGGCGCAACTGCTTCACCGTGGGCGGAAACCCCGTCAGCGTCGCGGTGCGCGCCGCCCCATTGTTCACGATGTGTACCGTGTAAATCCCGTCGGCAATATCGCCAAAGGCGGCGCACGTAAGATTCGGCTGCTTGTCGCACGCCACCGGAAGCGAGAAGGAGCGCGGCGGCGTCGAGGCCAGTTGTTTGAGATTCCAGAAACGGCGTGTGGGACGCAGCGGACCGGTATCGCCAAAGATCCCGCCGCCCGCCAGCACCGAGTAGTCCGCCGTAAACTGCCACTGCAAAATCGACTCGGGCTGCGCAATCGAGAGAATCCGCAGGTACAGATTGATCTCATACAGCGCGAAGGATTGCTCGCTGAAGATCTGCGGATAGCGATAAGCCGCGGCGTCCGTGCTGCCCTCGGCGACAATCAGCGGCACGTTCAGCTCGCGTGCGGCATCGCGCCACTGCGCCAGAATCTCGTCGGTGCATCCGCGCCAGGAGTGGAAATCCACCGCGGCAATATATTTGGCCGCTTCCGGATCGTGCAGCGCCGGCTGGATGAACCCGATCGGGTTGGCGTCGGAAGTATCGCCCAACGCCAGCTTGGTCGCCAGCCCTTTGACGGCGAAGTAGGCGCCCAGCGTTTTGATCAGCTCGTCGTGCTCGCGCGGGGTTTGGCGGACGTTGATTCCCAAGTCGGACTCGTTGAAGGTGAACATCGCCGGCTCGACGCCATATTTTTCCTTCAGGAACAGCAGATACGCCGCGATCGATTCCTTAATCCGGCCCATCTTCTCCGGGTTGAGCGGATTCCCGCGAGGACCCGTTTGCTGCGGTGGCATGGCACCCCGGCCCGCACCCGCAGGCGCCGCCCCGGCAGGCGTTGGAGCACCGGGAGCCGCGCCACGGCCGCCGGCAAAACCGGCGCCACCCCGGCCCGTTGCGCCCAGAACGGCCCAAGCGGGAGCCTGCCACGCGCTCACGATCACCGGCATACCCTTTTGCGCCAGCCGCCGCGCCATCTCCATCGCCTGCGCCACCCGCGGATTGACGTTGCCCGCGCGCGCGGCTGCCAGCGGATCGCTGTTTTCCTCGGGCTGCCAGATACTCCACGGCATCTCGACGCGTCCCCACGCCACCCGGATGTTCTCCAGCGAGTAATCGATCACCTGCGCGTCGGTGCGCGCGTTCTGCAAGCGGAAGTTGCCGCCCATTCCGTCGAACAGCCGCCCGGGATGCGCGGCGTCCAGCGTGATCTCCACCGGGTTCTTATCGATCTCGCCGGTCACCTTGAACGCGAAGCTCTTCTTGGCCGTCTGGCCCGCCGTGGTCTTGCCCATGAGGACGGCGAAGAGCACCTGGAGGTTGTAACTGCCCTTCCGCCGGTCATCGCGCACAATCACCAGGGTCGGCTCGGCGAATGTCACCTCGATCTGCCGCGTGCGCGAAATGAAGCGTGCCCCCTTGGCCATTGCCCGGACATATTCATTCTGCTCGGCTACGCCGGCGGCAAGCGAGGTTTGCCCGGCGGTGGCCGGGTCCGGTTCGACAAGCTGCACCGATCCGCCGGAAAAGACCGAAGCCGGCAGTTCCAGCCCCAGGAACGCTCCGCCGATGTTGGCATCCTCCGGCGAGGTGAACTCCAGATCGATCCTGCCCGAAGCCGGGCCTGTGTCTTCCACTACTTCGGTGGCGTTCATGGACCACCCTGCGCCCAGAGCGTCGCGGAACTCGCGCGGCGCGCGCATCTGGATCTTCACGGTTTCCACCTTGCCGTTCCGCGAGTAGCTGTTCTGCTGCTTCTCCCGGCCGGTGCAGCTCACCCCGGCCATTTCCGGCTGGGCCACGCACATGCTGGTGCTCATTTCCAAAAGGTGGCCGTCCACACGAAAGCCGGTCAGGTTGCCCCAGGCCATTACTTCAGGCTGGGCGAACGCCGCGCCACCCAGTGCCGCAAACAGAATAATCGAGGCAGTTGTCCGAATCATTACCGAAGATTCTAACGCCATATCGTGGAAAGTTCGACGATTACACCGTAATACACCCTCTTACACGTCGTTGGTACACGGTGGGTCATGCTATATTTTGGGCCTGCGGGAGGAACAACATGCGGATGACGATGGCCGCTTTGCTGGTAGCGCCGGCGTTGCTTGCCCAACCGGGAATTTTCGGTGGGCACGGCGATGTCGGCACCGTACTGCATCCCGGCTCGGTGGAGTACGACGCGTCCCAAAAGACATATCGCATCACCGCCAGCGGCGAGAACATCTGGGGGACGGCCGACGCTCTCCAGTACGTCTGGAAGAAAGTGTCCGGCGACGTATCGCTGACTGCCGAGGTCTCTTTCCCGGCCACCACAGGCGATCCCCACAAGAAGGGGGTGCTCATGATTCGCCAGAGCCTGGACGGCGATTCCGCCTACGCCGATGCCGCGGCCCATGCCAGCGGCCTGACATCGCTCCAATCGCGCGAAACCCAGGGCGCGGCCACCCACGAAATCCAGGGCAGCCAGACAGCGGTGAAGAAACTCCGCATTACCAAAGTGGGCGATTACTTTTACATGTCCATCGCCGGCGAAGGTGAGCCACTGCGCCCGGCCGGCGGGTCCATGAAGGTGCCGCTGAAGGATCCGTTTTACGTGGGAATCGGCGTCAGCGCGCACAACAAAGACGCCATCGAAACCGTGGTATTTAAGAACGTGGAAGTGACGCCGGTGACGCCGGCCTCCGGGCAGCCCAAGCTCTATAGCACCCTGGAAACCATCACCGTCGCCTCCACCGACCGGCGTGTGACGTACGTGGCGCCCGGCCGCTTCGAGGCGCCCAACTGGACGAAGGACAACATGCTGATCTTCAACGGTGACGGACATCTGCACCGTATCCCGGCCGATGGCGGCAAGCCGGAAACGATCGACACCGGAATTGCCACGCGCCTGAACAACGATCACGCCATCTCGCCCGACGGAACCATGATTGCCGTCAGCGATCAATCGCAGGGGAATCATCAATCGCAGATCTACGTGGCGCCCATCGGCGGGGGCGCCGCGCGCAAGATCACGGAGAAAGCGCCGTCGTATTTTCATGGCTGGTCGCCGGACGGCAAGACGCTGGCTTTCTGCGGAGATCGCAACGGCAACTTCGATGTCTATACCATTCCCACGGCCGGCGGGGCGGAAACGCGCCTGACGACGGCCGACGGCCTGGACGATGGCCCCGAATATTCGCCCGACGGCAAGTACATCTACTTCAACTCCATTCGCGGCGGCCTGATGCAGATCTGGCGGATGAAGCCGGACGGCAGCGAGCAGGAACAGGTGACGCCCGACGACGGCTTCAACAACTGGTTCCCGCATCTTTCGCCGGACGGCCAGCGTATGGTGTTCCTCACCTACGAAAAGGGCGTGGACGGCCACCCGGCAGACAAAGAGGTGATGCTGCGCGTGATGAATCTGGCTAATCGCCGCATCGCCATTCTGACCAAACTGTTCGGCGGCCAGGGCACCATCAACGTGCCATCCTGGTCCCCCGACGGCCGCCGCCTGGCCTTCGTCAGCTACCAGTTGATTCCGTAAGGCCCTACTTCACGTTGAAGCCTTCCACCACAATCCGCGGACTCTCGCCGCGCGCGTCCGCCTCACTGACCTCGGTAGCGATGGTGCGCTTCTCGCCCGGCATCAGAGCCACGTAGCCATCGCTGTAAATGGCCGGCAGAATCCGGTCGCCGCTCTTCTCGCGCACCGCTTTCAGACGGACCATGAGGGCGGGCGCGGACGAGGAATTGGCCAGCGACGTCTTCAGGAACCAGCGGCCGCCGCGATGTTCCGCCGTGGTGGCCGCATCGATCGCAACCTTCGGCAGCGACCGCAGCGCACGATAGTTCTCCTCCTCGGTGCCGCGCCAATAGAAGTTGTCGGAAACCTGGCGCTGGCCCTGCCGCAGTTCCAGCCGGAGGAAGTGAACCGGCGTCAGCCCCGCGGGGTACTCCATTTTGATGGGCGCGGCCATGCTGTCCTCCGCGCTATCCAGCGTGGCCGATTTCTCCCATTTCACCGCGCCATCGGAATCGATCACCTGCACCCGCGCGGTGAGGCCCGCCGCCGCACCCGCGCTGTAATTCACTACTTCCACCTCATCGGTCGCCGGGTTCCACTGAATATGCAGCGGCTCGGAGGCTTTCTTCGCGCCGAAATATCCGGCGGTCGGCTCCAGGTAATAGTCGTAGGTCTGCCACACGAAAGACGGCCAGCAGGAATGGCTCATCCAGATCAGCAGCCCCATCCGGTTCTTGCCCTGCGCTTCAAACATGGCGCGATAGCCTTCGTAGTTTTCGAACTGCGCCAGCCACAGCCAGTCCGCCACATTGTCGGCGGCGCCGTAGCTCTTTTCGATGCGCGCCCGGAACGCGGCGCCGTTCTGCGCACCGGCGTTGGTGAAATCGTGAATGCCCCACAGCGGCCCCTGGGGCGGCCACATCGCCGATTCGGGCATCATGAGCTTCAGGCTGTCCAGCGTGACCATGTTGGCCATGCCCATCTCGCTGTGGAACTTCGCGGTGGCGCGCTGCGAAAAATAATACTTCGGCGACTGCGCCTGGTAAGGACCGTGCCCGCTCACCACATCGTCCGCCGAACTGGGAATGTAGTGCAGGTCCGGATGCAAGCTCGCCAGAGCCGCGCGGATGCCGTCGTCAATGGTCTTCGGCGGATACCCTTCGTTGCGGCCCACGTACAGCCCCACCGAGGGATGGCTGCGAATGCGCAGCATGAAGTCTTTCACGTTGCTCAAGAACATGGCGTCGTTGTCCGGATCGGGCCCGTCCCACGGATTGGCGAGCCAGAAGTCCTGCCACACCACCACGCCATGCCGGTCGCAGGCTTCGTAGAATTCGTCCTCGCCGATTTGCCCCACCCAGTTGCGGATCATGTTGAAGTTCATCTCCGCGTGATACCGCACCGCCGCATCGTATTCCCGGCCGCGATAGCGCAGCAGGGATTCGCCGAAACCCCAATTTCCGCCCTTGGGGATGAAGCGCCGGCCGTTGATCCACATGCGCAGCGTGTGGTCCTCTTCGCTGTAGGTGAACTGCCGCACGCCGGACTGAAACTTCGTACTGCCGGAAACCGCGTTCGGCCCCGTCTCAAATTGCAGGCTCACATCGTACAGGTTGGGCTGCCCGTATCCGGCGGGCCACCACAATTTCGGATTGTTCAATTGCAGCGTGTGCTTCACCGCCTTCGCCTGCGAAGCCTCGATCGTCACCGGAACGTCGAATGCTTCGGTCCCGAAGCGCCCGCGCAGGGTGCCGGAGACCGGCGCCGCGGAGTGATTGTTCAGCGTCACCTCCACGGTCACACTGGCGCGGCTGGTATCGGGCAGCGGCAAGACCGAACTGACGAAAGGATTCTCCACCGTCACCGGACCGGTGGCATCCAGGTACACGCGATTCCAGATGCCTGTTTCGCGGCCGCGGATGGTGGGGATCCAATCCCACCCGATGGACGCGTGGAAGCTCGGGTTGTCCGCGCCCGGCGCGCCGCCGTTCTTGTCTGTGGATTGCGCCGTCGCCTCTTTCACGCTGCCCGGCGTGGCGGTCTTCAGAATCCGCACCGCCAGGACGTTTCTGGCGCCCGGGCGCAGCTTTTTCGTTACGTCGAAGCGGCCGCGCATGAAGGCGCCGTCGATACGCCCCAGTTTCTCGCCATTGAGGAAGACTTCAGCCTTCCAGTTGATGCCGTCGAAGTTGAGCCATACGTCTTTACCGGCAAAAGATGGCGGCAGCGAAAACTCGTTGCGATACCAGAAGTCGGCCTGGAAGAACGAATCGGAAATCATCAACTGGTTGTCCGCAAAGTTCGGATCGGGCAGCGCGCCGGCGTTCAGGTAGCTCACCAGAACGGTGCCTGGGACGGTCGCCACAAGCCAGCTTGCATCGTCGAAGCCGGCCTTCGATAGCGCCTCGCCGCCCGCTTTCACCAGCGAATCCCGCTCCACGCGCCACGCGCCGCCGGACAGTTCCACGTGCGTGGCCGACGGCGCCGGCGCGGGCTTCGCCTGGGGAACCGGGCCGCCCCTGCCGAACACTTCCAATTCACTGAGAATGTAACCGTCCGGTGTGGCGGGCTTCTCCACCAGCACGCGCACGTAACGAGCCTGTACCGGCTGCGCCAGCTTGAGATCGTCGGTTGTCCCGGAAGCCGGCAGGGCGGCGATGGTCCTCCAATGCGATGCATCGCCGGACGCCTGCACCGAGCCTGCCGCCGCGCGCCGGATCCAGGAAAGCGTCACACGATCGAAGGTGCACGTCGCGCCCAGATCCACATACACCCACTCTTCGCTCGCGCCCGCAGGCTTCCACGCGCTGGAAAACTGGTGAGGTCCGGCAATCTGCACCGGCGCGTTGCCGCGAAAGAACGAAACACTGTTAACCACCCAGGCGCGCGCCCGCGGATCGGAGAACGTGAGCCGATAGAACCGGCGCCGCGAGGGTGTACTGAACTTCACGGAAGGACGAATGTCGCCGGAGGGACGCGCCATACCTTCGACCCTCCCTACTTCGCCCCAACTCGCACCGTCATCGGAACCGGAGACCACGCAGGCCCAGACTTCCGGCTCGGCCGAAAGCGCCTTCACGGCCGCATCCACTTCGATGCGGTCCACTTCAAACGGAGCCGCCCCGCCGGCCAGCTCAAACTGCACCCAGGCAGTGGCGCCGTTCAGAGTGACGTTGGTCACCCAGTTGCCATCGAGCATATATTCGCGCTCGTTCTTCTTGAGAACGCCCTGCTGGCTGGTGGAAACCGCAATCCACCGCGGCAGGGCCGAGTCCTTAATCCCGTCGGTGACCAACTGCGCGGTCAGGTTGTAATCGTACGCCGAGGAGTGGTACGCGGGGCGGTGCAGCGCCAGGTTGCGGTACGTGGTGGCGTCGATTCGTACGGAAGGCCCGAAGTTTTCCTTGGGGTCGCCGGGGTAAACCCCTACGCCGAGCGTGTGGTCCTGCGCCAGCAGCGTGAAGGCGATGAGTGCGGTAAGAAAGAAAACGCGTGTCATATCTCGTCCTGAAACAATGGAGCCGAAACTCCAGAATAAGGCCATACGGCTGCCGCGCGCAGGATTACACCGGGTCTCACCGTGTAATCGCTTGCTTGGACCGGCACCGGGAAGTACGATTGTCGCCATGATCCAGCGTTCGATTCGAGTCCTGTGGGCGGCCCTCGCGCTCGCCGCCCTGGCCTCCGCGCAAGGACGTGGCGGAAGGGGAGGCCCGCAGGTGGTGGTCACTCCCGACCACGCCGACTGGCAGTACCGGCCGGGAGAGAATGTCACCTTCAGCATCAAGGTGGTCAGCAACGGGGCCACCGTCTCTGGCCAGAAAATCAACTGGACCGTGGGGCCGGAATGGTCGCCCGGCGGCCAGCCGCTGGCCACGGGCAGCCTGACCACGGGAACCGAAGACTCCGAAGTGAGCGGCGGCACCTTGGAGGGACCGGGCTTTCTCCGGCTCATCGCCACGCTGCAGCAGGACGTTCCCACGGGAGGTCGCGGCTTTCCCGTGCGCGGCCTGGGCACCGCCGGCTTCTCACCCTGGAATATCAAAGCCCTGGCCGTGGAGCCGCCCGATTTCGACCAGTTCTGGCAGGAGGGCAGGGACGCCCTGGCCAAGGTGCCGATCAACGCGCAGCGCACGCCATTCCCAGACAAAACCACCGATACCGTCAACGCCTTCCTGGTGAATTTTCAGACCGTGAAGGGCGCCGGCGGCCGCGGTTCCAGCAAGCTGTACGGCGTGCTGACGGAGCCCAAAGCCGAGGGCAAGTATCCGGCGCTCCTGCGGGTTCCCGGCGCCGGCGTCTACGGCATTAGCGGCATCTGGAAAGAATCGTACGATAACGCCATCGTGCTCAGCATCGGCATTCACGGCGTTCCGCTGAACCTGGACAGCAGCGTGTATCAAAACCTGGGCGCGGGCGCCCTGGACACCTACCAGGGCTTCAACCTGGATAATAAGGAGACCTACTACTATCGCCGCGTGTACCTGGGCTGCGTGCGCGCCGTGGACTACCTGGCGTCTCTGCCCAACTGGGACGGCAAGACCATCGTGGTGGTGGGCGGCAGTCAGGGGGGCGCACGTTCCATCGTCACCGCCGCGCTGGATCCGCGCGTGAAGGCGCTGGCGGTGTTCCATCCCGCGCTCTCGGACATCACGGCCTACGCGCAGGGCCGGGTGGGAGGATGGCCCGACCTGTTCCGCAATCCGCGGAATCGCACCAGGGATAAACTGGAGACCGCGAGTTACTACGACGTAGTCAATTTCGCCAGGCGCGTCAAGGCGCCGGGCATCTACTCCTGGGGCTACAACGATGAGACGTGCATGCCCACCACCACCTATGCGGCGTACAACACCATTACCGCGCCGAAAACTTTGACCCTCCAACTGGAGACCGGCCATTTCATCCTCCCGGCGCAAAAAGAGCGCGTGAACGCATGGATCCGCGAGGTATTGAGGACGGGCCAGGCGCCGGACCCGAAGTAGTTTTTTTGTGTAACCTTTCCCGCACGCGCCAGTATCCTACCCGACGGCGATATGCCGTCCAGCAAGGAGGATTCGATGAGATCGGCACTTACAGGCGCGGCGTGGATCGGTTTAGCCGTTGCTACCGCAGGCACTCCTTTACTCGCTCAGTTGCAGGACAACAGCGAAAAACAAATGACTTGCCAAAACGGCGGCTACGATAGCGACCGCGCACGCCATTGCGAGATCCGGGAGCAGGCCGTGCCAACGATAGGCCGGCTGAGCGTGGATGCGAGCCCGAACGGCGGCGCAGCCGTCAAGGGCTGGCTGCGAAACGATGTGCTGGTTCGCGCACGCGTCGAAACTTCGGGCGATACCGAATCCGCTGCCACTGCCATGGCGAGCCGGGTCTCGATCGACAGCTCCGGAGGGCAGGTGCGTGCCACCGGGCCGGAATCCGCAAACAATTCCGGGTGGAGCGTGAGTTACGAAATCTTCGTTCCGCAGAATACCGATCTGACTCTGAAGAGCCACAACGGAGGTATCACCATCTCCGACGTGCGCGGCCAGATCCGCTTCGATGGGACCAACGGAGGCGTGCACCTGAAGCGAGTGGCCGGCGATGTCAGCGGCGCCACGGTGAACGGCGGCGTTCAGGTGGAACTGACCGGCTCGATCTGGGATGGGCGGCAACTGGAAGTCAGCACCCGGAATGGCGGCGTCAACGTCACCATGCCCTCGTCTTACTCGGCGCACATACAGGCGGAGACCCAGAGCGGCGGCGTCCATTCGGATTTTCCCGTCACGCTGGAGAGCAATGCCAGACCGCGCCGCCTGGACTTTAACGTGGGCTCCGGCGGTCCGCTGATTCACATCTCCACCACCAACGGCCACGTCAGCCTGACGCACACGGAATCGCACTAAGGGCGAGGCGTTACTCCGTTTTCACCGCGCCCACGGCTTCCTGAAATACGGTAGCGAAGAAATCGCGCTCCCAAGGCGCGCAGCCGATGTGCAGGCTGTCGAGTCCATCTTCGATAAAGCCCAGGTAGCCGTCCCAACCCAGGTCGTCCATGACGAACCGCAGGCACTCCAGTTCCGCGGGCGGCAGGCCCGAATAGTCGATATCGAAGACGTGGCCCGAACCGTGCGACAGGGCCTCTTTGCCGCCCGCCCGCAGGTGATTTTGCGGCTCTACCAGAGAAGTCACGATCAGCGGCTGGAACTTCTCGCCGTGCGGATGCATTTCATCGAACAGCCGCCGGGTCTCAAATGCCAGGTACATCAGGGTCCCCATCGCAGAGGGGGAATCCTGCGCGTAGTCTTCGCCCGGATCGAGCCGGAGTTGGTAGCCGAAATATGCGGGGCGGTCCAGGGCTTTGACCAGGCGGCCCCCCAAATCGGCATGGATATCGTCGCCGGTGCGGTAGACCAGGTCGTCGCGCTTGAGCCACACCGAAAGACGATGCGGCGCGCGCCCGGCCGTGACGAATTCGCTCCGGTGCTCCTGCGAAAGCGCCTGAAACGCCGCCGGGTCGCGACGGTAGAGGGCCAGCAACTGTTCCGCGCGCATGATGCGGAAGTAATAAGTGGGCGAATAATCGCGCAGCATCTGCTGCTGAATAGCTTCGTAGAGTTCGCGATTCCATGCCGGGCTGCAGGAAAAGAACATGCGCGGAACGGTTACCTGGTCTTTCGGAATGCCGCGCGCGCGCCGCGTCAACTCCAACATCTCGCTGACGCAACCCTGGCCGCAGTGGTAAGCGAAGATGGCCCAATCGCGCCCGCCAAATCGCTGCTCCAGGGATGACAGGTACGTTGCCGCCGCCGGAATCGCGCGCTCCGGCACCAGGCGGTCGTCACGCACCGTCACGATATAGGGGGTTTTGCGGGTGACCGTTTTGTACCTTGGCTTTTTGCTGCTGCTTTTCACCGGCACTTTCTCGCGGGTCACCTTGTAGCGGGTAGCCTGCAACACCTTCAAACCCATGTCGTGGGCGGTGGCAACCGATATTTGCATAATGCCCTTGGGGCCCGCGATGCTTTCCGCTTTGGAATCGCCCCAGCTTTCCAGCCAGGCAATGGCCTCAATGAGTGTGGCCGGCAGATGGCTGCGCTGTGCCGCCAGGCGGAAGATGGATTGCAGTCTGGGATCGCCGGTCACGCGCCTGGCGCCGGGCACGGCCAGTGCTTCCCGCATGATGATGAAGGTTTGCGACTCGATCATCAGGTCCGTGCGGGCCGCCAGCAATTCTGCGGAAATATCGTCACGCGCAACGCCGATTCCGGATATCCGGTGTTCCGGAACAAAATAATCGGTCGAGCCGGCCTGGCCCAGTGGCACAAGGCTCAGGACTAAAAGGGCCGTGCACTTCATTTCCTGTTCCCTAGTGTAAGCCCGTCGCGCAACAAAGCGTGCACAATTCTTCAGACGTACGAACTGTGTTTTCGGCTACTCACAAAATCTCCAGCCACATATCGTTCAAGCCCCTCCGCAGGAACTATCGCCGCCGTTGTACAATGGCTAACCAATCGGGAGATGCCATGAATACCGCGCACTGGATCCGTACCTGTGGGCTCGTTACAGCCCTGTCTGCTTCCCTGTTCGCCCAGACGAACTTCGAAAATGCCATGAAAAATCTGCGGTTCCGCAGTATCGGACCGGCCACCATGGGAGGGCGCACCGACGATTTCGCCGTCGTCGAATCCGACCCCCGCATCATCTACGCCGGCACCGCCGCCGGCGGTGTTTTCAAAACCGTCAACGGCGGCCAGACCTGGCAGGCCATTTTCGAGGACCAGCCCAATCCCTCCATCGGCGATCTCGCCCTGGCTCCCTCCAATCCCTCCATCCTCTACGTCGGCACCGGCGAACCCAACAACCGGCAAAGTTCCTCCTGGGGCGACGGCGTCTATAAAACTATGGACGGCGGCGCCACCTTCACCCACCTTGGCCTCGCCGAAACCCATCACATCGGACGCATCGTGGTGCACCCCACCGATCCCAATATCGTCTTCGTGGCGGCGCAGGGCGATCTTTGGGGCCCCAACAAAGAGCGCGGCGTCTACATGAGCACCGATGGCGGCGCCCACTGGAACCAGACCCTCTTCGTCAATGAAGATACCGGCGTCAACGATATCGCCATCGACCCGCAGAGTCCCAACATCCTCTACGCCACCGCCTACGAACGGCGGCGAACGGTCTTCGGTTTCGATGGCGGCGGTCCCGGCAGCGCCCTGTACCGCTCCACCGATGGCGGCCTGCATTGGGCCAAACTGAGCGGCCAGGGGGGAACCGCCAAAGGCCTGCCCGCCGGCGACCTGGGCCGCTGCGCGCTGGACATCTATCGCAAGAACAGCAACATCGTCTACGCCCTGATCGAACACGCGACCCAGGGCGGCGTCTACCGCTCCGAAGACAGGGGGGCCACCTGGAGCCGCATGGGCGACACCGACCCGCGCCCGTCCTACTTCAGCCAGATCCGCATCGATCCCAATAACGACCAGAAAATCTGGCTTGGCGGCGTCAACATCTACATGTCCGAAGACGGCGGCCGGTCTTTCGTGCAGACGCGCTTCCGCGACGTCCACAGCGACGTCCACGGCATTTGGATCGACCCCGCCAATTCCGACCACATGCTCAGCGGCAACGATGGCGGCGTCTGGGTCACCTGGGACAGCGGCCGCAACTGGCGGCACATTAACAACATTCCCCTGGCTCAGTTCTACGAAGTGGCTTTCGATTTCCAGAAGCCTTACCACGTCTGCGGCGGATTGCAGGACAACTACTCCTGGTGCGGACCCAGTTCCACCACCCAGCAGACCGGCATCGGCAACGACGACTGGATCACCGTGCAAGGCGGCGACGGCTTCTACAACCGTATCGACCCGAGCGACCCCAATATCATTTACGCCGAATCCCAGGACGGCAGCCTTTCGCGCCGCGACATGCGCACCAGCGAATCCAAATCCATTCGCCCGCTGGAACTCACCGATACCGAACCGCGCTACCGCTTCCAGTGGAACTCGCCGCTCATGATTTCGCCGCACGATCCCAAGACCATCTACTACGGCGGCAATCACCTGTTCAAGTCCACCGATCGCGGCGATACCTGGGAAGTGCTGGGTGAGGACCTGACCACCAACGCCAAGCGCGACGAGCAGAAAATCTTCGGCAAGGTCCCGGACCGGAACACCCTTTCCCGCCACGATGGCGTGGTAGCCTGGCCTTGTATCACGGCCATCGCCGAATCCTACAAAAAGGCCGGCGTCCTCTGGGTGGGCACCGATGACGGCAACGTGCAGATGTCGCGCGACGGCGGCAAAACCTGGCAGAACGTCATCTCTCATATTCAGGGCGCGCCCAAAGGCGGCTACGTCAGCCGCATCGAGCCGTCCTATGCCGAGGAAGGGACCGCCTACGTCACCTTCGATAATCACCGCAGCGCGGATTATGCCATCTACATTTTCAAGACCACCAACTACGGCGATTCCTTCAGCCGCATCGTCAACGGCATTCCGCCGTCGGCCGGCACCGTGCACGTGATCCGCGAAGATCCGGCCAATAAGAACCTGTTGTTTGCGGGCACCGAATTCGGCATCTTCACCAGCTTCGACCGCGGCGCCAACTGGCACCGGATGAAGAACGGCCTGCCCACCGTCCCGGTCTTCGATATTCAGATTCATCCGCGCGAACACGACCTGATCCTGGCTACCCATGGCCGCTCCATCTGGATCATGGACAACATTCGCTCGCTGGAGGCTCTGAACGAGCAGGTGCTGACCAGCGACCTGAAGCTGTTCGATGCGCGCCCCGGCATCGAATGGAAGATGGCTAATTACCGCGGCTTCCAGGGCAGCAGCAACTTCTTCGCCTCCAACGCGCCCACCGGCGTCCTGTTGGATTACTGGGCCAAAGCTGCCGGCCCGGTGCGCGTCACCGTAACCGATAAGTCCGGGAAGCAGGTGCGGCAGCAGAACGCGCGGGCCGAGGCCGGCGTCATCAACCGGGTGATCTGGGATATGCGCTACGATTCGCCCATCCCCACCGGCGCTGGCGCCGGTGCAGCCGCGGGCAGTGGACGCGGTGCGGCCGCGGGCGGCGGAGGCCGTGGAGGACGCGGAGGCGTTCGCGGGGGAGCGGCGGCAGCGACTCCGGCGGAAGGCGGCGCTGCTGCCGGCGAACTGGCCAATGAATTCGGCGCAGCCGGCGGGGAAGGCGGCCGAGGCGCGGGCGGCGGTGGCGGTGGCGGTGGTGGCGGCGGTGGACGCTTCGGCGGAGCCGGCCGCGGCTCGCTCGTCGATCCCGGCGAGTACACCGTGGCCCTCACACTCGTTGGCAAAACCGAAACTCAAAAAGTGACCGTGGAAGAAGATCCGCGCATCCAGATGACCGATGAAGACCGCGCCCGGCGCCGTAAGGCCGTCGACACGCTGGTCTCGATGACCAAGGAAGCCGATGCCGGCCGCCGAAAAGCAGTCGCCATGACCACCGCCCTCACCAACCTTACCGATAGCTGGAAGACGCCCAACGCGGCCCCGGTTCCGGACGATGTAAAGACGGCCGCCGACGATCTGCTGAAGCGCGTGAAGACAGCCGCCGCCCTGTTTGAAAACCAGAACGCGGGCGGACGCGGAGCCGGCGGCAGCGCCGGTCCGCCTCCACCGTATTCTCCGCCGCCGGTGCCCCAGAAGATCGCCCGCCTGATGGGCAGTATCGACGGCTATTCGGCCGCCCCCACTTCCCGCCAGATGTCGGATATCGACGCGGCATCCGTGGAACTCCAAAAGGGCCTGGCCGAGATCAACAAGCTTTGGGACGAAGTTCCCAAGTTCAATAAGATGATGTCCGACGCCGGAGTCCAGTATTTCAAAGTCGATCTGAACAGCGTCCCGGCCGCGACCTTCGGAGGCCGCGGCGGCGGCGAGCAGTAGCTCTCACTCAATGTCCGGCAATCGCCCGCAGTAACTGCTGTGCCCTGGCATACTGCGAATCCGCGGGCGGAATTGCCTGCAGCACTTCGCGAGCCTGCTGGTATTCGCCGCGCTCGGCGTGCGCGTAAGCCAGCAGGTATTGCGCGGGCATTTCCGGATCCAGCTTGAGGCTGTTCTCCAGCGCTCCCAAGGCGCTTACCGGGTCGCCGGTGAGCAGATAAAACTTGCCCGCTCCCAGTTGCTGCGTCGCATCGTCGCTGTTGAGCAGGGCGCGCGCGCGATACACCTGTTGAGCCTGCTCGAATCGCTCGCCGTCCGCGCCCGCAAGCTTCGCCACCCCCAGGCTCACCAGCGTCACTGCCGCCCCTACCCGCACCGTCGTCGCCGGATCGCTCAAAGCGCGCGTCAGCGCGGCGATGGCCGGGGCTTTCTCCGCCGCCTGTGGCGTCAGCCGCAAAGCCGCGATCGCCCGCACCAGCGGCTCGGCGTCAAACAGCGCGCCCTCCAGCGCGGAGTAGACTTTCGGGTCGCGCGTGAAGCGGCTCAGATATCCCGCCGCATTCGCGCGCACCAGCGGCCCTTCCGAAGGCGTCGCCAGGATCTTCAGCAGCAGCGGCACCGCCGCGTCATTTCCGGTGCGTGCCAGCGCAAAGGCGTCCGCGCGCTGGATCAGCTTCTGCCGCGACTTTGCGCTATACCAACCGTTCATCTGCTTCAACGCCCACGCCGCGTCGCGATCCTTGTGACACAGATTGCACGCGTTCGGAATCCCGTGATTCACCGTGTTCTCCGGCGCCGGGATGCTCATCGAGTGGTCGCGAATCTGCGCTTTGATGCTCAACACCGTGCGCGGCATGTGACACTCCACGCAGGAACTGCCGGCGCTCCCCTCGGCGTGGTGCGTATGCGCGGTGAGATTCTTGCCCAGCGCCTCGTGGCATCGCGTGCACAGCGCGTTGGCATCCGGCCGCAGTTGGGGATTGCGCTCGATTTCGGTCTCGTGCGCCGTCACATGGCACGCCACGCAGGTGACCTTGCCCTTCAGATAGCACTCGCTCTGCCACAGCCCGAAGGCGTCGTTGGAGAAGCGGCGAGTGCGCCCGTCGGGCCAGTATGCCGGGTCTTTGTCTTCCGGCTGGCTGAACTCCAGGATGGGCAGGAAATGGTCGTAATAGTTGTCGCCCGCGCGAAACCCCTGCGCGTAGATGTCGCGGAAGGAATGGCACTGCGCGCACACCATGGTGTTCCGCTCCGCGTCCAGCCGCGTCTGCAGCACGATGTCGCGCGCCACGCCCTGCGGCTTCACCGCCGCCGAATAGTGGGCCACGTGTTCGCTCCCCGGACCATGGCACCGCTCGCAGTTCGTGCCGAAATTCAGCCACGTGGTGTGGTACTCGTTCTTTTCGGCGTTAAAGTTTTTCTCCTGCTGGCTCACGTGACACGAGTAACAGTTCTTGTTCCACACCTGCACCATCACGTCGCTGGTCTCGTCCGGGTCATCGATATCGAAGGCGTGAAACCACTGCTTCCGCAGCACGTCCCACGTCGGCGGCAGCACAATCACCCGGCCGCTGGGCAGCGTTGTCAGGTAATGCTGGATGCGCCGGTTCCCCAGCGTATAGGCGACGTGGTGCTCCACGGGCTTGCCCATCAGGTACGATTCCGTAATGTAGAACTCGCCGCCGCGCTCCCGCACCTGAAACGGCTGGCCTCGCAGTTCCACCACTCCGCGTGCAAAGTCGCCCTTCACTGCCTGCGTCACCGCCGGCTGCACCATCTTGCTGTGCCGCGACCCCGACCACACCTGGTATTCCTTGACGTGGCACTTCTCGCAAGCCGCTGCGCCCACATACGTAGGAGACGGAGCCGCGCACAAAGACACTACGGCTGCCAACAGAATCACCGGTGCCCCTCGCCTGCCCATATTAGGGAATTCTAGCGTAGACCAAGCGCGACCTCGCACTCCGGAATGTACCGGGTCACTCAATGCGTCATCGAGTAGACAATGTAATTGATCCCGTACCGGTATGCCAGCGCGGTCATCTTCTCCGGGTAATAAGGCACATCGGCAAACTCCCACGCATCGCCGATATCCGTGTTGTAGTTGACGGCCACCACGATGTGATCCTTGTCATCGGATATCGCCCGCCATGCCGGCTGCGTGCCCGCGGGCTGCACCACCTGCACGCTGCCATCATATCCACGGCGCAAGTGCCGCGACCCTGGAATGAACGTCAGGTCCTTCTGCTCGATGCTGTATACCACATGCATCACCGAATCGCTCAGCGCTACATCGGTGATCGGCTTGCCGGGCAGCACGCGCTCCATCGTCCGCCGGAACACCTCCCACTGCGTCGGGTCCGGACCCCAAAAATCGTCCACCACCAGGTACCCGCCGCGCAGCAGATATTCCCGCAGGCAAGCCACCTCCGCGTCCGAAAGGTCCCACCAGCCCGCCTGCGTCGCATAGATCCACGGATAGTCGAACAGGTGGGGATCGGTGAGCCGCAGGTGCCGCGGATCGCCGGTATCGATGCGTGTCAGCCGCTCGACCCCGGTAGTGAAATGATTATCGGCATTCGGCCAATCCACCAGCCACCATCCCGAGCCCATGCCGTCGCGCGAGGAATAACCGAACCGCCGGTGAAACTGCGGCAAGTCGGTATACTCCACGCGTATGAAGTGGAACTCGGCCTCATGCCGGGGCAGGGGAGTTTCGTCGTCGTCGTTCCGCGGAAATCCGCCGCCGCCGAAACGCCCGCGTTGCGCCAGAACTGCCGCCGCAATCGCCAGCAGGGCACCCACAGCCAGACGGCGTCGCATACATGCATTGTAGTCCCTGGCTCGAACGCGCCAAGGGCCCCGGCATCTACCTCGTCATCGACCACATTAGAAACTGAAAACCAGCAGCACTCATCGGCGGCCCCGTAGACTCGGCCTCCAGGCCCGTTCACGCTTCGCCAACGCGCAATCCGTACCGGGAGGCCGCACCGTTTAGTAACCGGGTGTCGCCAGATAGCCGTGCGCGTTGCCCTTAGCGTCTAATGCGATGCCGATAATTTCTCCCCGGGAATCGATCGAACAGGCATCGATCAGATATAGTTCCGACCCTTTCGGTATCAGCGAGTTCAGGTCGACCGGTTTCCCCCCGTCCGGTCGCAAAAAGGCCCGCGGGTTGAAGTCCGCATCGAATGAGATGCCGACGATGTCGCCAGCGTCATTAATGAACAGCGCGACACTGCCCACATCGTCCCCCATCGTGCCCACGTCCAGCATCCCGGCCTCGCGGCTCCACAGAAAGCCGTGAAACGTCCCGTCGGGCGTACCGGATTGGCCTACCGCCTGTCCTCGGTTATTGATATGAAGCGCAAGGTTTCCACCCCCGGCCGCCAAGCCTCCCAGGCTGCCCAGGTCCGTCACCGTGCCATTCTGCCAGATGGTGGCGTGCATGCTGAACAGATAGGTCAGGTCGCCGTTCGCTTGAAAGGCCGTACACGTCCCCGTGCCTCCCACAACTTGCCCGCGATCGTTTACCGAAAATGCGATCCCGTCCGGGTCCTGGTCGATCGTAAGCAGTTCCTGGACCTTCCCGCTTTGCCACACCACCGGCTTAAACTGCAGCTTTTGATATTGCCCCAGCGGTCCGTCGATCGGTGGGCACGTGGAATCCAGGGTAGTGTTCTCGGAGGTGCCGGCAATTTCGCCCCGGTTGTTGATGGCGTTGGCCACCCCGTTTCTGGCGGCCTCGCCGCTGCTGTCCGTGAGCGTCGGCAGCGCCGTCATCACCCCGTATTGCCACACGAACGGCAGGCAGAGGTGCTGGCTGCCGAAACCGCAAAAATCTTCCCGCCCCGGATCGGGATTGGCTGTTTCCGCTCCGCCCACCCCGCTGCCGCGCTCGTTCAGGCCGAACACCGTGCTGCTGCCGCCCAACCCCGGCTTCCCCACGTCGATCTTCATGCCCTTGTACCAGTACATCGCGTGCCATGTGCCGCCGGCCACTGCCGCCGACCCGCCCACCAGGCCGTTATTCATGATGATGATGGGCTGGCCCGGGGGACCGCCCACCAGTCCCAGGTCGGTGACTGTGTAGCGTACCGGTATCTGCGCGAAAGCCGCGGCCGCCAGCATACCCCCGAGTGCACAGCGAAACAGAATCGTCTTCATTGCGAATCTCCTTTTGCGTTTTTGTGTGAGCCGGCGCGGATGCGTTCGGCTTCGACCTTCAGGCGCAGATCGAACCCCAAAACTGGAAAAGGATGTGAGAAAGTTATTTCAGCCCAGTTCCGCCAGCAGCCAGGCGCGGGCCAGCCGCCAGTCGCGCATCACCGTGTCCGCGGAAACCTTCAATACTTCGGCCGTCTCTTCCACGCTCAGCCCCGCGAAGAATCGCAGCTCGATCACCTGCGCTTTGCGCGGATCCAGTTTGGCCAGGGCAGTCAACGCATCGTCCAGCGCGATCAGTTCGTTCGCCCGCCCTGGCCCAAGATCGGGCACTTCGTCCAGGTTCACCCGCGCCGCCGCGCCGCCCCGTTTGGCGGCCACCCGCCGCCGCGCATGGTCCAACAGAATATGCCGCATGATCTGCGCCGAGATCGCGAAAAAGTGAGCCCGGTGCTGCCAGTCCACGTTGCTGACGTCGATCAGCTTCAGGTACGCTTCGTGTACCAGCGCCGTGGTTTGCATCGTTCTGCCAGGCTGCTCGTTCCGCATAAAATGTCCCGCAATGCGGCGCAGTTCGTCGTACACGCGCGGCGTCAGTTGCTCCAGCGCGGCCGGGTCCCCGGCCGCCCAGGCGCGCAGCAGTTGCGTGGTTTCGGAGCACTCGCTTGGGCGCGTAGAAAAGGCCTCCCTGCCCGTCCCCAAATCATATTGCATTTCTGTTGCAAGTTTTCGACTCTGCTTTGCGCCTATAATGGCGGGAACATCCGCCGGATGACGGGGTGATCATGACGCCGGAACGTTGGCAGCAAATCGAAGTGCTCTACCACTCCGCGCGCGAACGCGGCCTGGCTGTATTGGAAGGTACCGATCCCGACCTCCGCCGCGAAGTCGTAAGGCTTCTCGAACAGGATTCGGAAGGCAAGTTTCTGGATCGCCCCGCGGTGGAGATGCTTGGCGATCTGGCCGCTACCGGGCAGACCGCCGCCGCCCAAATGGGTCTCACCGGACGCACCATCTCCCATTACCAGATTCACGAGATGCTCGGCGCCGGCGGCATGGGCGTGGTCTACAAGGCGTTCGACACAAAGCTCAACCGGTTCGTTGCGCTGAAGTTCCTGCCCGCTCATCTCCGGCATGACGAGGAACTCAAGCGGCAACTCGCGGGCGAAGCGCGCGCCGCATCCGCCCTGGATCATCCCAACATCGTCGTGGTCCACGATATTGACGACAGCGCCGACCTGTTCATCGCCATGGCATACCACCAAGGCGTCACCCTTCGCGAAAAGATCGCCCTCGGGCTGACGCTTCCCGAAGCTCTCCAGATCGCCCGGCAGATCGCATCCGGTCTCGCCAAGGCCCATGAACACGGCATCTTCCACCGCGATATCAAGCCCGGCAACGTCATCGTCGCCAAAGACGGCATCGCCCGGATCATCGATTTTGGGCTGGCCCGGTTCAGCGCCGCCACCGTCACGCTCGATGGCGCGGTCCGCGGCACGCCCCTCTACATGTCTCCGGAACAGGCTTCCGGGAAGGCTGTCGATTTCCGCACGGACCTCTGGAGTCTCGGCGCCGTCCTCTATGAAATGCTGGCCGGCAAGCCGCCGTTTCCGGGCGAGACCCAGCTTCAGGTCATCCGCGCGGTGGTGCACGATGAGCCGCCGAGGCTGCGCGACATTCCCCCGGCGGTCGAAGCCATCGTGACGCGCGCCTTACAAAAAGATCCCGCCCGGCGGTATCGATCCGCCGCGGAGATGGTTGAGGATCTGTCCGCCGCTCTGGCCGCCCTGGAAGCGCCTCCCACCCGCCGGCCCAGGTGGGTCGCGCCCGCCGCGGTTCTGCTGTTACTTGCGGCCGGGGCATCGCTGTGGTTCTATCTGCGCTCTGAAAAACGCCACTGGGCGCGCGAACAGGCGATCCCCGAAATTCGCCGCTTGATGGTCCAAAATCAGACCATCGCCGCCTACCGCGAACTGCAGGAAGCGCAGCGCTACCTTTCCGGCGATGCCCCACTTGCGGAAATTACCGAGAGCCTCGTCCACACAGTGTCCGTGCGATCTTCGCCGCCCGGAGCCACCGTCGAAATCAGGAACTACCTCTCCCCCGGCGACCCGTGGTTTCCGCTCGGCAAAACTCCTCTCGAGAAAGTCAAAATCCCCGCCGGTTACATGCGATGGCGCGTCTCCAAACCCGGCGCCGGAACCATCGAGAGCGCGCCTATTCCCGAGGACATCCACGGTTACATCCGCGAATTCAACTTCCCGCTGGATGCGGCCGCTTCCGCGCCGGAGGGCATGCTGCCCGTCCCCGTCGGCGAGACCTTCAGCATTGTCTGGTCGCTGGGCGATGTCGGCCCCTTCAGGCTGCCCTTGTTTTACGTCGATAAGTTCGAAGTCACCAACCGCCAGTATCAGGAGTTTGTCGATCGCGGCGGCTATCGGAACCGCGCCTGGTGGAAGGAGAAGTTCGTTCGCGACGGACAGGATCTTACCTGGGAACAGGCTATGGATCTGTTCCGCGATTCCACCGGTCGCTCCGGCCCCGCCACCTGGGCGGCCGGCCATTACCCGTCCGGACAGGAGGAATATCCGGTCGGCGGAGTCAGTTGGTACGAGGCTTCCGCCTATGCCGAGTTCGCCGGAAAGAGTCTGCCGGTGATCGCGCAATGGTTCCTGCTGGCGCCCAGTTCGGTCGCGAGATCCATTCAGCCGCTCAGCAATTTCTCGCCCGCTCCCGCACCCGTCGGCAAGTATCAAGGTCTGGGGCCGTTTGGCACCTACGACATGGCGGGCAATATCGCCGAGTGGTGCCGAACCGCATCCGGCGGCGGCACGCGCTATCTCCTGGGCGGCGGCTGGAACACTACCACCAACGAGTATTTCGAACCCGGGGCCATGCCGCCTTTCAATCGCTCCGCCAACAGCGGCTTCCGCTGTGTCCGCAATACCGGACCTCTGCCCGCGGAAGCCACCGCCGAACGCCGGCAGACCATTCGCGATTTCAGCAAGGCCCAACCGGCGCCGGAGCCCGTGTTCCGCGTCTACCAGGCCATGTACAGCTACGACCGCACGCCCCTGAATGCCAAAGTGGAAAAGGTGGTCCAGGACTCGCCGGACTGGCGCAAGGAAAAGATCACCTTCGACGCGGCTTACGGCAATGAGCGCATGGCGGCCTATCTCTTCGTGCCCGCTCACGTCAAGCCGCCGTACCAGGCCGTGGTCTTCTTCCCCAGCGCCCGCGTCCTCGATCTGCCAAGCAGCGATACGCTCGGCGACACGAAGTTCATCGACTTCGTGATTCAGAGTGGGCGCGCGGTGCTCTATCCGGTCATCAAGGGCACTTACGAGCGCTCCGCACCCCTTCCCGGCCTGGACACGGTGGCCGGCCGCGAAACCATCATTGACCAGTCGAAAGATCTGGGCCGTTCCATCGACTATCTGGAGACTCGCGCCGATATCGACCGGAACCGGATCGCCTATATGGGCGTCAGTATGACCGCGGCTCAGGGCGTGATCTACGCAGCGCTCGAACCACGGCTAAAAGCAGTCATTTTTCTGGATGGTGGATTCTTCACCGAAAAGCCCCTGCCAGGAACGGACCAGGCCGATTTCGCGCCGCACATCAAGGCGCCCACCCTGTTGGTCTGCGGCAAGTTCGATTGGATCTTCCTGGGCAAAGACGCGCTGCTCCGAATGCTGGGCGCGCCCGCGGCCGACAAGAGTTACGTCTTGTTAGACACCGCGCATGATGTGTCTGAGGAACGGCCGGCGCTGATGAAAGCAGTAATCGGCTGGCTCGATAAGTACCTGGGTAAGGTCGAGTAAGTGCCCTCTAACCTTGAAACTGAATCCCCTGCGCCAGCGGCAGTTGCGTGGACCAGTTGATGGTATTGGTCTGGCGCCGCATGTACGCCTTCCAGGCATCGCTGCCGGATTCGCGCCCGCCCCCGGTCTCCTTCTCACCCCCGAAAGCGCCGCCGATTTCCGCTCCGCTGGTCCCCAGGTTGATATTGGCGATTCCGCAATCGCTGCCGCGGTGGCTGAGGAAGGTCTCCGCCGAAATCAGGTTGCTGGTGAACATCGCGGAGCTGAGTCCCTGCGGGACGTTGTTGTGCCAGTGGATGGCATCGTCCAGGTGATCGAATTCCACCAGATAGAGGATGGGCGCGAAGATCTCTTCCTTCAGAATGGGCATCTCGGGTTTGGCGCGGACCAGCGTCGGTTCCGCGAAGCAGCCCATGCTGCGTTGGCCGCCTGTCAGGATCTCGCCGCCCTGTTCCTTGATGCGGCGGATGCCGTCCATCATGTCGTCCACGGCGCGGCGATTCACCAGCGGGCCCATGAGCGTGCCTTCTTCCATCGGGTCGCCGACGCGCACCTGGCGGTAAGCGTCCATCAGCGCGTCTGTCAACCGCGGGGCAATGCCGCGTTGCAGGAAGAGACGGCGCGTGGTGGTGCAGCGCTGCCCGGCGGTGCCCACGGCGCCGAATAGCACGGCGCGCAGCACCAGGTCCGGTGCGGCATCGTCCATCACGATGATGCCGTTGTTGCCGCCCAGTTCCAGGATGCTGCGCCCCAGGCGGCGCGCCACCGCTTCAGCCACGTGCCGGCCGACTTCGGTGGAACCGGTGAAGCTGACCAGTGGAATGCGCGCGTCGCCAATCAGGGTCTCGGCGATGGGATTGCTCGGGCCGATTAGCAGGTTGAAGATGCCCTTCAATCCGTGACGATCCAGCACGCGATTGCAGATCTTCTGCACGGCGATGGCGGTCAGTGGCGTCTCCGACGAGGGCCGCCACAGCACGCAATCGCCGCACACCGCGGCGATCATGGCGTTCCAGCTCCACACCGCCACGGGGAAATTGAAGGCGCTGATGACGCCCGCGATTCCCAGCGGGTGCCACTGTTCGTACATGCGGTGGCCGGGCCGTTCGCTGTGCATGGTGAGGCCGTAGAGCTGGCGGGAAAGGCCCACCGCGAAATCGGCCACGTCGATCATCTCCTGCACCTCGCCCAGGCCTTCGGGCAGGATCTTGCCCATCTCCAGCGTCACCAGGGCGCCGAGAGCCGCTTTGTGTTCGCGCAATTCCACGGCGATCTCGCGTACAATTTCGCCGCGCTTGGGCGCCGGCACCATGCGCCACTCCAGGAATGCCCGGGTGGCATGGTCCATGACGCATTCGTAATCGGCGGGACCGGCCATCCTGATCTTGGCCAGGACCTCACCCGTGGCCGGATTGAGCGATTCGATTTCGCCGCCCGACGGCTCGGCGATCCAGTCCCCATAGCAGGCGCCGGAGTTCAAGGGCTCCACGTGGAGCTGTTCCAAAATGTCGGGAATCGAATAACTGGCGGTACGCACAACTCCATTCTATCGGTATCGCTGTGATAGACTCTCGGCCAGAAACCAATATGTGGAATGCGTTCAGCAGGCGGGAATTCGTGAAGGCGGCGGGGCTGGCGTTGGCCGCTTCGCCCGGTGCGAAGGCGCAGCCCGCGAAATCTCTGTTCGACGGCAAGACACTCAATGGCTGGATTCAAATTGAGAACACCGCCACATCCCTGGCCCGCGGCGGCATCGCCGATCCGGCGGCGTTGGTGAGCAAGTTGACCCATGGATCCGACCCGATGTCGGTATACCTTAGGGGCCGGCTGGAGGGTTCCATCAACACGGATCCGGCCGCCCTGGCGAAAGATCTCAACCAGGTCATCGCCGGGCCGTCCATCTACGAACCGGCGCGCGTCCGCGGCGTGATTCTGCGGCCCGAGACCGGGCAGTTGATCCAAGCGAATCCGCGCGGCCAGGAACTCGCGCGGCTGAACAAGTTGCTGCTGGAAGACACCTATTCCAGAGAGCTGGCGAAGAGTGCCCTGACCGGCTGGACGGTGAAGGATGGAGCCATGGCCAGCACGGGCAGCGGACGCGGCGTGATTTACTCGGCGAAGGATTACAGCCGTTTTCGCCTGCTGTTCACCATGCGGCACATCTCCGGAAACCCCGACCACCAGGCCTGCGTGCTGATCTTTTGCACCCGTCCACAAGCCGGGGAGAAGCCCCTGGATGCGCTCGCCGGAATTCAGTTTCAGGTACCCAACGGTGGCCACTGGGATTACCGGCCGGGCATGAACAACAACGGCGGTGCGGAATTCACTACCGTGGCCAAGACGCACTTTGACGTCCACGATTGGAGCCGCGTCGAGATTCTGGCGGACGCCTCCAAGGGAACCGCGCGCATGGCGGTGGCGCAGCCGGTGGGAAGTAAAGCGGTTGAGGTGCTGGCTTTCAAGGACCCGGCAGCCGGTAAAGCCGGGCCGATCGCATGGCAGATGCACAACGCCGGGCTGATCGATAATTACAAAGATATAACGATTGAAGTAGATCCGAAGAGCGACGATCTGACCACCGTGTAACTGGTCAGACCGCCATAACCGTCCCCGTAACACTCAGTGAGCGACAGCGACACTCACCCCTATGCCTCGGTTGCCGGGTCTGAGGTCCGGCTTTATTGACCTAACAGTAACGCGAAACCCGGCTGTCCGAAAACGTATCTTTCGTACAGTTATCCTACAGTTGATCTTCGTATTGTTCGAAGGCGACGCGTACCAGTTGGCCTCGGGTGCGCACGCCCGTCTTATGAAAGAGGCTTTGCAGAATGGCTTTTACATAGCTTTCGGATATCTGCAAGCGCCAGGCGATCTCCTTGTTGGAAAGCCCTTCAACCACGAAGCGCAGGACTTGACGCTGGCGGTCATTGAACACCGGCAGGGAAGAAGCCTCGCCTTCCGCCAGGCGCTCGGGTGTTTGCGGCGCCGGGTAGCCGGTCCAGGCGCCTCCGGAGGCCACCACGCGGATGGTGCGGGTCAGTTCACTGAGCGGCCGCTCCTTGAGGAAGATGCCGCTCACACCCTGGCGCAGCAGGCGCCGCGCTTCGGTATCGCTGACCCAGGCAGTCACCACCAGGACCCGGCCGTCATATCCCTCCTGGCGCGCCGCGGGCAGAAACTGCGAGGCCCGTTCGCTGCCCAGATCGTGATCCAGCAGCACCAGGTCGAAATGGCGCTGCGAGAGCATCTGCAGGGCCTCCCGGATGCTGCCGCAGTGTTCGATTTCCAGATTGGGCTCGGTGGCAAGAACCCTGGAGACGCTTTCACGAAACAGCGCGTGATCGTCAACCAGCAGTACGCGAATGGTCAGAGTTTGTGTCATCACCCTTCTATCGCATTTTCCACCGGCCAGAGCTCCGCCGCAAAGCAGCTCCCCACGTCTTGAGGTTCGTAGCGCAGGCCGCCTCCATGGGCCCGCAGGATGGCACGCGAAATGTAAAGGCCGATTCCGAAGGAATGCGCGCCGGGTTGAAACGGGCGGAAGAGCTCCTCGGGATGCGCTACGCCGGGTCCGGTATCGCGGAATCGCACCAATACCAGGTCGCTTTCCAGCCTCGCGGAGATGTGCAACTCGCGCTGCTGGCTCTGCTCCATGGCCTGCTGGCTGTTGCGCGCCAGGTTGACGAAGACCTGCAGCAGGCTGTGATGATCCGCCTGCACCAGGGGCAGGTCATCGGCGACGTCCCAGGTGACTTCGATCCCAGCCTCCCGCAGAGAGGATTCGATGACGATGCGTGTTTCGTCGAGCACCGTTCCCAGGTCCGCCACCACGCGTTCGCGGTCTGAGGCCACCCGCAGACCGGAGGAGGCGATTTTCTCCAGTCCGCGAATGAGCGTGCCCAACACCTGGTAATGTTCGTTGCCGGCGACACCCGGCAAAGCCACGAGAGCGGCATGGGACGATGCGGCGGCGGAAGCCAGGTTGCGAATCTCGTGCGAGATGGCGCCGATCAGAACGCGCGAAGTGGCCATCATGGAATCCAGGCCCGCGCCTTCGCGGTCGCGCAGGTTCTCCGAAGCGTCCCACACCACGGCGGCCAGTCCCGGTCCGCCGGAAGTCCGGTATGTGGAGAGCCACACGTGCGCCAGAAACACTTCGCCGTTGCGGCGCTGGCCTTTGCACTCCACGTTGGTGCGAATGTTCGCTCCGCCGGACTGATGGCTTTGCAGCATGCGGCGCAGAATCGGCAGGTGGTTTTCGACGGCGGCTCCCTGCAAAGGCTCATCTTCGAAGGCGAGCAACTGGCGCGCCGATTCGTTGGCCAGCACAACGTGGCCGGTTTGATCCAGGGTAAGGATGGCCAGCGGGCTGGTTTCGATGAGAATGCGCAATTGCCGCTCCGCTTCCAGGCGAAGACCGATGTGCCGTTCGCGATCCTTCAGGTGGTCGGATAGCATCCGGCGGCGCTGGTTCAACTCGGAAACGAAAAACCCGGCCATCGCAAATCCCATGACGGACACCAGCATGCGTCCGGCCGAACCGGGCACCCAGAACTCAGGATTGAATTCCACTCGCAGTTCGTGCCCCATACGGGAGGCAGTCATTTGTAAAGGATCGAAAGCTTCCCGGAAATAGCCGCACACCGCGGCCATGGCGAAGATCTGTTTCTTGTTGAGCGCGGCGGCGGACAGCAGGATGGGGACAAGGTAAAGAAAGCCGATGGAGATATCGGGGAGCACCCAATCGCCCCAGGCGATCAACGCGACCATCAGGCTCGCGAGCATGCAGGCGGTGATTCGGTTGGACTCCGCGTAGGCGAGGAAACTATCGAGTCGGATCATGCTCAACGGCGGTACCCGGAGCTACTATCGTAACGTGCCTCTTCAAAAGCAGCGCCGGCGGCGCAGTATCTTTCGGACTGTTTTCCTCTTCTGCGCCGGACTGGTCCTCACGATCTCTGGATTGTGCCTGGTAGAGCTGGTGGCGCTGCGATGGTTCGCGCCCCCCGTCACCATGGTGCAGGTGCAGCGGCGGCTGGGCGCATGGGCGCGCCACCGGCCTTACCGGAAGCGATACGTCTGGGAACCCCTGGCACGCATCGCGCCGGACCTGCAACATGCCGTGATTGCGGCCGAAGACGGGAGGTTTTACCAGCACCATGGCATCGACTGGAAAGAGGTGCAGAAGGTGGTGGACCAGGATATGGAAGCGGGGCGCCTGGGCCGCGGCGGTTCCACCATCACCCAGCAATTAGTGAAGAATCTGTTTTTCACCACCAACCGTTCGATCCTGCGGAAGGCCGTGGAGTTCACGCTGGCGCCGGCAGCCGAACTGATTCTATCCAAGCAGCGCATTCTGGAGTTGTACCTGAACGCGATCGAATGGGGTCCCGGGGTGTACGGCGCGGAGGCGGCGGCGCGCGCCTGGTACGGAATTCCGGCAGCGCGTCTGACTCGCGACCAGGCTGCGCGGCTCGCGGCCGTGATTCCCTCTCCGCTACATCGCAAGCCGGAGCGGATGAACGCATACAGCAGCGAAATTGAACGGCGCATGGGACAGATGGGTTGGTGAGGGGCTCTTTGTGAGTGCTAATGTTTCCCTGGCGAGAATCAGTTTGAGGTGGCCGCAGTCACGTTCAGATTGACGGGTGCGGCGGCGACTCCGCCCACCGTCACTACGATGGGCTGATTGCCGGCGGGCACGTTGGCCGGGATCTGGAAATCGATTTGGGTGGCGCCGGCGAGACCGGCGGGAATGCCGGCGAAGAGCGGCGTCACGCCGATACCGCCGATAGTCAGGGTGAGGGGCAGGCGCGAGTGCGGCAGTTTGGTTGGGTCGGTAATGGTGGAAGATGGCGTGGCTCCCGTGCCGAGAGTGGGAGTGACGTCGCCTTCGCCGGTGACGAAGAGCAGCAGCACCTGGCCTCCGCCGGCCTGGGCCGCGGTCACGGGCGCGCCGGTCGAATTGTCATAGACCGCGGAGTTCAAACCGGGCGACGCGGGCGCGGCGGTGAACGGAAATGACGCGATCTGACCATTGTTGTCGATGGCCAGCACCGCCCGTCCCGCGCCTGCTTCGTAAGGCACCTGCAAATTAATCTGCCCGGGCGAGACGTAATAGAGCGGCGCCGAAAAACCGTTGACAGTGGCCGATACGCCGCCCAGCACTAACGGCAGCGGCAGCCTGGTAGCCTGCTGCGACACCGGATTGGCAAGCTGTGTACCGTAGACGCTCAGGATCATTCCCGGAGCGGCGGTGGTGTTGCCGGTCCAGGCATTACCCACCGCGGTGATTTGCGTGGTGGACGATCCGCCCACGACGAACGTCACCGGAATCTGGATCACCTGCGGCAGCGCATCCACCGCCTGAATGCTGACGACGGCATTGTAGACGCCTGGCGACAGACCCGCGGCGGAAGCCTGGATGTTCACGGAGCTGGATCCGCTGGCGATCGCGGGCGTCACCGTGAGCCAGGCGGACGTTCGGTTGGCGGGCGAAACCGAAGTGGTGAACTGCGGCACGCCACCGATGAGATTCAACGGCAGCGATGCGGTGGTATTGCCGGATGCGCTGTCCAGGGCGACGGATTGCACGGGCGTGGACATGGCGGCAGGGGCCGTGGCAGGTCCGGTAAAGGATATCGGGAGTGTGGCGGTGACCGTGGTGGGCAGACTGGTAGTCCCGGAAATCTGGACGCTCTTCGCCGCGGGCGGCGTACTCCCGCTGAAGCAGACAATGCCGCGCAGCGCGCCGAACGGCGCCAGCCTGGTGGTGCCGAAGATGGTTTGAATCCGGGACGTGAGGCTGGTGCCGCCGGCGCTGAATGCGGTCAGCGAAATTGGGTAGCCGCCGGTTTCCTGCACCGATACAGGGAGCGACCACTGGCACGAGGGATCCGCTTGCGGGTTCTGCTGCACCGTGGTGGTGGGGCTGGTGAGCGAAATGCCGGGAGCGATTTGCGTGCCCAGAGGGGCCAGGAACGGCACGGTCAGTTTCTGGGTCCACTTGATGCCGTTGGCATCGGTGCCGCTGAAGGAGACGACGCGGTTCTGCGGGGGCTTCAAGCCGGTGCTCGCGAGATTGGCCGCGAGGATGCCATTGGCCGCCAGTTTCGGGTTGGGGCCGAGCAGGGAGAGGTCATTATTGGTATCGATGGTGAAGGCGGTGATGGAGGTTGCCACGCCGGCCTTCTCGGCCAGCCCCACGGTGAATTCCCAGTTGGCGTAAGCGGCCGTTTGGTACACCGGGTTGGGAATGGCGAAGGGAACCACGAACGCCGCGCCGGCCGGCACACGGAGCGCAAATCGCGCCGAGCCTTGAGATCCGTTATACACGCTGTCGCCGCTGTAGAGGGCGGTGACCGTACCGTTGCCGCCGGCGAGGACGGCCGCACTGACGGAAACGGCAGCGGCGGGGCTTCCGTTTGACGTATCGACGGCGGCGGTGCCGACCGTGGTTTCATTGGCAAGGAACGCCACGGTGCCGGTGGGAGGGACTCCGGAAGCCGTGATGGCGGCAATCAACTCGCCCGTGTCGGTCAGGTTGAGGGCCGTGTTGGGACTCACCTGCAGGGTGGTGAAGGTGGTTAAACCGGTGGACCATTCCATCACCAGGTTGTAGCCGTCCACCGAACCGAGTCCGGTGGTCATATCGAAGCCGGTGCCGGCGTTCCAGCCCACCAGGCCATTGACGCACCCGGGGCTGCCCTGCAGGCAGGCAGCTTTATTGTTGCCCGCCGAGACGTCGTGAAATACGTCTTGTGTCGCCTGCGCCAGACGGTAGAGCGCCGGGTTGATATTGCCCAGTCCGTTCGTGCCGGCGTGCTGATTCACCAGCGCCACCAGACCGGCCAGGGCCGGGGTTGCCAGCGACGTGCCGCCATACAGAGCCGGCTTACCATTCACGTTGGCCGTATAGGGAACGGTGCCGGAGGAGGCCAGCGAGATGTCCGGAAGGTCGCGGGCGTTGTCGTTCGGCACTCCGGGTCCGGTCTGCCATGCGGGTTTGGGAAACAGCACACTGGCGCCGCCGCCCGTTCCGAAAGTGGCGATGCTGCCGGTGGGCGAAAAATCATTCCAGGCCTTTTCGGGTACGTAGGACAGGGCCGATGCGCCATTGGCGTCGCTGTTGGCAGCCCAGTAGTTGCTGCCGGTATTGGTGAATTCGGTGCCGCCCACGGCGGTGACTTCCGGCAGGCTGGCGGGCGAAGAGACGGTGGGGCCCAGGGTCGCCTGGGGAGTGGCGTCGTTCCGATCGCAGGTGACCGCCCCCTCGTCACCGGAAGAGGCAAGCCAGGTAATGCCTTGGGCATTGGCCTGTTGAGCGACGGCCTGGATGGCGTTGGAATTGTATGCCTCGCAGCCGCCATAGCTGAGGCTCATTACCGGCGCAACGTTCTGATCGATGGCATACTGCGCGGACGTAATCACATCGCCCGAGTAGACATAAACGATAGTGGCATTGCGCGCCACCGCGCCGGACCATTCCAGATCGACATCGGCCTCCGGAAGGTCCGCCGATCGCACTCCCGGGTCGGGGCCGTACAACATCACCTGGGGCGTGTTGGCGGGAAGGTTGAAGCGGGTGCGGAAGCTCTGGATATCGGAGAGATCGATGGCGGTCTGGCCAAGGATGGCGATGGTCTGGCCGGTACCGTCGATGCGCGCGTCGTAGAGCCGCTTCAGGTCGTAGATGACGGCCAGATCGTCGGGGGCGAGCACGCGTCCGGTGCTGGAAGGCCCGGTTCCCATAGGCACGGCCTCGGATTCCAGGCGAAAATCGTCCAGCCCGCGGACGGCGGAAACGACACCGGCGATGGCCGCCGGAACGGAAGGCTCCGTGGCGTTGGCGAAGTGTGGCTCGCCATTCACCAGGTAGCGGTGAATTTCGGTGTGAAAGGCGCGGCTGACCTGATCGGCGGTGCCGCTGAAGGTGATCCAGTGGCGGCCGCGGGCGATATTGTGGATCTGCAATCCCTCGCTGCGCAGCCAGTTGGCGATTTTGTCGAGGTCGCCGGCGCTCAATCCGAAACGATCGGCGAACTGCTCCGGCGTCAACCAGCGGCGATAGTCGGGCGAAGCGGAATTCTGCTGATCGGCCAGAAACTGCGCGAGCCCCGCGGCTGGTTTGAGGTGCAGGGTGGCGAACGGAACAGACATGTAGGGGTCGACGCGGCCCCGATCATTCCAGGCCTGGACGCGGGGAGGGACATTGCCCTTCAGCAGCGCGGTGCGGCCGGGGTCCACGGGAGCGGTGATGCGGTCCTGGGCCGCCGCCAGGGCAAGGGCGGCGAGCAGGAGTAAACACGTGGTTCTAGTAAGGCTATACGGCACCATGAGGAAAGCTCATTGTATAGCGAATGCCCGGTTTGCGGCAGCGGTCTACCTTTCCATAATGACGGCCGCCGATCTCGGCGCGATCTCCACATCCCCGGACGTGGGCCGTGCGTCGGGCTGCTCCGGCGTAGCCACCACCAATTGGCCCGGGTTCGGCAACTGGACCTTCGCAGTGACCTCTTTTCCCGGCCCTGGTTAATCACCACGACCGCCCGTTTCCCCGCGCTGGTGACGAAGACCGAATAGCGGAACGGGCCATCGGCGCTCACCTTGGCTCCTTGCGTATCGCGAAACTCGGCGTCCCAGAGTTGGGCCTTGTATCTTCGCCGCAGGCTATCGATCTTCCTGCCGTACTCCAGAGTGAGAGGAAAGTCGGTCAGGTGGCCTTTGAAGTTATAGGGCTCGTAACTGACGAGATAACGATCCAGCAGGATCAGGTTGAGCATCTCACGGTCGTCGAAACCGGTCACGGCAACCATGAGCGGCGCCTGTGGGTCGATGTACCGTTCCACGGGCGTCGAACCGTTATCGATACGGAAGTAGGAAACCGGGTACGCCTGCATCAGCCAATCCTGGTGTCCTTCTCCCGCGAACACAAAATCGCGGTCCACTTTATCGGCGGCGGCTCGCAGTTGCCGCGCCATCGGTAGATCGCCGCCGTAGATGAAGCCCGGCGGCGTGTACCCGTGATCGGCGGCGAAGCTGTACTTTACCGGGCCATGGTGGCAGTTCTCGTCAAACAGCCATCCGGATGCGCCCAGCGCCAGTAGTTTTTGAAATTCGCGGGTGGCAATGTCGCGATACCCGGGGCTGAGAAAGTCCATCACGGCGCGCCGGTGGTTGTTGATCCCGGCCAATTGCGTGGGCGTGTAATAGCTGTAGCCGCCCTGTTCGTACGGGATGCCCCAGGGATCGGTGGTGGCATATTTGTAAAGTTCGCTCTTGTACCAGGGCATGGTTTCATCGGCCCAGTTCAACTTGCCGAACAGGATGATCTTCACGCCCAGAGCCTGGATCTTTCCAATCGCGTCGTGCAATTGCTGCCAGGTGCCTAAGTGCGGGTCGGTGTCTTGCGACGGGTCGCCGCCGTCCTGCCCCTCGATGTTCCAGCCCACCAGTTGAATTGCCCCGACGCCGTTTCGCGCACATTCTTCGCCGTATTTCACCAGGTCGCTATACGGCACGCGATAGTCCTGTTCCGGCGAGTTGATCTGCAACTGCTGCCAGGAGTTCACGTCCTGGACCCAGGCGGGAGTGTGCGGCGGCTGGAACCACGTCGCCCGCCACTGCTTGTACAGGTCCACTCCCGCGTGCCAATCGCCTTGGTAGCCCTTGAGTACCACCGGAGCGAGTTGGGCCGTCGAGTGAGCGGCGGCAAAAAGGAAGTGGGTCGTCCGAAACTCCAGCCGCACCGGATGGCCGTCGATTTCGTCCTGCTCGGGAACCCTGCTGTCCACCGAGTCGACCGGGCCCGGCAATTGCTCGAAGGTGTATTGCATCAGGTACCTTTGGTTCGGGTCCGCCATTTCGACATAGAGGCCCTGGCCGGGGGCCTGCAGAAGGCAGAAAAGGCTGCGGTAGGAATCGAACGTCTTCATCGAGGAGAACACGCCCCAGTAGCCCTTCTCGTTGCGAAACGCCGGATAGATCTCGTCCGACTGTAGATTCCCATACCAGGTGGTGCGCGCCTGCATGCGCGCGCCGCGCGCCGGCGGGTTCAGGTCGCCGAGGTAGGGATACTCGATCGTCTCCACCACGAGAGGCGAGTCGTTCACCAGAGTCCCGTCAAATCGCAGGGCCCCGTTCTCCAGCGTCACGGTCGCCTGGAACGCGATCGGCAGGACGCCCCCATGCTCGCTCACCAGATTCTTCCACTCCAGCTTCACGGTGTTGCTGGAGATTTTCGATACCGCGGCGGCTGGTTGTTTCTCTCCCAATACGAAGTTGTCGCGCCGGTTCGGCAGGGGAGCATGCAGCCGGAACGAGGCACCGAGTTCAGGACGCCGCTCGATGATCCAATGGGCGGACTTGTCTTCCAGGCGGGTCAGCGCGCCGGTATTGGAGTCGAACGCGACCAGCAGAGTTTTGTCCTGCAAGGTGACTTCGGCCGCGAAGGCCGGCGCCAAACACACCCACAACGTAGCTACAGTTCTTACTCTGAAAAACATCGTGCCGGTCATGAGACGAGTGTAACTGGCGTCGCTTGCTTTCGGGGCTTCCGGTGTCTCGGGAGCAGTGGTCCTAGTTTTCGCTGGGCGCTTTGTCAATATGGTCGATCACGATGCGATCCACTGGACCCTTCTTCTGTTCCAACTTCAGGCCGAGTTGTTCCTGAAGGGCCGCAAAGATGGTGGGGCCGGAATCGCTGCTGGGCGCGCTGCCGGGAAGTGCCATTCCTTCCATGGCCCAGGACAGGGTGAAATCATATTTTGCGGTCAATCCTGTGGCATTCGTCACCGGCTGACGCACCAGCCTGGATAGAATCGCCGCGAACTCCTCCATTGACAGATTGGCATAGCGCGCGCTAACACGGCCATTCGGCTCAATGGATGCGCCCGGTTCCTGGCTGCCCGCGGGCTCGCCGGTGGATGGTTTCATTTTCGGACCGCCTTTGGCAATCGCCAGTTCACTCACCGATGCCTGTTTCGCTTCGCGGTGCCATTTCAGGTTGAAGCGTTCTTCGAGAAGGTTCTGCTGCATCAGTCGAAGCTGTTCCGGAGTAGTTCCCGGTGGAACTTTGGCGTTGATCGTGAATCGGTCGCCATCCAACCATACCGGTCCCGAAATCTGGTCGGGCAGGATATGGAATGCGGAGACCAGCATGTCTGAAAGGGTGCAGCGGTCGCAGACGAACCTTGTCGGATCGGGGCTTCTTGGCCCGCCGGCACGGCGGGGTCCGCCGGTCTGTTCGGACGGCCCAGCGGGTTTCACGGACGCTACTTCAAATTTGGCCCTTGCGTCCGGGGTCTGTGCGCACGCAGCGCCGTACACCACCGCCATCAGGCTCGCGCTCGCCACGGTCCAGTTCATTTTCCGAATTCACCCGCGTTTAGACTACAACCTCATCGCCTTCGGCGGCGTAGGACAGGCCTTGGATATCACGATGAGCGTACCACTCATCGACAGAGTATAAAACGGCCTTCTTTCTGATAACGGCACTAAACGATACCGGAAAAGTGAACCGGCGGGGTCGGCAATCGTCCCGGTCAATGTCATGAAACCCCACGTATCGGGAGTCGGAGCCCGAACCACCACCGCGTCCACTTTATCGAATTTTGCCGCGCCCCCGCCCCTTAGGGCTTGCCGCAAAATAACATTTACCATATGTAATGTTTTGTGAGATGCTGAATGCATGGATGCGACCGGTGCCAACCAGGACGCCACCCTGTTCCATAAGGTCTTGCAGACTCTCAACGAAGCGCAGCGGCGCTGGTTGGTGGGACGGGAAGCGCTTCGGTATGGTCGAGGCGGCATCCAGCGAATGATGGAGGCTAGCGGCCTTTCCAAACCGACTATTTTGAAAGGAATCCGAGAACTTCAAG
>JARLGM010000036.1 GCA_031292755.1 Candidatus Sulfopaludibacter sp.
TCCTCGGGAATCTCGGGATGCTGCGCCGTGAAGCCTTTGACGTGGAGTTCGTAAATGACCGAATCGTGCAGCAGGGTCAGCGGCGGGCGATCGTTCTCCCAATCGAAATGCGAGGTGGTGACAACGCTCTTGGGAACGGCCCACGCGTCGTCGCCGGAGTCGCAGGAAAGGTCCGCCGCCTCATCGCCGATCTTGTAGCCGAACACCGGCGCGTCCCAATTCAGCTTGCCCGCCAGGGCGCGGGCATAGGGATCGATGAGCAGCTTGGCTGGATTGAAGCGGTCTCCGCCGGCCGGTTCGTACGAACCGTGTACCCGGTACCCGTACAGTTGTCCGAGCTTCACGCCGGGAAGGTAGCAGTGCCAGACGTAGGCTGTGGATTCTCGCAGGTTGATGGTTTCACAGTCGTTGCTGTCGGCGGCGTCGAAAAGACACAGTTCGACGCCGGCGGCCCGTTCGGAATAAAGCGAGAAATTGACTCCCGTTCCATCCCACGTGGCTCCTTGAGGGAAAGGTTTACCTGGCAATATGCTGCGCGGCATGAGCTACTCTTTTGAGCTTACACTCCGCGGATGAGTTGTAGAGCGCACACTAACGACCGTTTGGATGTCAGCGCACCAACCGCCGCGCCCGATTCTCTGAGAAGAGCGACGTTTACTCCGTGCGGAGCGCGGTGATGGGCGATATGGACGCCGCCATGCCGGCCGGAATCAGAGCCGCTATGGCAGAGCAAATCGCCAGCGCTCCCGCGGCAACGGCCAGTGCGAATGGATCCCAAAACGAGACTTCGTAGAGCTGGCTGGAGATGAGCCGCCCGGCGGCAACGGCCACCGGAAGTCCCACCGCGAGCCCGGCAGCGACGCGCAACAAAGCTCCCCGCAGGATGTATTGCACCACCTTGGAGCGGTTCGCGCCCAGGGCCATGCGAATGCCGATCTCATTGGTTCGCTGCGCGACCGTGTAGGCTGTCACCCCGTAGAGTCCGACCGCGGCCAGCAACAGCGCCGCAAAGCCGAACAATCCGGCAAGGCTGGCGACGGCGCGCTCCTGGTCGAATGTCAGCTCCACCTGGTGTTGCATGGTACGGACGCTGTTGATGGTAAGATTCGGATCCGCCTTGGCCAGCACCCGGGTGACCAGCGGCTCCAGCGCGCCCGGCGAAGCATTGGTGACGAGCATCAGGCCACTGATAAAGTGAGACTGCAGCTCCACCCGCTTCATCAGCGGATCCACATAGGGGACACTCTGAGCGAGCGGAACATAGAACATGGGACGTGCCGGCCTGCGCAAGGCAAAACCGGCGAACTTGGCGTCGTGCACAATGCCAATGATGCGGAAGGTGCCCGCATTCTGTGGCAAATCCAGGCCGAAATGCTGCCCCATCGGATCTTCGCCGCTGCGGAAGAATCGTTTCGCGAACGCTTCGTTGATGAGTGCGACCAGCTCTGTGGTTTCGTTGTCGCCGCGGTCGAAGTACCGCCCGCGGATCAGTTTCACGCCGAAGTTCTGCAGGTATTCGGCGCTCACCCGGTCCCAGGAGGCGCCCGCGGACTCGTTAAGCTTCGACGCGGGATGCCCGGAGACGAGTATCAGTTCCCCCCAGTTATCCGTTAGCGGGTTGTATAAGGCCAGGCCCGACCCGGTCACGCCCGGCAGGCGATTGAGTCCATCTTCAATTTGCCGGTAGAGCGAGGCCAACTGCGGCTGGCTGTAACTCGCCGGGGGCCGGTTCAAGGACACGACTACGCGTCCTTCAGTCAGATACCCGAAATGCTGATGCTCCAGCTTGTTGAGACTGCGCGCCAGCATGGCGGAACCCGCGACCAGCACCACCGATAGCGCCGCCTGTACGATCAGCAGCGCCTTCCGTGCTGGAGAGGAATGGTCACCCGTACTCCGGCCGGCGCCGCGCAAGGCTTCCAGCGGGCTGGTGCGAGTGGCGAACCACGCCGGAGCGGCGCCAAAAATGATGCCCGTGGCCAGCGCCACCGTAAAAGTAAATGCCAGCACGCCGGGCGACGGCAGGGTGCTGATGGGAATGAAGCGCGCCCCTCGAAATGCCAGCGCCAGGAGCAGGCGTCCGGCCACAATGGCGACACCGAGCCCGGCAATTCCGCCGCCGAGCGCCAGCAGGATCGCCTCGACCAGCGCCTGACCGACGATCTGCCGCCTGCCGGCTCCCAACGCCATGCGGAGAGCGGTTTGGCCGCGGCGTGCGACGGCGCGCGCCAGCATCAGGTTCGCCACATTGGCGCAGGCGATCAACAGCACCATGCCGCAAACCCCGAACAGGATCTGGAGACTGCGGCCGTACTCTTCCTTCATCCCCGCGACTCCCGCGCCTGCCGGAACCACGTTGATTACCTGTTTGGGCAGCATCCGGATGACATCGGGCATCCAGTTGGCGGGATAGCCGGAGTCGTGTTGCATCCATTGCCGCAGGACTCCGGTCAAGCGGGGCGGCATATCCGCGGTGGAAGCGCCGGGACGCAGACGGCCGATGATTCGCAACCATGCGGCGACGGACTGGTGCAGCAGTCCATCCCCTCCAGCGAGGAGCGGCTCCTGCTGCACGGGAATCCAGATATCGGGCGGATCGCCGCGCAGGGTTTCGCCAAAGAACCCCGGCGGGGCCACACCGATCACGGTGAACGGATGCCCCTCCACCACGAAAGTCGAGCCCACCACGGAACGATCGCCGCCATATTCCGCCTGCCAGGTATGGTGGCTCAAGATGATGACGGGCGGAGCAGAGGGTCTGTCGTCTTCCGGAGAAAGTAAACGGCCGCCAAACGGCTTTACGCCGAGCGTCGAAAAATAGTTGCCCGTGACGTACTCCGAGCGCAGTGGTCTGGCAACGATTCCGCTGCCCTCGCGACGAACGCTGACACGCGCGCCGCCCGCCTGAAATGCGGCCACTTCTTCGAATTCCGGCGCTGCGTCCTTCAGCCGCTGGTATAGGGGAAACGAGAACATTCCCCACCGGTCCTGCGGAAACCCTTTCACGCAGCAATCGTCACCGTCGCCGATCCGGTAGAGTAGCGCCGGATCCGAAACGGGCAGAGAGCGCAACATCACCGCGTGAATCATGGTGAAAATCGCGGTGGTCCCTCCGATTCCCAGGGCCAGTGTCAGGGTGGCTGCGGCAGTAAATACCGGCGACTTCCGGAATTGCCTCAGGGCGTATCGGATGGTGCTGCGCAGATCCTGCATACAGACTGAATACCTCGCAGGACCAAAAAGGTTACGCGGGATTGGTTTCGTCGCAGCCGGCCCCGCGCCTTCCGCTACTGTCAGCGGCAATACACGAATCGCGCTTCTGATGATTGCTTGTCCGAATTAGCTGATGTCTAGCTTGCCGGCAGCAAAATCGACGGTCAAGCGGCGCTACCGTTCACCCCGGTCAACTCCGCCCGAACGATAATCAGACCACGGTGCGGATCGAAGGTGAAGCTCACAAGACAATTGCCGTATTTTCAGGCAAAGTGCCCGTATATACGATTGCAAATCTCTTGGGACGCAACTGCGCCGCTCTTCGGTAAATCTCGTCGCGGTCCTTACCGTGCCAGCGGACCGTTCCACTGCGGACCTCAAGTGCCTCATCGGTCTGTGGGTCTTCTATCAGCACCCACTCAGACTCGAATAACGTTCCGATCTGAGCCATCGTTAAGATTTCGCTCATCGCACCGAACCTAAAATGATTATAGGTCGAGCGACGCCGGCGGCGTGGCCGGAAGCTACTTCTTTTCCGCGGCGTCGATGCGCGCCTGGGCGGCAGCCATCGCATCGAGCGCTACAGCGGGGTCCACCCCGAGCGCCGGATTCATCACCTGCTCCTGCGCCTGCTGCAGGTCTTTCCGGGCGTGTTCGATGTCGATTTCTTCCGCCTTTTCGGCCACGTTGGCGAGCACGCGCACCTGGCCGGGCAGCACTTCCACGAAGCCGCCGTGGATGGAAAGGTAGCGCTTGGAGCCGCCGCAGGTGTAGCTCAGAAAGCCCGTACCCAGTTCACTGAGCAGCGCGGCGTGCCCTGGCAGGATCCCCAAATAGCCATCCTTGCCGGGGATCTGCAACTCGTTCACCTGCTCCTTCACCAGCAGGCGCTCGGGTGTGGCGATTTCCAGGTCAAACGAATCGGCCATGGTCAGGCCCTCTTTAAGGCTTCAGCGCGCTCCAGCACTTCCTCGATGGTGCCCTGCATATAGAACGCCTGCTCGGGAATGCCGTCGTGTTTGCCTTCGGCGATTTCGCGGAAACCCTTGATGGTGTCGCTCAGCTTCACGTACTTACCGGCAATCCCGGTGAACTGCTCGGCTACGTGGAACGGCTGCGAAAGGAAGCGCTGGATCTTGCGGGCGCGCGCCACCGCCAGTTTGTCTTCATCGGACAGTTCGTCGATGCCTAGGATGGCGATGATGTCCTGCAGATCTTTGTACCGTTGCAGGATGCCTTTCACCATCTGCGCCACATCATAGTGGTCTTGGCCGATGATCAGCGGATCGAGAATGCGCGAGGTGGAGGCCAATGGATCCACAGCCGGGTAAATGCCGAGCGCCGCGATGTCGCGCGAAAGATTGGTGGTGGCGTCCAGGTGCGCGAAGGCCGTGGCCGGCGCGGGATCGGTGTAATCGTCGGCGGGCACATAGATGGCCTGCACGCTGGTGATGGAGCCGTTCTTGGTGGAGGTGATGCGCTCCTGCAATTCGCCCATTTCCGTGGCCAGGTTCGGCTGGTATCCCACCGCCGAAGGCATGCGGCCCAGCAGCGCCGATACTTCCGACCCGGCCTGGGTGAAACGGAAAATGTTGTCGATGAAAAGCAGCACGTCCTGGTGTTCCACATCGCGGAAATACTCCGCCACGGTGAGGCCGGTCAGTCCGACGCGCAGCCGCGCTCCGGGCGGCTCGGTCATCTGGCCGTAGATCAGGGCACACTTGGATTTGGTGTAGTCGTGCGGGTCGATGACGCCGGATTCCTGCATTTCCAGCCACAGGTCATTGCCTTCGCGCGTGCGCTCGCCCACGCCGGAGAAGACCGACACGCCGCCGTGCTTCTGGGCGATGTTGTTGATCAGCTCCATAATGATGACGGTCTTGCCCACGCCCGCGCCGCCGAACAGGCCGATCTTGCCGCCGCGCAGGTAGGGTTCCAGCAGGTCGATGACTTTGATGCCGGTTTCGAACATCTCCAGCCGCGTCGACTGGTCTTCGAAGGAAGGCGACGGCCGGTGAATCGGATAGTGCAGCTTGGCGTTCACCGGGCCCATCTGATCCACCGGCTGGCCGATCACGTTGAGCACGCGCCCGAGCGTTTCCGGCCCGACCGGCACTTCCACCGGATGGCCCAGGCTGATGGCTTGCATCCCGCGCACCAGACCTTCGGTGGGCTGCAGGGCGATGGTGCGCACGCGGCCTTCCCCGATGTGCTGCTGCACTTCACAGATGATATCGATGGGTTCCGGTACGGTGAACCCTTCACTGGTGACCCGGATCGCGGTGTAGACCAATGGAATTTGACCTTCGGGGAATTCGCAATCCACGGCCGGACCGGCCACCTGTACAACTTTTCCGACTACCAGTGCACTCGTAGTTGCCATAACATTCCTTACTCGGCGGCTGCGGCGCCGCTAACCACTTCGATGATTTCCTTGGTGATGCTGGCCTGGCGGACGCGGTTCATGTAGAGCGTCAGCTTCTCGATCATTTCGCCGGCGTTGGAGGTTGCGGCATCCATCGCCGTCATGCGAGCGGCATGCTCGGCCGCCGCCGATTCCAGCAGTGCACGATAAAACTCCATTTCGACGTACCTGGGCAGCAGGGAGCCCAGCATCTCGGCCGGCGGCTGCTCGAAAATGTAGTCCACCGGCGCCTGCTCCTGCGGCAGATCCACCGGCAAGACGCGCGATTGCATCAGCTTCTGCGCCACCACGCTTTTGAATTCGTTGTAGATCAGGTACACCGCGTCGATCTCTTCGTTGCGGTACATCTCCATCGCCTGGCGCGCAATGGCGGCGACATCTTCGTACACCACCTTGGCCGCCAGTCCGATATGCTCGGCATGGATGGGGGCGCCGCGCTTGCGGAAGAAGTCGCGCCCCTTGCGGCCGATCAGTTCGAGTTGTACCGAGGCTTGCGGATGCTCCACGACGAAGCGTTGCACGCCTTTGATGGTGTTGGCGTTGAATGCGCCGGCGAGGCCCTTATCGCCACTGATCAGGACCAGCAGGACGTTGCGCTCCTCGCGCCGCGCCAGCAACGGATGAGCGCCCATGGTCTGGTCGCCGGCCACCGCGGCGGCCACGTTGACCAGCACCTTGCGGAGCAACGCCCCGTACGGCCGCGAGGCAATCACCCGGTCCTGCGCACGACGCAGTTTGGCCGCCGAGACCATCTTCATGGCCTTGGTGATCTGCTGCGTATTCTTCACCGAGCGGATGCGCCGCCGGATGTCGATCAGACTAGGCATGGGCTCCCGCCGCGGGCTGCTCGGCCACGAACCGTGCCTTGAACTCTTCGATCACGTTCGTCACTTTGCCGCGCAGTTCGTCATCCAACGCCTTCTTCGTGCGGATTTCGTCCCACAAAGGGCGGTGCGCGTTGTCTACGAAACGGTACAACTCTTCTTCGAACTTGCGGCACTGCTCCACCGGGAGGTCGTCCAGGTACCCCTTGGTGCCGGCAAAGATAATCACGATCTGCTTTTCCAGCGGCAGTGGCTGATATTGACCCTGCTTCAGGATTTCAACCAGGTGGTTGCCGCGGTTGAGTTGATCCATGGACGCCTTGTCGAGATCGCTGCCGAACTTGGCGAAAGCGGCCAGCGCGCGGTATTGCGCCAGGTCCAGGCGCAAACTGCCGGCGATGGATTTCATGGCCTTGGTCTGCGCATTGCCGCCCACGCGGCTCACGCTGATGCCCACGTTGATGGCGGGCCGCACGTTGGAGTTGAACAGGTCCGACTCGAGGAAGATCTGGCCATCGGTAATCGAAATCACGTTGGTGGGGATGTAGGCCGAAACATCGCCCGCCTGGGTTTCGATGAACGGCAGCGAAGTGAGCGATCCGGCGCCCAGTTCGTTGTTCAGCTTGGCGGCGCGCTCCAGCAGACGGCTATGCAAATAGAATACGTCGCCTGGGAATGCTTCGCGCCCCGGTGGCCGGCGCAGCAGGAGGGAAATCTCGCGGTAGGCAGCGGCGTGCTTGGATAGGTCGTCGTAGATGCACAGCGCGTGCCGTTTGCTGTCGCGGAAGAATTCGCCCATGGCGGTGCCGGCGAAAGGCGCCAGGTACTGCATGGGAGCGGGATCCGAAGCCGATGCCGAAACCACGATGGTGTAATCCATGGCGCCGTGGTCTTCCAGAATCTTGACCACCTGGGCCACGGTGGAACGTTTCTGCCCGATGGCGACATAGATGCAAATCATGTCGCCGCCCTTTTGATTGATGATGGCGTCGAGCGCGATGGCGGTCTTGCCGGTCTGGCGGTCGCCGATGATGAGTTCGCGCTGGCCGCGGCCGATCGGAATCATGGCGTCGATGGCCTTGATGCCGGTCTGCATGGGCTCTTTCACGGGCTGGCGCGCCACCACTCCGGGGGCCAGGCGCTCCACCGCGAAAAACTCCGTGGTTTGGATGGGACCTTTGCCATCGATGGGCTGGCCCAGGGCGTTCACCACGCGGCCGACCAGCGCTTCGCCCACCGGCACGGACATGATGCGGCCGGTCCGCTTTACTTCGTCGCCTTCTTTGATCTCGGCGAAATCGCCCAGCAGCACGGCGCCCACCTGGTCTTCTTCCAGGTTCATGGCGATCCCCGCAACGTCATGCGGAAATTCGATCAATTCCCCGGCCATGACCTTTTCGAGGCCATGAATACGGGCGATACCGTCGCCCACCGAGATCACCGAGCCGGTTTCCGAGACGTCGATCGCACGCTGGTAATTTTCGATTTCCTGGCGGAGAATGCTGGTTATTTCATCCGCTCGAATTTGAGCCATAACACCTTCCCGTTCCGATTAACTTTCCGCGGTCAGCTTCCGCTCCAACGTTTGCAGTTGGCCGCGCACGCTGCCGTCGTACACCGTGGACCCGATCCGCGCCACGACCCCCCCGATCAAGGCGCCATCCACCGAATAATGCATGCGAATGCGCTTTCCGGTAAGCCGCTCCAGTTCCGCGCTCAAGGCGGCGCGTTGGGGTTCACTCAGGTCGCGGGCCGAAGACACCTCGGCGCGCGCGAAACCCATCCGTTCATCCAAAATCAAATCCAGGCTCTCCAGGATCGCGCTCAGCGAGGTGATGCGGCGCTTATCCACCAGCACAAAAAGGAAATTGCGCGAAATCCTGGAAAGCCCGAGCACGTCCGCCACGCGGTTCACCACCGCCTTTTTGCGATTGGCCGGTATGGCCGGAGTGATGAGCGCGTTCTGCAATTCCTGCGAGGAGTGAAGCGCCGCTTCAAACGACCGCAATTCCTGGGGCACGCCGGCCAATGGGGCTCCTCCGGCGGTGACCACATCCGCAAGGGCGTTCGCGTATCGCGTAGCTACGGCTGATAGTGTCATGGCTGGCTCTTATCAGGAAGCGGGATGCTTCAGATCGTGGACGAAGCCGCGCACCAGGTTGTCCTGCGCCTCGCCCGTCATGCGGGCGGCAATCTTCTGTTCCGCCAGTTGCACCGCCAGTTCCGCCGCATAACGTTTCAGATCCATGCGGGCAGCCTTTCCGGCAGCGACAATTTCCCGCTCGGCGTGGGCCTGGATTTTGGCGATTTCGCCCGCTGTGTGCTTCATACTGCGTTCGGTCTCGGCTTTGGCTTCGGCCTGCGATTCGGACCTCAGCGCGGCAATTTCAGCTTCCAGATTGGCCAGGCGGCGGTCCACGTCGGCGGCGCGTTTTTCCGCCTCCAGGCGCAGTGCTTTCGCATCCAGCATGTCCTGTTGAATTTTCCGGTTGCGAGCGTCAAAGAACGGACCGGCGTTCTTCTTGATCAGATAACCCAGTCCACCCGCCAGAAGCAGGAAATTGGCCAGCTTCCAGAGTTCCAAACTGCCATGCTCGCCCTCGCTTGGCTTTTCCTTCGCGAGTTCTTTCGCGTCAGGGGCGTGCTGAGCCTGGGCCAAACCGGCCAGACTCCAGCCAGCGATCAGGATCACGATGGCCAAACGCTTCATGCGGCACTCCGGCGGAGAACGGCTTCGGTTATCTGGCCGGCCAGCAGTTCGCTATCTTTTGCCAGGCCGGCTTTAGCCGCTTCCACCTCGCGCGCCAGTGCTGCGCGCGCTTCCTCGATCAGAGCCTCGCTGCGCTGGCGAGCCTTGGCCAGTTCCTCAACTTCGCGCTCTTGCAACTGCTTGTGAATCTGTTCCTGCGCCTGGTAGACTTCGCCGCGCGCCGCGCGCATGGCCGCTTCGTATTCCGCGGTTTTTTGGGATGCCCGCACCGTGCTTTCTTCGGCCAGTTTGCGGGCGCCTTCGGTGGCGTCATACCGCTCTTGCATCACTTTGCCCATGGGCTTGAAGAACATGCTCTTCAAGTAGAAATGCAGCACGATGACCAGCAGAAAAGTAGGCACCGCTCGCAGGAGCAATTGGCCTAACTGGTGAAGAATTTGATCCATGGTATTTCGGAGAGACGGGTGTCTTTAAGGAGTACAGAGTAACACCCTGGGCGAGGCTAGTCAACCTCACCGGAAGGTGGTGGTCAGGGCGAAACTTAGAGGAAAAATTCCCTCATTTATAGCTTACCGCAAGTCGACTGGCGGGGAAAACCGAGCGCCTTCGATAAGAAGTTGCGACCCCACATATGATGAAGAGTATACTGAGAGTTTGAGATCAGTCTGCCCGCTTTGCGCACCCCCCGGGTACGGGTGCCACCAGAGACTTTTGGCGAAGCCTTCGCCGCAATCAGGATTAAAGCATGAGTGCACTTGCGATTAGCCCTCTCCATCGTGCCGCCCGCTTCTGGGAAGCGCCCATCGGCAAGAAGGCGGTGATGGCCATTACCGGCCTGATCCTCTTCGGTTATGTAATCGGACACCTGCTGGGCAACCTGCAGATCTACTCGGCGGACCACCAGCAGATCAACCGGTACGCCGCCTTCCTGCACAATCCGGCCAATGCGATTCCGCTGTGGGTGATCCGCACAGCCCTGCTGGCGGCGGTGATTCTGCACATCGTTTCGGCGGTGCAACTGTGGCTGCAGAATCGCGCCGCGCGCCCACTCGGTTATAAGAAAAAGGCCGACGTTCCCACGTCGTACGCGGCACGCACCATGCGCTGGAGCGGCGTGATTGTGGGCGCTTTCATTGTGTTCCACATCCTGCACCTGACGGTCGGGTCGGTGCTGCCCGTGCATGAAATCGCGGCCAACGAACCGGACGTGCGCTACAACGTGATTACGGGGTTTCAAAATCCCCTGGTGGCCGGCTTCTACATCCTGGCGATGATCCTGCTATGCATGCACCTGTATCACGGGCTGTGGAGCATGTTCCAGTCGATGGGATTCAGCCATCCGCGGTACACGCCGCTGCTCAAGAAGGGCGCGGCGCTCGTGGCGATACTGATTGCGGTCGGCAACATCTCGATTCCGATCGCGGTGTTAACCGGTTTCTTGACTCTGTGAAGGACGCCAGCATGCAACTCGACTCGAAATGTCCAACGGGCCCGATCGAAACACGATGGGAACGGCATCAATTCAATCTCAAACTGGTCAATCCCGCGAATAAGCGCAAGCATACGATCATCGTGGTAGGTTCCGGCCTGGCAGGCGGAGCCGGCGCGGCGACCCTGGCCGAACTCGGCTACAACGTGAAGTGTTTCTGCTTCCAGGATTCTCCCCGGCGCGCGCACAGTATCGCGGCGCAGGGTGGGATCAATGCCGCCAAGAACTATCATAATGACGGCGACAGCGTGTTCCGGCTCTTCTACGACACGGTGAAGGGCGGCGATTTCCGCGCCCGCGAATCCAACGTCTACCGCCTGGCGCAAATCAGCCTGAACATCATCGATCAATGTGTGGGGCAGGGCGTTCCGTTCGCCCGCGAATATTCGGGCTACCTGGACAATCGCAGTTTCGGCGGCGCCCAGGTATCGCGCACCTTCTACGCGCGCGGCCAGACGGGCCAGCAACTGCTGCTGGGCGCCTACCAGGCGCTGGAAAAGCAGATCGGGCGCGGCCAGGTGACGATGTTCCCGCGCACCGAGATGCTGGACCTGATTGTGATCGACGGGCGGGCGCGCGGCATTGTCACGCGTAACCTGATCACCGGCAAAATCGAATCGCACCTGGCCGACGCGGTGGTATTGGGCACCGGCGGTTACGGCAACGTCTATTACCTTTCCACCAACGCCAAGGGCTGCAACGCAACGGCGATCTGGCGCGCGCACAAACGCGGTGCGCTGTTCGCCAATCCGTGCTTCACCCAGATTCACCCCACCTGCATTCCGGTTTCCGGCGAGTACCAGAGCAAACTCACCCTGATGAGCGAATCGCTGCGTAACGATGGGCGCGTGTGGGTGCCGTTGAAAAAGGGCGACAAACGGCCGCCGGGCCAGATTCCGGCCGCCGAGCGCGATTATTTCCTGGAGCGCAAATATCCCAGCTTCGGCAACCTGGTGCCGCGCGATGTGGCGTCGCGCAATGCCAAGCAGGTATGCGACGAAGGCCGCGGCGTAGGCGAAACCGGGCTGGCGGTTTACCTGGACTTCGCCGAGTCCATCGAACGCCTGGGCGCTTCGGTCATCAAGGAACGGTACGGCAACCTGTTCGATATGTACGAGCGGATCACCGGCGAGGACCCTTACAAGGTGCCCATGCGCATCTTCCCGGCCATTCACTACACCATGGGCGGCCTCTGGGTGGATTACAACCTGATGTCCAATGTCCCCGGCCTGTACGTGACCGGCGAGGCGAATTTCTCCGACCACGGCGCCAATCGACTGGGGGCCAGCGCGCTCATGCAGGGACTGGCCGACGGCTACTTCGTCCTGCCCAATACCATCAACGATTACCTGGCTTCCACCAAGCTGGAGAAGGCCGACACATCCCACGCCGCCGTGAAGGAAGCCGAGGCCAACGTCAACAGCATCACCCAGAAGCTGCTGGCGACCAAGGGAACCCGGAGCGTGGATTCCTACCATCGCGAATTGGGCAAGATCATGTGGGAATACTGCGGTATGGCGCGCACGGCCGAGGGCCTGAAAACGGCGCTTTCGCAGATACCCGGCCTGCGCGAGCAGTTCTGGCGCGACGTCAAGGTGCTGGGCACGGGTGAGGAATTGAATCAATCGCTGGAGAAGGCCGGGCGCGTGGCCGACTTCCTGGAACTGGCGGAGCTGTTGTGCCTGGACGCGCTGGAGCGCAACGAAAGCTGCGGCGGCCACTTCCGCGAAGAGTATCAGACGCCCGAAGGCGAAGCGCAGCGCGACGACGAGAATTACTCCTACGCCGCGGCCTGGGAGTTTCGCGGCGTGGGCCTTCGCCCCGAACTGCACAAAGAGCCGCTCACCTTTGAATATGTGCATCCGGCGCAACGGAGCTACAAGTAATGAGAATCATCCTCCACATCTGGCGGCAGCGGAACGCGACGGACCAGGGACGCATGACCCGCTATGAAGTCCCCAACGTGAGCGAGCACATGTCGTTCCTGGAGATGCTCGACGTCCTGAATGAGGACCTGATCGCCAAAAATGAAGAGCCCGTGGCGTTCGACCACGATTGCCGTGAGGGCATCTGCGGCATGTGCGGCTGCATGGTGAACGGCGTGGCTCACGGGCCGCTGCCGGGCACTACCCTTTGCCAACTCCACATGCGCCACTTCAAAGACGGCGACGAACTGTACCTGGAGCCCTGGCGGGCGCGCGCATTCCCGGTGGTGAAGGACCTGGTGGTGGACCGCACGGCGTTCGACCGCTTGATTGCCGCGGGCGGCTTTATCTCGGTATCCACCGGCAGCGCGCCGGACGGCAACGCCATGCTCGTGCCGAAAGAGAAGTCGGAACTCTCCATGGATGCGGCGGCCTGCATCGGCTGCGGGGCCTGCGTGGCCATGTGCCCGAACGCTTCGGCATCGCTCTTCATGGCGGCCAAGATCGCCCATTTGGCCCTGCTGCCGCAGGGCCAACCGGAACGGGAGCGGCGCGTGAAGGCGATGGTGGGCCAGGCCGGTCAAGAGTTGTTCGGAAGCTGCACCAACATCGGCGAATGCGAAGCGGTCTGTCCTAAGGAGATCAAGCTGGAAGTGATCGCCCGTATGAACCGCGATTTCCTGAAAGCTTCGTGGACCGGCCGGGAGGAGTAGGATAGGCCGGACTGCAAGCCCTTAACTCTCCTATTTCTTGCCGTGCGCCACTAATGTCTGAAGATTCAGCATGTGCTGGGGCTTAAACCTCTTGCTGGACCAGCGGATGGCGGAAGCGAATTCCACTCCCACGAAATAGCCGATCTCGCGATAAACGCAATAACGCACATGGCCGGAGAATTCCTGCTTCGGCGAGGTCCAGCGGATCTCCGAAGCCAGGGGGATCGCGGTTTCCAGTTGCAGGCAGGCCCCGGAAGGAGAAATATCCTCCAGCAGCGCTGTGGCCTGACCGTTGTGGCCCGTAGTGTCCTTCCAGGAAACCTCCAGCATGTCTGCGCATAACATCCGAACTTCCGAACGACGTTCGTCCATACCAGGCATATCGGCGGAGCATGCCCTGAACTTTACATCCTCACTCCCAGGAAGGTGCCGCGGTCCCGAGCGATCGCCTGATCGGCAGCACGACCGCCAGACCGGCGGTCGAATTTGGTCTGCAAGCACATTTCGTTTGTATCCTACGCGAAACTGGGGCATATCGCTCACCCCCGTGGCGGCCCGCTGGCCAACCCATTGATAACAAGCGGCGATCGCTTTGGCAGACGGGGTGCACTAAAAACGTCTCCTGAAAGGGCTCCTATGTTTCGATTTGATCAACTGATCCGCCGCGACATGATCATCCGGGATGTGAAACAGCGCCATCCCGAGACCATTCCCGTCTTCGAGGCGCTGCACTTCCGCACGCCCTGCGACGACTGCGATATTGAAACCGTAGCCCGCAAGAACGGACTCAATACTCTGGACGTAATCGAGGCCTTAAACCAAGCCGCGTTCAGCACAAACACGGAAAGCGAAGACCATGCAAGCAACCAGTAAGACCAACAAAAAGAGAACCCGAAATCAGAGGAACCTGCCTCTGGACGTCTTTTTCTCGCCCAAGACCGTGGCCGTCATTGGCGCCACCGAAACCGCGAACAGCGTCGGCCGGACCGTTCTGTGGAACCTCGTCACCAGCCCCTTCGGCGGCACCGTGTATCCGGTGAATCCCAAGCGGCCCAGCGTGCTGGGCGTGAAGGCTTATAAATCCATCTCGGACATTCCCGAGCAGGTCGACCTGGCCGTAATCGTGACGCCACCGCCGTCCATTCCGGGCATCATTCGCGAATGCGGTGAAAACGGTGTGCGCGGCGCCATCGTGATCTCGGCCGGCTTTAAGGAGATCGGGCCGGAAGGTGCGGAGTTGGAGCGCCAGTTGCTGAAGGAAGCACAGGATGCCGGGATTCGCGTCATCGGCCCGAACTGCCTCGGTGTGATGAGCCCGCTTTCCGGCATGAACGCCACTTTCGCCACCACCATCGCCCGGCCCGGCTCGGTCGGTTTCATCAGCCAGAGCGGCGCTCTGTGCACTGCTGTGCTGGATTGGAGCCTCAAGGAAATGGTTGGCTTCAGCGCATTCGTTTCGGTCGGTTCCATGGTGGACGTGGGTTGGGGCGACCTGATCTACTACCTGGGCAACGACCCGCGGACCAAGTCGATCGTCATCTATATGGAATCGATCGGCAACGCGCGCAGTTTCCTTTCCGCGGCGCGCGAGGTGGCCCTGAACAAGCCGATCATCGTGATTAAGCCCGGACGCTCGGCGGCGGCCGCCAAGGCCGCGGCATCGCACACCGGATCGCTCACCGGCAGCGATGAGGTGCTGGAAGCCGCATTCCGGCGCAGCGGCGTGCTGCGCGTCAACAACATCGCCGACCTCTTCTACATGGCCGAGGTGCTCTCCAAGCAGCCCAGTCCCAAAGGAAACCGCCTCACCATCGTCACCAATGCCGGAGGCCCCGGCGTGCTGGCCACCGACGCGCTGATTATGGGCGGGGGCGAACTGGCGGAGTTGACCCCGGAAACCATGGAGGCGTACAACGCCGTTCTGCCCGCCACCTGGAGCCACAACAACCCGGTGGACATCATCGGAGATGCTTCGCCGGAGCGCTACGCCAAAGCCCTGGAAATCGCCGCCAAAGATCCTAACTCCGATGGCATTCTGGTCATCCTGACGCCGCAGGCCATGACCGATCCCACCCGTATCGCCGAACAGCTCAAACCCCTCGCCAGGCAGGAAGGCAAGCCATTGATCGCCAGTTGGATGGGCGGTGTGGATGTGGCGGCCGGCGAGGAGATCCTCAATCGCGCCAATATCCCCACTTTCCCCTACCCCGATACCGCGGCCCGCGCGTTCAACTATATGTGGCGGTACAGCTATAACCTGAAGGGGCTGTACGAAACGCCGGCCATCAGCGAGGAATCCGCCGGCTGGACACCGGACCGCAAACTGGTGGGCGATATCATCGGTCGCGCCCGCGGAGAAGACCGCAGCATTCTGACCGAATTCGAATCCAAGCAGTTGCTGGCGGCCTATGGTATTCCGACAGCGCAAACCATCATCGCCACCGACGCGGCCGCCGCTGTGAAGGCGGCCAATCAGATCGGCTATCCCGTGGTGCTCAAACTGTATTCGGAGACCATCACGCACAAAACCGACGTCGGCGGTGTGCAGTTGAACCTGGGCGATGCCGAGACCGTCGAGCGCGCCTTCAAATCCATTGAGGCGTCGGTCAGTGAAAAAGCCGGAGCCCAGCACTTCCAGGGCGTAACCGTGCAGCCCATGATCAAGCTCAAGGATGCGTACGAGCTGATTATCGGCTCCAGCCTGGATCCGCAGTTCGGTCCGGTGCTGCTCTTCGGGACCGGCGGCCAATTGGTGGAAGTTTTCAAGGATCGCTCGCTCGCTTTGCCGCCGCTCAACACCACGCTGGCGCGACGCATGATGGAGCAGACCAAGATCTACAAGGCCCTGAAGGGCGTCCGCGGCCGTAAACCGGTGGACCTGCAAGCGCTTGAAGTACTGATGGTGCGGTTCAGTGCGTTGGTATCGGAACAGCGGTGGATCAAGGAAATCGACATCAACCCGCTGCTGGCTTCCCCGGACGGACTGATCGCCCTCGACGCGCGCGTAGTGGTGCATGGCCCCGAAGTCACCCTGGACCAGGTACCGAAGACGGCCATCCGCGCTTACCCCACGCGCTACGTCGCCTCCTGGACCATGAAGGATGGCAGCGCGGTGAACATCCGGCCGATCCGGCCGGAGGACGAGCCGGCCATGGTGCGCTTCCATGAAACGCTCAGCGAGCGCAGTGTGTACTTGCGCTACTTCCACTTCATGAACCTGGAGCAGCGGGTCACGCACGAACGCCTGACGCGCATCTGCTTCATCGACTACGACCGCGAGATGGCCCTGGTGGCCGAGCGGCGCAATCCCACCACGGGTGAGTCGGAAATTCTGGGCGTGGGCCGCATGTCCAAGATCCACGGCACCAGCGACGCGGAAGTTGCCGTGCTGGTCAGCGACAAATTTCAGGGGCGCGGCCTGGGCAAGGAACTCCTGGCCCGTCTGCTGATGGTGGGCGCCGACGAGAAGTTGACGAAGTTGACCGCCGACATCCTTCCCGACAATCGCGACGTCATGCGCATCTGCGAGAAGCTCGGCTTCAGTCTCAAGCATTCCCTGGACGACGAAGTAGTCCGCGCCGAATTCCTGCTGCAGTAGCTCGGCCTGCGGAGCAGGCTTCCAGGCCTGCTCCGCCATGGTACCGGTACCCGCACATGAAGCAGTACCTCACGCAGCCAGTCCGGTAGCGGCGCCGCGCGCTGAACTGTACACTTCGGACCTGGAGGCCAACCATGGCATCTCGTCTGAATGGCTTACAGCGGACTCTCACCTGGCAGGATTTCGGGTCGCCCCGTCCCGGAAATCCGCCGGCGGCCGGCCAGCGCGCCACCGCGGCCCAGACTCGGGCGCGGCCTAACCGCACCATCTTCGCGGAGCCCGTACCCGGCACCCGTCCGCCGCAATTCCGGTTGCGGGACGATGCGGTGATTGCGGTCGAACTTGACCGCGCACAGACATTCGTGAACCAGTGGGCGCTGAACCGCCCGGCGCCGTTCCCGACGGACCTGCTCCACCACGAGCAGGGTCACTACGACCTGGTCGCTCTGTTCTGCCGCGACATGTTCATAGAGCTAATGATGCTGAAAGAGCAGTCCTCGTCCACACCCCAGGCGGGGATGAAGGCGGCACAGGCGATCTTTCAGCGATTTGACGGCTTTATCGCGGCAGTCCATACGCCGTACGATACTCAAACGGATCACGGCAATATCGCGCAGCAACAGCAGCGCTGGGACGGCTTTATTCGCAGCGCGTTTACGACGCCCCGAACTCCCCCAATGAGCGCGCCGGACGGGACTTCCTATAAAGTGGCGCTTCTTGACGTGCTTCGCCAGGGGGGCGTCAGCTTATAGTCGAACGGCGCCGCAAGCCGGGAACGCCATGCCGCCCTTCGATGTGTCGCGGCTGGCGGGCGCCAAACAACGGCGCGGAAGGTGATGTGCAACTCCTGTAGCAGATCCACGTCCGGCACCTCGCGGCCCGATGCGGCGGCAAGGACATCCGGTTCGCCGCGATACCGGATTGGCGACCTTCTCATCCTCCGGCCCCGATCACTCGCGCCCGGCGTACAGTTCGTCGATGTGGTCTTTGAAGTTCTCCATGGCGCGCGTGCGCCGCACCTTCATGGTCGCGGTCAGTTCGCCCTGCTCGATCGAAAAATCGCGCGCCAGCACGCGATACTTGCGCACCTGCTCGAAGGGCGCAAGCTGCCGGTTCACCCGCGCCACCGCTTTGTGAATTTCCGCCAGCACCGGCGGCGCCCGCACCACCTCCGGCGCCGGGCGCCCCCGCCACTCCTCCATGCCCTTCAGTGACTCGGCGGCCACGTTGTTGATGGTGAACAGAGCGGTGAGGAAGGGGAGACGGTCGCCGATCAACAGTACCTGGCTGATGAGCGGTTCCATCTTAAACAGGTTTTCCACGCGCGAAGGATAAATCTTCTTGCCGGTGGAGGAAACAATCAGCTCCTTCTTCCGGCCGGTGATGAAGAAGTAGCCGTCCGCGTCCACGTGTCCGATATCGCCGGTGTGCAGCCATCCATCGCGCAGCACCTCGGCCGTGGTTGCCGGGTCGTTCAGGTAACCCGAAAACAGGCAGGGGCTCTGGATCAGCAGTTCGCCGTCTTCGGAGACGCGTACTTCGACGCCCGCCAGCGGCTTGCCGATGCTGCCTGGTTTGGGCCCGTCCAACGGATTGAGCGTCACCACGCCGCCTTCGGTAAGGCCGTAGCCTTCGATCAGCGGCATGCCGACGGCTTCGTAGAACTCGGCCAGGTCCTTGCTCAGAGGCGCCGCGCCGGATGCGGCTACTTTCAGCCGCCCGCCGAAGCGGGCCCGCACTTTACTGAACAGCAGCCGGTCGGCCAGTCTCAACGGAATCCGGATTCGCAGCGGGACCGCTTTGCCCGCGCGCCGGTACCGGGCGGCGGCCAGCGCCAGCCCGAGCCCGCCGTAGAAAGCCTTCCGTGCCGCCGCCGGGCGCTTGCGCAGTTCCGTGCATATGGTGGAATAGATGCGCTCCCACATGCGCGGAGGCGCCAGCAGAATGGTGGGTCGTACTTTGCGAATATCCTGCGGCAACTTCAGCAGGCTCTCGAAAAACGTGACCGGCATGCCGCAGCGGATAGGCAGCAGTTCGATGACTACGCGCTGCGCGATGTGCGCCGAAGGCAAAAAGGCGACGGTGGAATCCTCCGGCCCGAGCGGCAGCACCGCCGGCCCCATGTCGATGTTCGAAACCAGGGCCTGATGCGTTACCAGCGCCATCTTCGGCTCTCCGGTGGCGCCGCTGGTAAGGTAGAGAATGGCCGGATCCGACGGTGTGTATTCGCCGCGAATACGCGCCGGCAGGCCCGGGTCCAGCGCCATCGCTTCCCGACCTCGCGCGCGCAATTCGTCGAGGGTCAGAGCACCCTCGGCTTCGCCGGTGAGCAGTATCCAGTGGCGAATGGGCGCGCCGCGTAAGGCTTGCAGAGTCCTGGGGTCTTCGACGAAGGCCGCGCGGGCGCCGGTCCCTTCCATGGTGCGCACCAGGTCGGCCGGCGGATAGCTGGGATACATGGCGGCGGCGATCGAGCCGTTGGTCATGATCCCCAAGTCCGCCAGGTAGAACTCCAGGCGCGTCTCCGAATCGAGCGCCACGGTGTCGCCTTTGGCGATGCCGAGTGAGTGCAATCCTGTAGCGATCTCCTCCACCGCCTGCCGGTACTGGTTCCAGGAATACGTCAGGTATCCGTCATCTACGGGCTGGCGCAACGCTGGCGCATCTCCGTGGATCCTTGCCGTTTCTTCCAGAACTTGGTATACGGTACGCGAGATCACAACCTGCAATTTAACATGTGAGCGGCCAGGGCGCGTCTCACACACTCACGACGGGGCACGGTGACTGCCGGATGATGGCGTAAGCGTTGGTTCGGAGCCGCCCATACACGCCCGCGGCAGAGCCCCTGCCGATCACCAGCGCGTCACTGCCCAGCCGGCCGGCCGCCTTGCAGATCGCCTGGGCCGGATCGCCGGCTTCAACCAGAATCTCCGCTTCGCAACCTGCCGATTGCCGGAGACGCGTCAGTTCTTCTTCCACGGCTTCGCCGACCTGCATGCGCCAGGAAGCTTCTCCATGCTCGCTCCTCTCAGGAGCGGCGGTAATCACATGCAGCAGTGTCAATCGAGCATTGAACTCCTTTTGCAGCCAGGCAGCCCACGCCACCGCCCTTTCACTCTGCGGACCCAGGTCCACCGCGCACAGCATGTGACCCAGGGGCGCAGCGCACGCGGCAGGCGCGTTCTCCATATGAATACCGGTCCAGACCGGACAGTCCGCGTCGTGGAGCACTTTTGCAGTGTTGGATCCGAGGATGAAACGGCGGAAAGGACCGTAGCCATGAGTCGGCATGATGATCAGGTCTACGCCTTGCTGGTGGGCGAAAGCGACGATTTCCTGGGCCGGGTCGCCCTCCTTAGTAACCCGGGTGATCCGGAGATCCGCGAGTTCATCGGCCAGGAAAAGGTTCAGATCCTGTTTGACCAGTGCGGCGCGGTTCGCGTAGAGGTCGCTCAACAGCGCGCCTCCGAACTCCGCCGGACCGTACTCATACTGCACCGGCGGCAAGACGTGAAGCAGGATGAGTTCCGCGTGAAAGTGCTGAGCCAGCAGTTTGGCGCAACTCCCGGCGGAAACCGCCCGTTCGGAGAAATCGACCGGCAGAAGAATCTTCGAAAGGGATCGCACGGTGCCTCCTGAAATAAGGCGAGTCGAAATCCGATCGCCCTATTAATAGGATAATCCGATTCGTAATGCCGGAACAGGCATTACCGGTCGCGATCCAGTTTCAGCAGGGCGTCGGCCATCTGGTTGACGGCATGCTCTTCGTCCCGGCGGTTGGCGTCGCTGCGCGACAAAGGCGAAAGCACGGGCGACAACTCCAGATGAATCAGTTCGTGCACCACGGTGAACTCCATGTCGTTGAGCATGTCACGAAACGCCATGTGGTAATCGGCAGGATCCAGGACGTGGATCAGGGCGGTCTTCTTGTCCAGGTCCCAATGAATGTTGCCGAGCGTCCTGGGTTTCAGATCGGCGGACCGCGTCATCTCCAGCGAGATGTTCCAATCCTGCAGATTGAGCCGCTTTTGCCAGAGCCAGAGCTTTTCGTTGGCGAAACTCTGGGTGAGGAGCGTGCGCTCGTGGGAAGCCGCTACTTCGGGGACCTGCTGCGCGGGGGCGAGGGGAGCAAGACCGAAGAGCACTAAAGGAAGAAGGAGACCTGAACAAACAGAAAAGTGCCGGGCCCACATGTGATCCATGGTACCAGATTTACAAATGAATAGTACAGAACCTCACGGTTCGTTACTTTAACCTGCATGGTCCAGCGGTTCAGGTTTCGAGACGGTGCGGTTTCCGGCAGCGTCAGTCAAATAGAGGAGCGCTTGCCGGGCCAGTTCCGGAACGCTAGGGTCGGGGTGTCTCAATAGAGCAACCAGCATGCGCAGCCAGCGCAGTTCGCGGGTCTCGATGCCGATGATGGGAACGGTTTTGGCCATGCTCACGCCCTTTCAGGTATCTTTTCGGCCAGGCTGGCGAATTTTTCATTAAAAACACGAAGATTTCCCGCAGCCGGGGAATCGTGCGGATTTCCCGATTCCCGGTCGATAAGAATGCCGAGGAAGCGCTTGCGCCAAACAGCCTGCCAAGCGGTTCTTCAAGGAGCTGTTATGGACATTAGCGGATTGAATCGAAGCACAACGTCGGCGCCAGCGTCGGTGCCGCCGGCTCCGGCGGAACAACAGACCCAGAACCGCGAGGTGATTCAGGCGGTGAAGGCCCTGAATAGCACTGAGATGTTCGGCGAGAACAATGAACTGCGTTTTCAAAAGGATCCGCAGACTCATCGGATGATTGTCAGGATCGTCGATCGCAAGACCCAGGAAGTGCTCTCGCAGATTCCACCGGAATACGTATTGGCGTTGGCCGCGGAATCGAAAACACAAAAGGTCTGAAACGAGCCTATAAAAGCTGCCAACTGAACCGATAAGTGCTGTGGAGAGAATATTATGTGGCAGAATGCTCATGATGCTTACAGGGAGAGCCGGATTCTTGCGGCGGATCCGCTCGAACTGGTCCACGTGCTATATCAGGCATGCACTGAATCGGTTCGGGAAGCCCGGTGCCACCTGGCTGCGGGCGACATTGCGGCACGCTGCCAGTCCATCTCCAGAGCGCACCGGATTCTTGCGGAGCTTACCTCGGCCCTGGACCATGAACGCGGAGGCGATCTCAGCAAGCGGCTAGCGCGGCTCTACGACTACATGCAACGCAGACTGCTGGAAGCCAATATCCGGCAGGATGACGCCCCCATGGGCGAAGTACTGGGGTTGTTATCCACCCTCGCCGAGGCGTGGGACGCGATTCGCCATCCGGCACAGGCACTCCCTGAGCCCGCGAGTCCCTGGTCTCAGCCCATGCCGCCCGAACCGGCGGAAGTGTATGCGGCCCATGGATGGAATCTGTAAATCAACTCCCGCGTTGCTGGCCGCACTCCAGGCCTTTGGCAATTAAGTCCGCCAAACCGAAACCGCCGTTCTTAGCCATCATGGTGGCCAGTTGCTCCTGGGCAAAACCTGTGGCGCAACTGCTGGCGGAGTCGTCGCCGGATCCCAGCCATCCGCCGCCTTCACTGACCGATTGCAGAATCTGGCCGATCAACAGCGCTTCGAACTGCTGAGCCGCATCATGAATCTTAGCGGGAGTGTCGGCCTTGCGCGCCGGAACCGCGAGTGAAGACTGCGGCAGAACCGGCGTGAGGATGGAATCGCTCATCAGATTACCTCCAGCTCGGCTTCCAGCGCACCGGCGCTCCGCAAGCTCTCCAAAATCGCAATGACATCGCGCGGCGTCGATCCGATCGCTGCCAGCGCCCGCACCAACTCTTCCACCGTCGCGCCCTGCTTCAACACCACGTTCCGCGCCTTTTCTTCTTTCACCGAGGTCGTGGTCTGGGGGACCACTTCGGTCGTGCCCTGCCCTAGCGAAGCCGGCTGTGAAACCGTAAATGTGGTCTGGATCTCGACGTTCAGATTGCCGTGCATGATGGCGACCGGAGCAATCCGCACGTCCTTGCCTAACACAATCGTCCCCGTGCGCTCGTTGACCACCACGCGGGCGCTCCGGTCGGCCTCCACCGGCAGGCTTTCCAGTTCGGACATGAATTCACTGGTGCGCGATGCGTACCCTGAGGGAATCGTCACACTCACCAGCCCCGGATTGTCAGCGTGCGCCAAAGCTGATTTTTCCTGGCTGAATTTCTTGTTGATGGCTTCCACGATGCGCGCTGACGTGGTGAAATCCGATTGCCTCAGTTGTAAATGCACCACCCCCTTGGGCTCGACCGACGGAGCCACGCGCTCCACCGTCGCGCCGCCCGGACTCCGGCCCACTGTCGGATGGTTCACTGTCTGCGTCGCGCCGCCGCGGCCCGCCACAAACCCTCCGGTAACGACGGGGCCTTGCGCCACCGCATAGACCTGCCCGTCGGCGCCGCGCAACGACGTCAGCACCAGAATGCCGCCTCGCAAATTGGCGGCATCGGCGACGGCTGCTGCGGTAGCATCGATGTGCAGCCCCGGCTGGGCGAAGGCGGGGAGCGTCGCGGTCACCATCACCGCCGCAGTGTTCTTCACGCGAATCAGCAGTGGCGAGACCGCAATGCCCATTCTTTCCAGCACATTGGTGAGGCTCTGGTTCGAAAACAGGGTCTGCTGGCTATCCCCGGTGCCCGCCAGCCCGACCACAATCCCATAGCCGATCAACTGATTGTCACGGACGCCCTCGATGCTTACCAGTTCCTTCAGGCGCGCCGCGAAAGCCTGGCTGGCGAAGAGGCATGCCAGGCCCAAAGTGAGAATCCGCATAGTCATGGTCAGAACGGCATCAGCCCCAAAAGAATGCGATACAGAATGAAGGGACGCTTAATCGCGTCACCCACCACGCCCTTGCCGTTCACCCGCAATTCCAACTCCGCCAGGCGATTGGACTGCACGCTGTTGGTCGGGTCAATGTCGGCTGGACGAACCACGCCGCGCACGGTAATCAACTGGCGCTCGGAGTTGATCTGGATATCCTTGGTAGCTTCCACCACCAGGCCTCCGTTCGGCAAAACGTGGATGATGCGCGCCGTCAGCGTGGTACTGAGAGTGGTGCTTCTGCTGGTGGTCCCCTGCCCGTTCAGTTGCGTGTCTCCGGACAGGTTGGCCAGATTCGCCAGCGGTCCTGTGGACTTGGTGATGCCCGCCAGTGCGGCGATGGAATTCTTGGTGCTCGACGAGCGCTGTGTCTTGGTATTGCCGGTTGTGACCGCCGATGCCTGCTCCGCCACAACGATGGTAAGCACGTCGTCCACCTGACTCGCCCGGACGTCGCGCGCCGAATCGGCCAGCCGCGACCCGGCCAGCCAGATTGCGCCTGGTGTAGCGGCTGGCGCGGCGGCCGACCGTTCGGTCGATTCCGTCACGTAGCGGTCCAGCGGCGAGACCGGAGCATCCGCCTTTTTCTTTTTTGCAGCCGGCCACATCGTGCCGCACCAGACGCATAGAATCCAAATCCGAAGCTTCATGAAGTCACCTTGACAGTGTTGCCGCCTACCGAAACCCGTCCCCGGCCTGCAACGCGCGCCCGGAACCGCCTGTTCGTATCCGGATTGCGCACCGGAATCATCTCGCCCGCCGAACCGGAACTTTCGGCGATGCCTTCAAACTCCAGGCGGGCAGCGCCCTCCACCACTTCCACCCGTACCCTCTCCCCGCGAGCCACGTCTTTGGCATCGGCCAGTTGGTCGAGCCGGATCTCCGAGCCGGCCCGGAGTGCCAGTCGCGGCCACTTGCCGGCCACCTGGTCGAGTGCCACCGCAAAATCGCCCGGCGCCGGGAATTCCTCGCGCGTTTGCTCCAGGATCTGGCCGGCTTCGATCGGCTGGCCCGGCTTGAGGTCCGCCAGCGCCAGCACCCGCCGCGCGCCCACCGCTACCTTGACACGAGCCCAGATGAGGAACCGGCGGTTTCCGGCGTAGTGCACCGATCCGGACCACAGAGCCCCGTTCCGTTGCGACCCTTCGCGCAATCCCTCCCGCGCAAACGCAAGCTCTCCCGACGGCGCCGGTTGCCGGCTGTACTCGAGGATCTCGATGTAGGCCTGCGGCAGAGTGCTCTTCATCGCTTCCAGCAATCGAGCCGGGTCGAGAGGCGCCACGGGACGTTCCACGCAGAATTCCTGGTCGGGCATTATCGGGAGCCCGAAGCGTGCCGCCAGCGTGCGCAGATCGAACGCGCGGAAGGTGCGGGACACGCCGGGTTCGGGTGCGTGCCCCACTGGGGTTGCTGGATCCAGCGCCGCCATCTCCGGGTACGCCGGAACCAGATCCCCGGCCACAATCTGGTCGGAACCCGCGCCCACCGCCAGGCATGCCGCCAGTGCCATGGAAAGGAGGGGGATCATCGGCTCAGTTGGTTGACCTGCTGGTACATGTTGTCGGCGGCGGTGACCACCTTGGAATTCGCCTCGTAGCCTCGTTGCGCCTGAATCAGATTGACGAACTCATCCACGATCGATACGTTGGACTGTTCCACATATCCCTGCAACAGCGAACCCATGCCCTCCGACCCGCCGGGCGTTCCCACCGTGGCGTCGCCGGATGCATCGGTCGGCGTGTAAAGACCGTTTCCCATGCTGTTCAGTCCGGCCGGATTCTGAAAGTTGGCCAGCTGAATCTGGCCTGCCTGCTGGGACGCAGTCTGGTTCGGAAGGGTATAGCTCACAGTACCGTCGGTAGCAATGGTGATTTGCTGCGCGGTGGGGGGAATGGTGATTTGCGGCTGCAGCGCATTGCCGTTGCCGGTCACAATGTTGCCGTTCCGGTCCAGTTGGAACTGGCCGGCGCGGGTGTACGCCAGGTCGCCGTTGGGCTGCAGAACCTGAAAAAAACCCGGCCCCTGAATGACCATATCGAGCGGGTTGTCGGTCTGCGAAAAAGCTCCCTGGGTGAATACGATTTCGTTCGAAGTGGGACGCGTGCCGAGGCCCAGTTGCAGGCCCGCCGGGATGACCGTCTGCTGTCCGGCGGCGGCGCCCGGCTGGAGCAGGCTCTGATACATCAGATCCTGAAACTGGGGGCGCCGCGACTTGTAGCCCACCGTGTTGGCGTTAGCCAGATTGTTGGCGATATTGTCTACGTTCATTTCCTGCGCCCGCATACCGCTGGCCGCGCTGTAGAGTGCTCGAATCATTCGCTCTCTCCTTCTTATGAACCCACGTGAGCCACCTGCTCGATGGCCTGCTTACTCATATCCGCGCCCAGCGTCGCGGCCTTCTGCAGCATCTCGAATTGCCGCATGATGCTGACCAGCCGCACCGCGGATTCGGCGCTGCCGCTGTTGGACGCCTCCAGTTTTCCCTGCTCGACCCCGGTACCCGCGGCCGGTGCGGGCCGCGCATTGGGATCGGAGACCCGAAAGTAATTGCCGCCCTGCTTGGATAGCCCGGACGTGGCCGCGAAATCGACCACCTGCAACTGACCGATGACCATGCCATCCTGCCGCACCGTTCCGTCGCCGGAGATTTCGATGGGCCGAGCGCTGCTGAGGGTGAGCGGCGTGCCGCCGGACCCGCTGACAGCGTAGCCTTCGCTGGTAGCCACCTTTCCGTCTGCGGTCAAATGGAAGCTGCCATTGCGTGTGTAAAGAGGTCCTGTAGGCCCCTGCACCGCGAAGAAGCCCTTGCCCGATAGCGCCAGGTCGAGGGGATTGCCGGTAGTTTGCAGGATGCCTTGCGAATGGTCGGTCCAGGGCCGTTCGATTACTGGCATGGTGGCAGTATCGTTCAGTCCCTCGGGGTCGACTGCATCCGGCGAGGCATACAGGCTGTAGAATTCGCGATCCGCCTTGTAACCTCCGGTGGAGGCGTTGGCGACATTGTTCGCCAACAGGTCCAGCGATTCCATGCGGGCACGCATTCCGCTTGCCGCGGTGGCGGTGAGTGGGTCCATACGCCGTTGACTGAGCAAGCAGGGGACCAATAAGAGCAACGAATCGAAATATCTCAAAATAAGCGGCAGGCCACCGATAAGTAACAGGAGGACCGATGTGCACGCCGCCAGGATCTTGCCACAACAGACCGGTGCGGCAATTTTCTGCCGCGGCGTAATGCCGTAAAGCCTTGCAAATGAGCGCCCGCGGTTTGGCGAGCGGCCTGCATTTCCAGGCGCCGTGAACGCCTTCGCGCTACCGGCTTCCCTTCTCGTGGACTTGCTGCCGCAAGGGAAGCTTCCGTCACTGGAAACCGCCCAACCGGCCGCGCCCTTTACCAGTATTCTGGAGTCGTTCACCACCGCCGATTCGCCGGACGAGGCAGTACCGCCGGAGCACGCGCCGGCGGAGACACAGACCAAGCCGGACACTAAGCCGCGAGAAGGCCGGCAGCCGGTCGAGGGGCCCTTTGCGTTTGCCCCTGGCCTGGCCGCGTACCTCTCAACAAACGTAGCGCACCTGGCCTCCGCTCCCCGGACCGTCCCGCAGCCGAAGCCCGTAGATCCCGTAGATATGGCAGTACCGGATGCCCACCCATCCTCCGCCGCACAAACTGCGCCGGCGCCAAAGCCGGAAGCGGCGCCGGTACGGTTCGCCGAAGAGACAACTCCGCCGCTCGCGCAGACCGGGCCGCCTGTCACGCTCCCGGAGCAGGCTGTGCCCACGCCGCCCGCGGGCGCGACGGAACAGCCTTCCCTCCAGACTTTGCGGCCAACGCCGGCAATCGTTCCGCTGCGTGGCTCGCGCTTGGTGACTCCAGAGCCGCCCGCAGTCGCCGCGACCTGCGTGGTATCGCCTCCCGGCGCACCGCGGTTGAAAACGCCTCCTCCTGCCTCACCTCAGAATTCGCCGGCGCCGCCGCCACGGCCGGCTATCTTGCAGGACCCGGTTGTGCCGTATCCGAACCAGTCTCCAATCCCGGCGCTGCTGGGAATAGCACCCGCGGCGGCACTCGCGACTCCACCGCAAACGGTGACCGTGGTGCTACCGCAAACAGCACCGGCGAATGCGCCGCAGATCGCACTCGCCACGCCGGCGCAAACCGCGCCCGTAGCGCTACCCAGGGATAACACGGTTGCCCGCGAGGATTCGCCGGCCCCGCGCAAACCGCATGTTGGGTCGCCGAGTCTCTCGCTGCCGGATCTCGTTCCCAATCCGCCTCAGCGGCAGCGCAACAACCCAACCGTCAACCGTCAGGATTCGCCGGCCGCCTCAGGACCGGATCCAGCCACAACATCTTTGGCTTCGGCTGCTGCTGTCGTGCAGCCTCCGGTACCGGGTCCGCAGCCAGCGCCGTCCGCCGTGTGCCAAAGCGATCCATCTGTTGCTCCGCCGGACTCGCCTCTCCCTGTCGAAACGCCCCTGAAGGCGGCGCCGGCTGCTGACGCGCCTGCCCCTCGGAATCGGAACAGGCGCGCCTCCGGAAAAAGCCCGGCCGCCCTTCCGTTTCAATCGCCCCGGGCCGTGTACCGGACCAATCCGCCCGTGGCGCCACAGAACCGTACCGACCTGCCGTCAGCTCGTCCGCCTGCGGACGCATCCGTCCCGCCGGCAGCACCCGCGGCGCGGCCCGTTGCCACCGCGCGAACTACCATCCAGGATCCAGCCCCTGCTTTGCCCCCGGCATCGCAGTTCATACCCGCGTCCGTGCAAGACCAACAGAATCCGGTCGCGACCACCGTCGGTGCGCCGCAGGCTCAGAACTCGGTCCACGCGGAGAATGCAACTGCTATCCGGTACGCCAGCCCTGGCCCGGCAGCTCCGCGCGAGACCTCCGCCCCGCATCCGGCCCCTCGATCGCCGGCCCAGGCTCCAAACGCGCAGCCGGAGAGCTTCGAGTCCGGCGCAAATTCGCAGCCGTCCTTCCCGGCAACGGTGCAGGATGCGGCCACCGATAGCGCGCCGCCGGCCGAAACCGCATTCCTGGCGCACCTGGTTCCGGCCACCGAACCGGCGCCGGAAGCTGCTCCCCAGGCACGCCCGGTGCCCGCTCCGCCGCAAACCGTCGCGACACGTCCGGCGGTTCCGGAAGTTCCATCGGTTGCGTCCGCGGCCACCGATAATCCACCGGACCCCGCCGCACAGCCGGAACCCGAGCCCGCTCGCCGTATGCAGAAGAGCGCGCCGGCCGCGGAGGAGCATCCCAAAAAGGCGGAGGCTGCGGCGGCAACTCCGGATACCGCGCATGCCGAACCGGCTACGAAAACCGCATCTCAGCCTCTCACCGCGCCTGAAGCAAGACCCTCCAGCCGCACGCCCGAGAGTCCCCGGACCGAATTCGTCCCGGCGGCGAGGGTGCTGGCGGCAGCTCCGCTATCCGAACCGGTCAGCACTCCGGCCGGCCCCAAAAACGTCGAGATGCATTTCAGCGTCGACGAAGGCCGCGTTCAGGTGCACGTTGCCGAACGAGCCGGCGAGGTGCGGGTCGCAGTCCACACGCCGGACGCGAATCTGGCCGGCGCCCTGCGCGAAGAACTGCCTCAGTTGACATCCAGGCTGGAGCAGTCCGGTTTTCACGCCGAGACCTGGCATGGTCCCACGGCCGGATCGGCGGAAGGCATACGGCCCGGCGAACCATCGCCTGGATCGCCACGGCAGGATACGCCGGATTCCCGGCAGCAGAACTCCGGCGGTCAACAACAGGAAGAGCAGCAGCGGCGCCAGCCGCCGGAGGAACAGGCCGCAGCCAGATCTGGCCGCGGTGATTTCTCCTGGCTGTTCAATGCCGTTCGAATTAACGACTAGAGAGGATTACCCATGTCACCAACGACGTCAACCAGTGGAGCTTCCGGTGCCAACCAGAACACCACTCCCGCCACCACGACACCAACGATCGACAAAAACATGTTCTTGCAGCTCCTGGTCGCGCAAATGAAGAACCAGGACCCATTGAATCCCACTGACAGCATGCAGTTCGTGCAACAACTGGCGCAATTCCAACAACTCGAACAGACGGTCAATACGGGCCAGGACGTTACCGCGATTCGTAACGATCTGGACCAGCTCGCAGGCAATACCGGCAGCGGAGCAGTTTAGCAAACTGAAACGGAGAAAATCGCATGTTAACCACTTTCTCGAGCGCTCTTTCGGCGCTGAACGCCAATACCACCGCCATCGACGTGGTGGGGAACAACCTGGCTAACCTCAACACTCCTGGGTTCAAAACCAGTGAAGTCTGTTTTCGCGATCTGGTGACCGAGTCGCTCGGGGCCGGCCTGGGAGAAACCCAGGTAGGCTTCGGAACCGGGCAGCCCCTGACGGTTCGCGAATTCACACAGGGCGCCATTCAAACCAGCTCGGGCCTGCTGGATGCGGCCGTGCAAGGCGATGGGTTTTTCATCGTTCAGGATGGTTCCGGCCATCAACTCTTCACTCGCGCCGGCAACTTCCAGGCCGACAAGGTCGGCAACCTGCTCACGGACACCGGCTATGCGGTGCAGGGTTGGACTACGCTCAACACCGACGGCACGATCGACACCAACGGGCCGGTGAGCAATATCGTGGTGCCGGTAGGATCGCTGAAGGCGCCGTCGGCAACCGCCAATTTCACGGCCGATTTGAACCTGAACTCCAGTGCCGCGGCCGATGCCACCAGCAACTTCACGACACCGATTACGGTGTACGACAGCCTCGGTACCTCGCATGTGCTGACGCTTTCCTTTGAAAAGACGGGCGCGAACACATGGAGCTACCAGGTGCAGATTCCGGGAGAAGACATCGGCGGCGGAACGGCAGGCACGCCATTCGATATCTCGGGAGCCAGCGGCACCCTGACGTTCGGCACCGATGGCAAATTGACGGATCCTGCAAATGGCAGCCCCATCCAATTCACGATTCCCGGTCTGGCGGACGGTTCGAGCGACATGAACCTCTCCTGGAACCCGTATACCAGTGCGGGCGTGGGCAGAATTACGCAGTTCGGCCAGGATTCGGCCCCTTCGGCCCAGTCGCAGGACGGCTCGCCGGCAGCACAGTTGGATCACGTCGGGCTGGCGACAGGCGGTGTCCTGATCGCGCAGTATACGGATGGCTCCCAGGTGAGGGTAGGCCAGATCGCCCTGGCGCAGATCCGCAATCCGGACAGTCTCATCGCGGCCGGCAACAACAACTTCGAACTGAGTTCCCTGACTGCCAATCCCTCGATCGGCACTCCTGGAACCGGCGGGCGCGGATCCATCCAGGGCGGTTCGGTGGAAGCCTCCACGGTAGACATCGCCACTGAATTTACCAACCTGATCGTTTACCAGCGAGCTTATGAGGCCAATGCGCACGTGGTGACCACCGCCGACACATTGAGCCAGGACACTATCAACTTAATCCACTAATCCGCCGATGAATCCTCAGGAAGAAATTGCGCCGCTGGGCGAAATCCCGGTCGATATCGAAATCGAACTTGATCGACGCATCATGACGACTCGCGAGGTGCTGCGCCTCGAAGCAGGCAGCATCATCGGCACTACGCGATCGGCCGGGGAGAACATCGACATCTACATCGGGGGTGTGTTGAGCGCTTCCGGCGAGATTGTGCTGATCGAAAACTCGCTTGGCGTGCGCATTACCGACTTCCGCGACGATTGAAGGGCGATTGAGCATGGAAGTGATACAACAGATTACGGCGGTGGCCGGAGTCCTGGCGCTGCTGCTGGGGACGCTGTGGTGGTTGCGCCGGCATGGATTCACCACCGCCAACCTGGGAAAGAAAGCCGGCGGCCGCCGGCTGGAATGTGTCGAGCGGCTGACCCTGGGACAGCAGCAGACTCTGCATCTGGTACGCCTGGGAAACACCGCGCTACTGCTGGCCAGTTCTCCCGCCGGCTGTTCCCTTGTAACCAGCCTGGCGTATGGCGAGATTGACGGCCCCGGACAGGCGATCCAATGAAGGCCCTGCGCCTGGGTGCCGCACTGGCACTGGCGGCTCCTGTTTTCGCCGCCCCGGTCGAACCCCTCTCCCTCTTCGGCATATCGGCCGGAAAGGGCGGATCCACGGTAAGCGTGCCCGTGCAGATCGTCATTCTGCTATCGCTGATGACGCTGCTTCCGGCGGCCATCATGTGCATCACTCCTTTCTTGCGCATCACCATCGTGCTTCACTTTCTGCGGCAGGCGCTGGGTACCCAGACCGCGCCGTCCAACCAGGTGCTATTGGGCCTGGCCCTGTTCTTGAGTATCGTCATTATGCAACCGGTTGCGGCGGATATGTTTCATCAGGGCTGGGAGCCCATGGAAGCAGGCCGCCTGACGCCCTCGCAGGCCCTCGATGAAGGCGCCAAGCCGTTGCGAACCTTCCTCATCCGTTTCGCCCGCGAAAAAGATATCCGGCTGTTTGTCGAACTGTCCCACGATCCGGCCCCGCATACGCCCACGGACCTCAGTATGAAGGTACTGATTCCGGCCTACATTCTTTCGGAGCTGAAAACGGGTTTTCAGATCGGGGCCGTTCTGTTCCTGCCCTTCCTGGTGATCGATCTGGTGGTCGCTTCGGTCACCCTTTCGGTGGGCATGATGCAGTTGCCTCCGGTCATGATTTCGGCGCCCTTCAAAGTGCTCCTGTTCGTTCTGGTGGATGGCTGGAACCTGGTGGTGGGCTCGCTCATGAAGAGTTTTTACCAATGACACCCGATAGCGTCGTGCAACTCATGCGGGAAACCTTGATGACGGCATTCTGGCTGGCCGCGCCGCTGCTGGCCATCGGCTTCATCGCGGGTATCGCGGTCAGCCTGGTGCAGATCGCCACTTCGATGCAGGACAACGCCTTCAGTACCATCCCGCGCCTGCTGGTATTTCTGGGCGGAATGCTGCTGCTCATGCCCTGGATGCTGCAAAAAACCATGTCGTATGCCACCGCTCTGTTGGGAAATCTGGGCCGCTATGCCCGCTAGCCTCACACTCTCCGCCGGAACCCTGTTCTCGTTCCTTCTGGTTCTGGCACGTGTGAGCGGCGCTCTGGCTTTCGTACCGCTGCCGGGCCTAAGCGCGGTCGCGGGGCCGGCCAAAGTGGCCTTTGCCATCGGTTTCACGCTGGCGCTGTCGGCCCAGTGGCCCACCGTGGAAGCGCAATCGGTGACCTGCGCGACACTGGCCGCCTGGGCCGCCGCCGAGGCCGCCATCGGGATTGCCATCGGCGTCTCTGTGACCATTGTCCTCGAGGCGTTCACGTTGTCCGCGCAGGTGCTGGGCCTGCAGGCTGGGTACGCTTTTGCGCAAACGATCGATCCCAACACTCAGGCCGATTCCGGCATCTTGTTGGTTCTGGCGCAACTGCTGGGTGGCATGTTCTTCTTCGCCATGGGGCTGGACCGGCAAATCCTGCGGTTATTCGCCCTGAGTCTCGCCAAAATCCCGGCGGGAACCTGGGTTTTTGGCCGCAGTTCGGCGGAATCGCTGATTCACCTGGTAGCCAGTCTGTTCTCAGTGGGTATCCGTCTGGCGCTGCCGGTGGTGGCGCTGCTGGTGATGGTGGACCTGGCGCTGGCCTTGATGGGACGTCTGAATTCCCAACTGCAACTCCTATCCCTGGCATTCCCCGCCAAGATGCTGCTCGCCCTGCTGGTACTGAGCTGGATCGCGGCGCTGTTCCCCCGCATACTGGGCCAGTTGGCAGGACACTGCTGGTCGGGCGCGATACGGACGCTGGGGATATGACCGCAAATGCCCGACCGCTCTTCCAAGACCGAGCAGGCCACTCCCAAACGCCTCGAGAAGGCGCGCGAGGAAGGACAGTTCCCTTCCGCCCGGGAAATGGTATCGGCGCTCCAGTTCATGGTTTTCCTGGTGCTGCTGGGCTGGGGGAGCGCCAGGTGGTTCGCCGGGTTCCGGTCCGTAACCCGGGCTCTTCTGGCTCGTGCATTTTCCGGAGAGATTCACCCCGAGGATCTGACCCACATCGCCCGGCAATTCTTCGGACAGGTCTTCCTGCCGCTCGTGGTGGGAGGGCTTGCCGTAGCCGTGGCAACCCTGTTGATCCGTCTGGTGACCACGCGTTTCGGCTTGAGTCTCAAGAAACTGGCGCCGGATCCGGCCCGGCTCAATCCACTGTCCAGACTGCGGGAACTGCCGCGGCAGAATCTGCCTGCGCTTGTGCAGGCCGTAATCCTGCTGCCCGTGTTTCTGTGGGCTGTATATGCGATCGCGCGCGACAAGTTGGATGCTTTCCTGTCTCTTCCTCTCGAGAGCGTGGAGAGCGGCTTCGCTCTCATCGCGACTTCGATGATGGAGCTGTTCTGGAAAGCTGCGGGTGCATTTTTCCTCTTTGGAGCGGTAGACCTTTACCGGCAGATGCAGCGCCACAAACGCGACCTGAAAATGAGCAAGCAGGAGATCCGCGACGAGATCAAGGATGTGGAAGGCAATCCGCAGATGAAGCAGCGGATTCGCCGGCTGCAGCGCGACCGCGCGCGCCGCAACATGATGAAGGAAGTGCCTACGGCTACCGCCGTGATCGTCAATCCCACTCATTACGCCGTGGCAATCCGCTACCAACTGGAGAGCATGTCCGCTCCGATGGTTGTTGCCAAGGGCAAGAATTATCTGGCACTCCGCATCCGCCAGAAGGCCGTGGAAAACCAGGTCCCGATCATCGAAAATCCGCCCCTGGCGCAGGCCCTGTACAAGTCGGTGGACGTCGGGCAGGAAATTCCGGCGCACCTCTACCGCGCCGTCGCAGAAATTCTCGCCTACATTTTCAAGCTCATGAACGGGAGGCTGCCAGGTTGATCCGATGATGCCTGCCACCACCCTCGCCGCGCCCGCCGCACCTCAATGGCTCCGCAATCTGCCGCTCAAGATGTTAGGCGAGATGGCCATGCCGATTGCCGTGCTGGGCATTGTCATGGCCCTGATTACACCGCTCCCCGGCTTTGTTCTGGACCTGCTGATCGTCACCGATATCCTCCTGTCGGTGACGGTCATGATGGTCGCTCTCTACCTGGTGAAGCCGGTCGAGTTCACTTCGTTCCCCACCACGCTACTGCTGTTGACCTTGTTCCGCCTGGCCCTGAATATTTCCTCATCGCGCCTGATTCTGCTCAACGGAAACACCGGCACTTCCGCCGCCGGCCAGGTCATCGGTGCGTTCGGCAGTTTCGTGGTGGGCGGCAACTACGTAATCGGCGCGGTGATTTTTCTGGTCCTCATCGCCATCCAATACGTCGTGATCAATCACGGCGCGGTCCGCATTTCCGAGGTGACGGCGCGCTTCACATTGGACGCTTTACCCGGCAAGCAGATGGCCATCGATGCCGACCTGAATGCGGGGTTGATCGATGAAACCGAGGCCAAGCGGCGCCGCAAGCAACTCTCCACCGAGGCCGAATTCTACGGCGCCATGGACGGCGCGTCACGGTTCACCCAGCGCGACGCGGTCGCCAGCATCCTCATCACCGTGATCAACATCATCGCCGGCTTTCTGATCGGCGTGCTGCAGCACGGCATGGACCTTCAAAAGGCCATCGAAACCTACACCGTCCTCACTATTGGCGACGGCCTGGTGACCGTGATCCCGGCGCTGATGATCTCTATTTCCGGCGGACTGATTGTCACACGCGCCAGCTCCGACGTGCGTCTCGGCGCGGAATTCCAGCATCAGATCTTCGGCAATCCCCAGCCCCTGATGCTCGCCGGAGGTGTCCTCATTGCCCTGGGCGCTCTGCCGGGAATGCCCATCGCGCCCTTCCTGCTGCTGGGAGGCGGAGCCGGCGCGGCCGGATGGCGGATGCGCCGGAGGGAGCTAGCGAGCGCCGCGGCGCCTGCGGAGGCCAAGCCTGCGGCCCCCAAGGACAATGTGGAGACGCTGCTGCGCGTGGAACCATTGGCCATAGAGGTCGGACTCGGCTTGGTCGGTGTAGTGGAAGGCGGGCAGGATTCGGCCCTCCTTCGGCGCATCTCGGCGATCCGCAAGCAACTCGCCACCGATCTTGGCTATCTGCTTCCGCCGGTGCGCGTCACCGATAATCTCTCCCTGCGTGGCCGCGAGTACGTCATCCTGCTGAAGGGCATCGAAGTCTCGCGCTTCGAACTGCCGCAGGGTTGTGAGTTGGCCATTCCCACCGGTCAGTCCGATGCCAAGGTGGAAGGGCAGCCCACGCGCGAGCCTGCGTTCGGGATGAGCGCATTGTGGATCCCCAAAGATCGCGCCGAACGGGCGCGCAACGCCGGCTATACGGTCGTGGACAGCATCAGCGTGCTCGGAACGCATGTCTCCGAACTGGTTCGCCGCCATGCCCACGAACTGTTTTCCCGGCAGGATGCCAAGCGCCTGCTCGACCGCGTCAGCGTGGAGCACCCGAAAGTAGTTGAGGATCTGGTCCCCAAACTGCTTCCTTTAGCGGCGGTGCAGCGGGTTCTGCAAAACCTGCTTCGCGAGCGCGTCTCGATCCGCGATGCGGTTTCGATTCTCGAGGCCCTTGGCGAAGCCGCCTCAGCCACCCGCAACCCGGTGCTATTGACCGAGTACGTGCGCCAGACCCTCCGGCGCACCGTGGTCAAACCGTATTTGACCCGGGCCGGCGAACTGCCCGCCTGGTTCCTGGACCCGTCCATCGAGCAGGCGATTGAAGCGGCCGTTGAGCACGGGGAGCAGAACAGCCACCTGACCTTGGCGCCCCAAGCCCTGCGGGAAATTCTCAACCGCATCTCCAGCCGGGTCATCTCGCCGGAAACCCCGGTGGCCGCCATCACTTCCACGGGAGCGCGTTATTTCCTGCGCCAGATCACGGAATCTTCCATTCCCAATCTCTTCTTCCTGGCGCATAACGAAGTGCCTCCCGGGCAGCGGATCCAGACGTTGGGGAGCATTCAATGAGGCCCTACAGAATTCCGAAGGACATGACGATAGATCACAGGTGGCCGTGTGACACCGGGGAAGACAAATGAGGATCAAATCCTATTACGCACAGTCGATTGAAGACGCTATGGCCCAGGCGCGGCGCGAACTGGGGCCGGAAGCCATGCTGGTGAACAGCCGCAAATCGCCTCCGGAAGCCGTGCATTTAGGCGCCTATGAAGTGGTATTTGCGATCGATGCGCCCGGCGACGCGTCAATCTCACCCCCGCGGGACACGGCGGCAAACAGCGGGCCGGGCGATCGACTGTCGGCTGAAGTGGCGGATCTCAAAAAGGAATTGGAAGGGATGCGCAGAGTGCTCACCAGGAGCGCATTCGGCCCGGCCCAGTGGCCCGGCGCTTCCCCTACGGTCTCCGACGGCTACGCCACACTGGCCGCCGCGGAAGTATCTCCGGAACTGGCGCGGGAGATTGTCGAAGGGGCGGAATCCCGTCTGGGCGAGGCCCACGCGGGCCAATCCCGCAACCAGACGCGGCGCGACGGAACGCTCTTTGAGCGGGCGCTGGTGGAGGAACTCGAATCGCGGTTCACCGCGCAACCCTTGTTGGGAAAGGGCGATGCGAAACCCCGGATTGTCGCTCTGGTAGGTCCCCCGGGGTCCGGAAAGACAACCACCCTGGTAAAACTGGCGGTGAATTATGGCCTGGCCAGCCGGCGTCCGGTGCTATTGCTCTCCGCGGACACCTATCGCGTGGCCGCGGCAGAACAGTTGCGCTCGTACGCAGCGATTCTGGGGGTAGGGTTCCAGGTGCTGGAAACCACGACCGCGCTGGCGCAGGCCATCGAGGAGAATCGCGGCAAGGAGTTGATCTTCATCGATACGCCCGGCCTCAGCACGGGGGAGTTGGGTGAGTCGGGCGGCCTTGCGCGGTTTCTTGCTACCCGGCCGGACGTCGATACGCAACTGGTCCTATCGGCTTCCATGAAATCCGCCGATCTATCTCGTGTGGTCGATTCATTCCAGGCTTTCCAGCCCCAGCGGCTGCTGTTTACCAAGCTGGATGAGACCGGTTCGTTCGGCCCGATCCTCAACGAGGCGGCGCGAACGGGAAAGCCGTTGTCGTTCTTTTCGCACGGACAGCGGATACCGGAAGATCTCGAAGCCGTCACTCCGAGGCGGCTCATCGAACTAATTCTGGGCAGCCCATCCGGCCGGTCACGGTCGGTGGCATAGCTGCCTCTAACGGCAGAAGAGTATGTATTCGTATGCGGTGCCAGTGATGGACGACGTCGAACGTGAAAGGCTCATTCTCGAGCATCTGCCTCAGGTGCGCTTGATTGCCCGGCGAATTCAGGAACGATTGCCGGAGAACATCAGCTTGGACGACTTGGTCTCGACCGGCGTCATCGGGTTGATCTCGGCGATCGACAACTTCGATCCGGCTCATAACGTCAAGCTGAAGACGTATGCCGAGTACAAGATCCGCGGCGCCATTCTGGACAGCCTGCGCGGCCTCGATTGGGCGCCCCGGCAGAAGCGGCGTAAAGCCAAGCAGATCGAATCGGCCATCGCGGCGGCGGAACAGGTTCTCAAGCGCTCTCCCACCGAAGAGGAGATCGCGGTCCAACTGGAAATCTCTCTCGACGAGTATCACCAGTGGCTGGTGGAGATTCGCGGCCTGAACATCGCCAGCATCGAATATGCCGGCAACGATCAGGGGAAAGATCTGCTGCACTACATTGCCGAGACCGACGAGAATCTACCCTCCACACTGCTGGAACGTTCCGAGTTGGAGCGCCTGCTCGCGCAGGGAATCCAGGAGATTCCTAAGATCGAGCAGACGGTCCTGAGCCTGTATTACCACGAAGACCTGACGCTGCGCGAGATCGCCGAGGTAGTGAATCTCCATGAGTCCCGCATTTCACAGCTGAAGTCGCAGGCAATTCTGCGGCTGCGCACTCACCTGCGCGCACAGTGGCCGGCTACCAGGGGTATGGCATTGGTATGAGCAGTGAAGACCGGAACAGCCCGCGCATGAGCACGGCGCCGAACGCGCGCACTCTTTTGGACCAGTGGAGCGAGTCACTCGCGCAGGTTCTGGAATCGATGACGGACCAAAGGCCGGAAATCCGCTGGCAATACGTAACCGGTACGCTTTCCGAGGTTGTCGCCGATCCCGCGGATTATCTGTGGTGGCAGCAGTCGTTCCAACCTTCGCCCGATATGCTGACCTGGGTGGGGGTGCCTAATGCCACATGGGAATACGCCGGGACCCTCACGTTGAAGGCCGCCGGGCTGGAAACCGTCGAGTCCGGCGAGGCCAGGAACACCTGGTTCGAAATACTCGGTCAATCCTTGTCCGTCATGGCGCGCTCCATCGGTTCGATGGTCGGGCACGAGGTTACCTGCGATTCGGGTGCCGAGCAGGCTCCGGACGCGGAAGTCCGGGAATGGGCGTCGGTTTCCATGACCTTCGGCGACGCACCCCTGGCTCCCTTTCTGGTGACGCTGGGATCCAGACTCGTGGAGATCATCTCCGCGCCTCCGCGCCCTGCCGGGCCGCCGAAGCAGCCTCCGCCGCGAACTGAGTCGGAACTCGACGACGCGAGCCGCATTCCGGCGGCTTCCCGCACCATGGAGCTGTTGATGGATGTCGACCTGCCCATCAGCATCTCCTTCGGCAAGGCCCAACTGCCCATGAAAGATGTACTGAAACTGACTACCGGGTCCATCGTGGAACTCAATCGCGGCGTCAACGATCAGGTGGAGGTCTTGGTAAATGAGTGCTTGATTGCACGCGGCGAAGTGGTTGTGGTCGACGGTAATTATGGTGTCAGAATTCAGGAAATCGCCAGCCGGCAGGATCGTCTGCGGAGTTTGAAATGAACTCCCTCACCTTCACCCTGGCCGGCCTATCGTTGTTGACCCTCTTAGCCCTGGTATTGTCCGCAACCGCGCTCTGCCTGGTGCGGTCGGTGGCGCGCGCGGCCCACCAGGGGCGGCAAACCGGCGACAAGGAACTGGCGCCGGCTGTGCAGGCGCTTCGCTCGGATCTGGACAGCCTTGCCTCGCAAATTCGCGACGCGCAGCCTTCACCGGCGCTGCTTGTTGCTCCTCCGCGAAACGGCTTGAACCTGGCCAAGCGGTCGCAGGCGCTGCGCCTCAACCGCCGCGGCACTTCCCCTGCCCAGATCGCCGCCACGCTGGAACTTCCCCTCCAGGAGGTCGAACTCCTGCTCAAGGTCGATCGCATCGTCATCAGTAATCTTTAGCCGGAAATCGCCTCTTCGAGGTATCCTTTCCAGCCGGGCCTGTGCCCATAATGAAAGGTATGACCGTCGAGATCGAAGGCGTGACACTGCACCTGGCCCACCCGGACGAACTCGCGGTGCAATGGGTGGGGCAAGACGAACTGATGCGTCAGTTGCTGGCAGCCTGGATGGTAGTGAACGACCAGGATCTGCCGATGAATCCGCGCCTTCTGGGTAAGCCCGGTGTCGGAAAAACCACGCTGGCATACGCCGCTGGACGTCGCATGGGTCGCGACGTCTACATCGTGCAAGCCACCCTGGATACCCGCCCCGAAGACTTGCTCGTGACGCCTGTGATTGAGGGTAAAGGCAGCCTGCGCTACGTAGCTTCCCCGCTCGTCACCGCCATGATCCGCGGGGGAATCGCCATCCTGGACGAAGGCAACCGGATGAGCGAAAAGAGCTGGGCCAGCCTGGCGCCGCTGCTGGATAACCGGCGCTACGTGGAATCTATCGTCGCCGGTATCAAGATCAAGGCGCATCCTCAGTTTCGCATGGTTGCCACCATGAACGATGATGCTTCCACCTTCGAATTGCCCGAGTACATCCATTCTCGGCTGCAGCCGCAAATCTTCATTGATTTTCCGGAGCGCGATGAAGAGTACCACATCCTCAAGGAAAATCTTCCCTTCGCGGAGGAACGCATCCTCAGCTACGTAACGGATTTCCTGCAAATGGCGCACGCCGCCGACGAGCGCTACACCGTACGCGACGGCATCAATGTAGCCCGCTACGCCATCAAGCTGAAGAGTCTGGCCACCGAACGAACGCACGAAACCAAGGCGCTCGAAATTGCCCTGGTTCAGGTGCTGGGAGAAGAGTCGCTACGGTATGCCCGGGGAACTCGACCTTCCGCTTCCTGACCTGGGAAGCCTCAAACGCGGACGCTTCAACTACTTCCCGGTCGTGCCGAACCGGCTGGAATTCGCTATCGAGGTGCGGCAGGCGATCCTGCGGGACCGGCCCGGGGTCATCGCTCTGGAGTTGCCCGTCACGTTGCGCGATGCCTGGCTCCGCGCCGTGGGGCGTCTGCCGGAAATGTCGCTGATCTTCTACCCGGACGAGGCAACCGGGGAAGACCAGGCCATCTACGTTCCCATTGAACCGGCCGACCCATTTACCGAAGCCATCCGCACAGGACTTGAAATCGGCGCCGACATCACCTTCGCCGATCCCGACGCGGGACAGCGTCCTCATCTGAGGGACGACGACCCCGATTCGTACTCCATCCGGCACATCGGCCTGGCCCGCTACATCGAGGCGTACCGGGTGTACCCTCAGGCGCGCAGCGAGGAACTGGCGCGGCACGCCGCCGGAATCGCCTGGAAATTGCAGGGCACCAATCCCGATGCCGCGGTCCTGGTGGTGCTGTCTTTGAATCTTCTCGACCCGGTGCTCGACGCCATGGAAGAGCCGCAGGGGCAGCCCATGGTGCGTGTTCGGCGCGATGGCGTGGAGTTGCTCCATCCGCACCCGGAATCCCTGGCGGAAATCACCATCGAATACCCCCAACTCCAGTGGCGCTATGAGAATTTCCGGCAACTGATGACCGACTGGAAGCTGATCGACCGGCGTCACGCCCAACTGGCTGTTTTGCGCGAAGCCGAAAAGGAATACGAGGCCAGTACCGGTGAACGCGTCGCGCATTGGCAGCGGCGCCTGCTGGCCCGTTATACCCGCAACCTCGCGCTGGGAGGCAACCAACTCAGCGCGGGCATCTTCGATCTCACCGTGGCCGCGCGCGGCATCGCCGACGACAACTACGCCTGGGACGTCTGGGAGACGGCCGGGAAATACCCGCCCCAAAAACTCGAATCGGACCTGCTGACGGTGCGCATCTCGGGCGAAGAAATGTGGCGCGACACCCGGCGGATCCGCCTGCGCCGCCGGCTTCCCAGCACCAAGCAGCGGCTCCGGCCATTCGGCCTGAAACCGCGCAAGAAGGAAAGGTTTCCGGGTGAGTGGGCCAGCCAGCTCAACGGAGCCGGAATCTGCTCCTATCCGCCCGAAGACCTGGTGATCGAAGACTACGGCCGGTTCCTGAAGAAGAAGGGCAAGAGCATCCTTTCCGAAGAGCGCGTCCGCGTAGAGCCCTTCACCACTTCCATTCTCGACGGCATCGATATGCGCGAGACCATCCGCCAATGGCATGAAAAGCGTGTCTACGTGCGGCAGTTCCAGAAGATTCACGGCGAGGTGGGCAGCGTGGTGGTGATCTTCGACGAAGACCGCGACAATCGCTACTCCTACATGACCACCTGGCTGGGCGAGAACCGAAATGAATCCGACATGGCGTTCTACTCCACCTTCCCATTCGATAATCTGGTGGGACCGGGGATCGGCCGCGCCGAGTACGGCGGGTTCCTGATGACGTTGCCGCCGCGACGCATGTACGACGTCTGGCAGGATGCCGATTACGAGTTTGCCGAATCCAAATCGGAGCGGCTCCTGCTGGCTTCGTTGGATTATTCGATTCACCGTTACGTCGTCTATGTGGCCGCCCGGCCGCCGCGCTCCATCTTTAAGACCATCGCCTCGCGCATGGGCCGCACCATTATCTATATACCCATCGGGCAACTTTCGCCCGTGTCATTGAAAAAGATACGCGTCGTGCACGTGCTGGATGGCTACGATAAGCGCCAGATCGCCAAAGAATATTTGTGGTGAGGCTCAATTGCATGCCGGCAGAGAGTCCAGACTGCGCACTTTGGCCGAGAGCGTAGTGCGCTTCAGCCGCAGCATCTCGGCCGCGGCTTTCTTGTTCCCGTTGGTCTTGCGGAGCGCCTGATCCAGAATGCTGCGCTCGATGACGGCGAGCGTCCGCTCGTAATCCAGACCGTCATCGGGAACCGAGATCACCGGTGACGCCTCCGGCACCGCCATGCGGGCGCGCGCCGGAGCGGGCAGCGGGAAATCGGGCAGCATGAGAGCCCGCCGTTCGCCACTGAGGGCAATTGCCATCTCGACCGCGTTCTCCAATTGCCGGACATTCCCCGGCCACGAATATCCGCACAACCGTTCCACGACCTCCGACGGAAGAATCTTTCGCTCCATTTCTTCCAGGGCGCAGATTTTTTCTACGAAATGATATGCCAAGGCCGGGATATCTTCCGGCCGCTGCCGCAAAGGAGGCATCTGAATCGGGACAACGTTCAGCCGGTAGTACAGGTCTTCGCGAAAGGTGCCGTGTTCGATTTTGCGCGTCAGATCGCAATTCGTGGCGGCGATCACCCGAATATCGGCTTTGACCGTCTCCGAGCTTCCCAGACGCTGGTACTCCCGCTCCTGGAGAACGCGCAGGAGTTTCACCTGGAGATCCAGCGGAAGCTCGCCTATTTCATCTAGAAATAGGGTTCCTCCCTGTGCCTGCTCGAAGCGGCCGGTCCGATTCTGAACGGCACCCGTGAACGCGCCGCGGACGTGTCCGAACAGCTCGGCTTCCAACAGATTCTCGGGTAACGCGCTGCAGTTCACCGCCACCATAAGGCCCTTGCGGCGGGACGCCGCCCGGTGAATCGCGAGCGCGGCCACCTCTTTGCCGGTTCCGGTCTCGCCGGTGATCAGTACGGTGGCCCGCCGATTGCCAACCATGCGAATGATGTGCTTCACCTGCCGCATTTCGCGGCTATCGCCCAGCAGCAACTCGCCCCACTCCTCGCGGCATATCTGTACAGCGAGCCGCGCCAGATTAGCCGAGCGGCGGCTCTCGATAGCCTGTTCGATCAGACGAAAAGCATCCTGGTCTTCGGTCAGGAACTGGTAGACGCCCAAGCGAGCCATCCGGACAGCATCCTGCAGGGTGGACTGAGGATCGCGGATGAGCACGGGGACACCGGGCGCCAGTCGCTGCACCTCTTCCCAGAGAGCCGGAACCGTCCAGCCGGCCAGCGGGAACTCCAATACGATGGCTTGCCGGTCTCCAGCGATGGGTTCGCGCAGGGCTCCTTCCGGCGTGCAATAGCGCACATCCCAGGCGCTGGGTGGCGCCGAGTCGCTTGGGGAGGGGGCCGCGGTTTCGACAATCCAGAGTACTCGGTTGGCATCCATGGGCATTTACACCACAGCAATCGGCAGGAATGGCCGAAACTTTAGCGGAAACCCGAAAAAATTTGTGGGCCGGGACTAAAGTTCCAACGCCGGAGAACCGATATGTAAGTCAGGCAAGGTGGTATCGCTATGAAAGTCTACGATCAAAATCTGACCGGAGCGGCATCCGCGGGGTCGGCACGCACCCAGGAACTACAAAAGGCAGGCAAGGGGGATTCCTCGCGGTCCAGCGGGGCCGGCAGCAGCGGCGGTGATCGCGTGGAGCTGTCGGGCGCTCTGGGAACGCTTGCCCGGGCTATGGCGTCATCCGCTTCCTCGCGGGCCGGCAAGGTGCAGGCGCTGGCGGGGCAATATCAAAGCGGGCTCTATCAATCGGATCCGGCGGCAACCAGTCGCGGCATGGTCGCCGACGCTCTGGCGTCCGCAATGAGATAACGATGCTCGCCGCGGACTTGCAAGGCCGGATGGCGGAGGCCTGTACCGCGCTCGAACGCGCCGGCGAATTGCTAGTGCGCCCATCGCCCGAGAACCTGGAGGACTGCCGGGTGGCGTTGGGTACGGCGCAGGCCGCGCTGGAGGAGTGCACTTCTGAGTTGCAGGCACATGCCGGCGATCCCGCCCTGCTGGCACAAGCCCTCCGCTTGCGGTTGGCAGTTCGCAGGGCCGGCTGGCTCCATCGAACTGCGGCGGAGCATCACCGCAAATGGTTCCAGATACTCCGCGCCAAACTGGGTGGCTACACGGCCCTGGGCAGTCCGGCCGAAATCTCCGGGGTGGCGCGAGTCTGGCTGCAAGGATAGTCGCTATGTCACTTCTTTCCTCACTGGTTACGTCGGCCTCGGCTCTCAGCGCCTATGACCAGGTATTAAGCGTGACCCAGAACAACGTGGTCAATTCCTCGACCCCAGGCTACGCCAGGCAGACCATGACACTGGAGGCCCGGGAATTCGACCCGACCAGGGGCGATGCCGGCGGCGTGCTGGCGTCGGACGTACTTAGTTCGCGCAATGAATTCGACGAACAGGCGGTCCGCCAGCAAAACACCTTGCTGGGCGAGTCCTCGCAGAACGTAGGCAGCCTGACTTCCTTGCAGTCTTACTTCGATATCACTGGCAATTCCGGCATTCCAAGCGCCCTCAACAGCTTGTTCCAGTCCTTCTCCGCCTGGGGACAGACTCCCACGGATGCCAACGCGCGGCAGACTGTGATCAACGATGCCGGGACCGTAGCCAGCGCCTTTCAGGACACCGCCACCGGTCTCGCACAGGTTACGCAGAACACCAACATCCAGTTGCAGCAGACGGTAAACCAGGTGAATCAACTGGTAGGGCAACTGGGCCAGTACAACAGCCAGATCATGGCCGGCAACCGCAACGATGCCGGGCTGGACGCGCAGATTCACAGCACCATGGAGCAGCTCTCGCAGTACGTCAGCTTCACTGCGACTCAACAAAGCGACGGGTCGTACACTCTGCTGTTAGGCGGCCAAACGCCGATGCTGATTGAGGACAAGCAGTACCCGATCAGCTATTCCCTGGAGCTGCCCACGGATCCTCCACCGACCAATGAGAACGGCCCTCCGACGGCGCACATTCGCGCGGCGGACGGCGCCGACATCACCGGCAAGGTTACCGCAGGCCAACTGGGGGCCTTGCTTGACGTGCGCAACACCGTGCTGCCCTCCTACATTGGAGACGCTTACCAGGCGGGCGATCTGAACACCCTGGCCAAGCAGTTTGCTGACCGCGTCAACCAGCTCCTGACCCAGGGGACCTCGACGGATTCCACAGTCAGTTCCGGGGGCACGGCACTGTTTGTCTACGGCTCGAACGCGACCGATGTCGCCAAGACGCTGGCGGTAAACCCAGCCGCAACGGCGTCGACTCTGGTGTCCACCGATCCGGCAACCCAGGTAGTTAACGGAATCCCCCTGGCACTGGCGAATCTATCGAATCCCACAGCCGGCGAGGACATGATCAACGGCGAGAGCTACACACAGTTTTATGGCGACATGGCTTCGCGGGTGGGCAGCGGCCTCGCCACTGCGACCAGCCAGCAGTCCGTGCAACAGTCTGCCCTGGCACAGGCGCAGAACCTGAGACAGCAGGACTCGGGTGTGAATCTCAATGAAGAGGCCATGACACTGGTGCAATTCCAAACAGCGTACGAGGCCAACTCGCGCCTGATCACGGTGCTGGATCAGCTCACCCAGGATGTGGTTCAAATCCTTGGCGCCACAGGGTAGAAATCGACATGACTACCAACTTAAATCCCGGTAACGCACTCTTTCTGGCCAACCTGAATTCCGTCGAGCGGAGACTTGCCGACGCCAACAGCCAGATTTCTTCGGGTAAGCGCATCAACGTAGCAGCCGACGCGCCCGATCAAGTCGACACGCTGCTGCAACTCCGCGCCAACCAGCAGCACAACCAGCAAATCCAGGCCAACCTGACCCTGGCGGGAACCGACGCTCAATCGGCCGACAATGCGCTGACCGGTGCCATCGCTCTGATGGATCGCGCCACAACGCTGGCAGCACAGGGCACCGACACCACCCTAACCGCCGATACCAGGTCGAGCATGGCATCGGAAGCCCAGTCTCTGCTGGAACAGATGGTTTCCTACAGCCAGACCCAGGTGCAGGGCCGCTACATCTTCAGCGGTGACCAGGCTGAAAACGCTTCCTACCAGCTCGATTTAAGCGCCACGGACGGGTCTGGAGTGGATGGGTTGACGACGGCAGGGTCCACGCGGCTGATTGAAGATCCGTCGGGCGGGACGTTCGCCGCGTCCAAGACGGCCCAGCAAATTTTCGGACCGGTGACGCAAGCGACCGATGCGAGCGGCAATCCGCTCCTGGACGACAATGGCAATCCGGTTTACAACCCGGCTTCCAACAACGCATTCGCGGCGCTGAACGGGCTGCGAGTGGCTCTCCAGAACAACGATATGACGGGCATTCGGACCGCCATCGACAACATCAAACAGGTTTCCACCCACCTGAACACGATGCAGGGCTTTTACGGCTCGCTGGAAGACCGCATTCAGGACGCCACCAACTCCGCCACCAGCATCAATTCCAAACTGGAAACCGAGATCAGCAGCATCCAGGACGCTGACATACCCACCGCCTCCCTGGAACTGACCCAGGCCACTACGCAACTCGAGGCGGCAATGACCATGCAAGGAAAGATGCCCCACTCGACGCTGTTCAGTTATCTGTAATTGATTAGCGGAGCCCGCTTCGGGCGAGCTTTTTCGCCAGTGAATCCTGCTGTGCCGTGATTTCAGATTGTGGAATTCCCGCCAGTCACGGTTGGACAGGACCATCGCGCGGTTGCGAACGAAACAGATTGTGCAAGG
>JARLGM010000037.1 GCA_031292755.1 Candidatus Sulfopaludibacter sp.
TATTGCGGAACAGCGCGATCAGGATGCCCAGCCCTACGGCGGCCTCGGCCACCGCATCGGTAATGACAAAAATTGCGAAAACCTGCCCCTGCGGATGGTTGGGACCCAGCGCATGGGAGAAGGCCACCAGGTTGATGTTCACGGCATTCAGGATCAGTTCGATGGACATCAGAATGATCACGATATTGCGGCGCGTCAGCACGCCCACGGTGCCGATGAGCAGCAGGGCCGCGCTCAACACCAGGTAATGAACCGTTGTCACCGGATACATGGTCAAATCCTCTTTTTCGCCATTACCACGCTCCCGACCACCGCCACCAGCAGCAGCAGGGATGCTATCTCAAAGGGCAGCAGATATTCGGAAAACAGGGAATCGCCAATCTGTTCGGTATTTCCCAGTGCGGATGCCACGGCGCCGGCGGCCCCCTCGGCAATGTGGAAAGCGTCCTTGCCGCGATAGAGAAAATAGCCGATCTCGGCGCCCATCGCGGCCACCGCCGCCAGGGCCACCAGCCATTGACGGTTGAATTGCCGCTCCTTAGCCGCCAGGTCCAGGTTCACCAGCATGATCACGAACAGGAACAGCAGCATAATGCCGCCCACGTACAAAACAATCTGTACGGCGAACAGGAACTCCGCCTGTTGCAACAGGTAAAGGCCGGCCACGCCGAGCAGCGACACAATCAACGAAATCGCGCTGTGCACCGCGCTCCGCCGGGTGATGGTCAGAATGCCGCCCAGCAGCACCATCACGGCAAAGATGTAGAACAGAACCGTATCTAGCATTTGTATTGCGTCGGCCTGGGGCCTTCCTCCAGCATCTGCCGGTCCCAGATCTGCCCCTCGCGGGTATAAGTCGCCATCTCGAAATCCTGCGTCAACTCCAGCGCGTCCACCGGGCAGGCGTCTTCGCACAACCCGCAGAACATGCACCGCGACGTATCGTAAGTGAATGTGGTCAGTTCTTTGCGCTTGGTCTCTTCATTGCGCTGGCTGGTGACCACGATCAGCGTCTCCGGGCAGGCCAGCGCGCACAGGTTGCAGGAAATGCAAAGCGTCTCGCCGTTGTCCGGATTAATATTCAGGCGGGGCGCCCCGCGATATCGCTCCGCCACTTTAGGCCGTTCCGCCGGATACTGCTCCGTATAGATGTACTTAGGATTCTGGTTCCGGAACGTAACCCAAAGTCCCTGAAACAGGTCCACCAGGAATATCTGCTTTAGAAGCTTGCCCATATAAACCTCTACTCATCGCGGAGACGCGAAGGCGCGGAGGAAGACGCGGAGGAGAAAACCTATCTTGATTTTCTCCGCGTCTTCCTCAGCGTCTCCGCGCCTCCGCGATGAATGGAATCTCTCGCTCATCTGTCGATCTCGCCCAAGACGATATCCAGCGTTCCGATTACCGCGACCACGTCCGCCACCAGCCCGCCGCGGATCATGCGGTCCAGGGCCTGGAGGTTCACGAACGATGGCGGGCGGACCCGGCAGCGATACGGCTGGGTGGAACCGTCGCTCACCACGTAATAACCCAGTTCGCCTTTGGGAGCTTCAATCGAAACATACGCCTCACCTACCGGCGGCTTGATCACCTTGCCTACCTTGCCCATGATGGGCCCTTCCGGAATGGCGGCCACAGCCTGGCGCATGATCCGCGTGGACTGCCGCATCTCTTCCATGCGGACTACGTACCGGTCGTAGGTGTCGCCGTTTTCGCGGGTGGGGATTTCGAAGTCGTACTTTTCGTAGCCGGAATAGGGCTGTGCCTTTCGCAGGTCCCATTTCACGCCCGCGGCGCGCAGCACCGGGCCGGTCACGCCATACTCCTTGCACTCTTCGGCGGACAGGATTCCCACATCCTTCAACCGCCCCACCCAGATGCGATTGTTGGTGAGCAGTTCTTCGTATTCGTCCACCTTGGGCACGAACATGTCGCAGAACTGCATCACGTCCTGCTCGAACCCGTCATAGGTTTCGTACAGCAACCCGCCAATGCGGAAAGCGTGGGTGGTGAGGCGCGCGCCGCAGTATTTCTCGAAAATCTTGAGCGCCTCTTCCCGTTCGCGCAGGCAATAGAAAACCGGCGTGATGGCGCCGATATCCAGCGCGTGCGTGCCCAGCCACAGCAGATGGCTGGCGATGCGGTTCAGTTCCGTGAGAATCACCCGGACCGCCTGGGCCCGCGGCGGCGCTTCCACGTTCAGCAGTTTCTCTACCGCCAGGCAGTAGCCCAGGCCGTTGGAGACCGCGGCCACGTAGTCCATGCGGTCCACGTAGGGGTTGAACTGCGCGTACGTCCGGTTCTCCGCGATCTTTTCCACGCCGCGATGCAGGTATCCGATGATGCATTCCGTACCCAGCACCTTCTCGCCGTCCAATTTGAGTATGACGCGCAGCACGCCGTGCGTGGAGGGGTGCTGCGGGCCCATGTTCAGTACTAATTCAGTGGAATCTAAAAATGTCGAGTCCGGCATACTGTCGTCACTGGCCGCTTTCGATACTGAGGTTTTCCTGCACCCAGCGCTGGTCCTGCTGAAGAATTCCGTATTCCTTGCGCAGCGGATATCCCTGCCATTCCTCGGGCAGCAGAATCCGCCGCATATCCGGATGACCGGCGAACTCAATCCCGAACATATCGAACACTTCCCGTTCCAGCCAGTTGGCCGTCAGGTGCACGCCCACCGCGGTCTCCGGCTTAAAGCCGTCGGCGATGAAGGTCTTGATGCGCACCCGTTCATTGCGCGCGAAGCTGTACACGATGTAAACCAGGTCGAACCGTTCGGCGCGCTTGGGCCAATCCACCGCCGTGATATCCACCAGGTAGTCGAAGTCCAGTTCCAGCTTCAGGTACTCCAATACCGGAATCGCGGCCTCCGGTTTGGCGACAACAAAGTTTTGCCCCAGGTAGGTGGAGGTCTCGCTGATTCGATCGCCGAACCTGTCCTTGACTTCACGGGCCAGGTCGCTGTCCCAGGGCACGGCTGCCATGGTCGCGGGCGGCTTTGGCGGGGCTGCATGCCCTGCCGCGGCCGGCTTTGGAGGAGCCGCTTTCGCGGCATCGGCGGCTGGTTTGGCCGGTGGCTTCTGTGCCTCTCCCCCTGCGGGCAGAGGCGCCTCCGAGCCGCCAGGCTTTTGCTCGTCAGCCATTCAATCTCCTATATGAAGACTCCTACACTTATCACTTGCGGGAACAAGTGTCAAATTGTCCAACACACCCATGGGGATACGTAACATTTTCGGATGTGTGTGTTTTCTTTCGAGAGTGAAATTACAGACGAGGCAGGTCCTGATGGACCACAATCCCGTGCGAGTGGGTGCCCCGCCCTGGATCGCGTACGCACGCGGAAGGTGGAAACCGTTTTCGAGACTCACGCCGGGGAGATCGACGTGGTTCTGACCGATATCGTAATGCCCGGGAAGAGCGGCCTGGAACTGGCCGGGCGCTTCCGCCTGATGCTTCCAAAAAGGTCCTGCCTAAACCCCGCCTAAACCGCTCCGCCCCGGTCTGCTGGCCGCCAAGCTTCGGGAAGCACTGGATCGGTCATCCCGACCGTTTAACCCCCGTTAAGCCCCAATCACCCGCGAACTCTCGCAATAATCCAGGATTGTGCTGTAATATAAGCACTTCCACGATGGCTGACTCCGCTAAAAAGTTGCGTAGAGCATGGAAAGCCGTATCCCGGCGGGTGCGCGAACTGCGCATGATCGCCCGCGGGCTGGTATCCAGGGACCATACCATTCTGGTTCACATCATTCCCATGCGCCGCTGCAACCTGGCCTGCGAGTATTGCAACGAGTTTGACGACCACTCCAAGCCCGTGCCGCTCGACACCATGCGGCAACGGTTGGATCACCTGGCCGGCCTGGGCACCAACGTCATTACCATTTCAGGCGGCGAGCCTCTGCTGCATCCGGATCTGGACGACATCATCGCGTACGTCCGCAAGCGCGGCATGATCGCCGGCATGATCACTAACGGGTACCTGCTGACGGCCGATCGGATCAAGCGGCTGAACCGCGCCGGCCTGGATCACTTGCAGATCTCGATCGACAACGTGATGCCCGACGAGGTATCGAAGAAGAGCCTCAAGGTGCTCGACAAGAAACTGCAACTGCTGGCCGAACATGCCGATTTTCACGTGAACATCAACTCCGTGGTGGGCGGTGGCATTCGTCATCCCAAGGATGCCCTGGCGGTTGGCAGGCGCGCCCTGGAACTGGGCTTCACTTCCACGGTGGGGATCATCCACGATGGCGAGGGCCAGTTGCAGCCTCTTCAACAGGAAGAGCGCGAAGTGTATACCACCATGCGCTCGATGGAGAAGAGCAGCTACGCGCGCATCAACGGCTTCCAGGACAACATCGCCCACGGCAAGGAAAACAACTGGCGCTGCCGCGCCGGGTCGCGGTACCTCTACATCTGCGAGGATGGCCTGGTACACTACTGCTCCCAGCAGCGCGGCTATCCCGGGAAGCCTCTGCTGAGCTACACGCGTGACGACGTACGGCGCGAGTACCGCACCGCCAAGAGTTGCGCCCCGCGCTGCACGGTGGCGTGCGTCCACCAGGTATCGACCATCGACTTCTGGCGCGGCCGGCAGGATTTACAATCGCACGTGCAGGACCAGCAGCCGCAGGGGCTAGTCCAGCTTCGCTGAACGGATCCCGGCCTGTCCGGTTACGACGGATTTCGCCCGGTTGGCCCGGTCGGCGGGCCGCTAATCTAAGAGGGGGGACAGGCCTGGAGGCCTGTCCTACGCCTGCGGCTTGGCCTTGGCCAGCTTTTCGCGCTGTTCCTTGAGTACGGCCTTGCGGCTGAGCTTGATTTTGTTGCCTTCCAGCGCCAGCACCTTTACCAGGATCTGGTCGCCTTCCTTCAACTCGTCACGCACGTCGCGGATGCGATTTTCGGCGATCTCACTGATGTGCAGCAGACCGTCGGTGCCCGGGAAGATTTCGACGAACGCGCCGAACTCCACCAACCGCACCACCTTGCCCAAGTAGATCTTTCCGACCTCGGCCGTGGCCGTAATATCGGTGATGATCTGGATCGCCTTGTTGGCGGATGCTTCGTCGGCCGAAGCTACGTGAACGGTCCCATCGTCTTCGACATCGATCTTGACGCCGGTCTGTTCGATGATCCCGCGGATCACCTTGCCTCCCGGTCCGATGACGTCTCGAATCTTATCGGTGGGAATGTGGAGGGTGTAAATACGGGGCGCGTACTGCGAGATGGCTGTCCTGGCCGCCGGCACCGCCTCGTACATCTTGTCGAGGATGTGGAGCCGTCCGCGCCGCGCCTGATCGAGCGCTTCCTTCATGATCGCGATGGTCACGGCCGGGACCTTGATATCCATCTGCAGCCCGGTGATGCCCTCTCGCGTTCCGGCGACTTTGAAATCCATGTCGCCGTAATGATCTTCCGCGCCGGCGATGTCGGTCAGGATGGCATAATCCTTGCCTTCCAGCACCAGTCCCATGGCGATACCGCCCACATGAGCGGCCAGCGGCGCGCCCGCATCCATCAGCGCCAGGGAAGCGCCGCAGACCGTCGCCTGCGAACTGGAACCGTTCGATTCCAGAATGTCGCTGACCACGCGCATGGTGTAGGGGAAAACGTCTTCGGTCGGAATCATCGCCGAAAGCGACCGTTCCGCCAGTGCCCCATGGCCAATCTCGCGGCGGCCCGGCCCGCGCATGAAGCCGACTTCGCCCACGCTGAACGGCGGGAAATTGTAGTGCAGCATGAAGCGCTTGGAGGCTTCACCCGGCTCCAGCAGTTCGATCCGCTGCTCGTCATCCTTGGTCCCCAGGGTCACCGTGACCAGCGCCTGGGTTTCGCCGCGGGTAAATAGCGCCGAACCATGGGTGCGCGGCAGAACTCCGGTTTCGATGGTGATCTTACGGACCTGGTCGAACGCCCGGCCATCCGGACGGCGACGATCCTTCAACATTTCATCGCGGAAGATGCGTTCCTTCAGGGCGTCATAGCACTTGCCCGTCATTTCCCGGTTCTCTTCCGGCTGCGATTCCAGAATCTTCTTCTTGAGCTCGTCCACCGCGGCGTAGCTTTCGATCTTCTCGCGGTCCTCGGTGCGGAGGGCCTCGGCCAGCTCGGCGCGGAACTCTTTGGAGATCTGATCGTAAATAGCCTGGTCCAGAACCGGAGGAGCGAATTCGCGTTTCTTCTTGCCGGCCACTTTGACCAGTTCGCGGATTCCGGCGGCGATCTTCCGGCAGCATTCATGGCCGAATTCAATCGCGCCCAGAACCTCCGCCTCAGACACCTGTTGCGCGCCCGCCTCTACCATCACGATGCCTTCTTCACTGCCGGCCACGACGATATTCAGCTTGGACTCGCGCCCTTCGGTGTAAGAGGGGTTCGCAATATAATGGCCGTCTTTCATGCCGACGCGCACGCCGCCCAGGACGTACGGAAAGGGAATGTCGGAAATAGCCAGTGCGGCGCCCGCGCCGGCAATTGCCAGCGAGTTCGGATCCTGCTCCGGATCCGCCGACATAACCATGGCGATGATCTGCGTCTCATGCATGAACCCGTCCGGGAACAAAGGGCGAATGGGACGATCGATCAGGCGGCTGGTGAGAACTTCTTTTTCGGAGGGACGTCCCTCCCGTTTGATAAACCCGCCCGGAATCTTTCCGGCGGAGTATGTGTATTCCCGATAATCCACCGTGAGCGGAAAAAATCCAGCTCCGGGTTTGGCCTGATTGGCCATACAAGCGGTGACCATAACAACGGCGTCACCGGACCGAACGACGACCGCGCCGTTCGCCTGCTTGGCCATCTTACCCGTTTCCAGGGTAATCTTCCGGCCACCCAGGTCAATTTCAACTGTGTGCGACATTTTCTAAAATCCTCCAACGGCCGGGAACCGGTCCCGGCCAGTCACGAATGGGCGACCGTTCAGATCGCCGTTCGAGAGTGGAGTTGACAGGATGAAAGCCAGCTACAGCAGGGCTCCGAACCCAACCGTCGCGGACCAATTTGGCATGAATTCGAAAGCACCCGCAGTTCTACGGAACCAGGGCTGCCTCCGACGAATGGACTAGCGGCGAATGCCCAAACGTGACAGTATAGCCTTATAACGCTCTGGATCCGTATCGCGCAGGTAAGTCAGAAGCCGGCGACGCTTGGCGACCAGGGTCAGCAACCCTTTGGTGGAGCTGTGGTCCTTTTTGTGCGTCTGGAGGTGCCCCGTAAGCATCGTGATTCGCGAGCTTAACAGAGCAATCTGTACTTCTGGCGACCCGGTGTCGGTTTTGTGGCGCTGATTTGTGGAAAAAATCTGCCGCTTTGTTTCAATCGCCAGTGCCATTCTAGGGGTAATGCTCCTTGTCTTCTCTTAATCTCGTTTTGGTACTTAAATAGCATAGCACACGTATACGGACTCTGTGGGCGAGCTCAAAACACCTGAAAACAGTACACCTGTTGGGAAGCGTCACCGCTCAATACGTACTCCCCGGCCTCCAGCGGATCAGAAACCGCGATCCGGCACAAACCGTCGGCAGTCAACCGGGTAACCTCCAGATGCAGGACATCCGGGGGATTCGCCCCACCCACCACATACTCCCGGTGTCCTTCCTTCGCTTCCATTTTGTACAACTGGAGATGCTCCGGCGCCACCTTCTGCACTTTGAGAATGAAAATGGGTAGGGAGATCGGCGTCTTTACGGACGAGGCGGCGCCTTCGATCAGGAAGCGTGTACCGCTGCCGGCCTTCTCTGCGCGCACGTCCGCAGTCTCCATCGGGATCAGCGTGGCTGCCTGTTTGATGTACGGAAGGTCCGGCTTGGACGGCAGCGGGCCGTCGTATTTCTGCGCGCTCGCACACACGGCCACGCCGATTGCGATCATCCACAGCCGATGCAGCATGGAATCGGTTCCATTCTACTCCCACGGCCTTGCTATGATAAGCACACCTATGTCTGAGCTGCGATCAGACCTTGCCCCTATGTCGGAGGCTGTCACCGGCGGAATCCGCGTCGAGGTTCTGGCCCGTCACGCTCCGGAGAATTCCCGCCCGCAAGAGGGCGAATGGGTTTTTCAATACACGGTGCGTATTACCAATCTGGGCAGCGACACGGTGCAACTGCTGAGCCGGCACTGGATCATCACCGATGCGCTGGAGCACGTAGAGGAAGTGCGCGGACAAGGCGTAGTTGGGGAGCAACCCGTGCTCGCCCCCGGCGAATCGTTCAAATACTCGTCGTGGTGCCCGCTGAAGACGCCCACCGGCATGATGCAGGGAACTTACCGGATGAGCAGGCCTTCAGGCGAGCAGTTCGATATCGAGATTGCACCGTTCGGGTTGAAGGCGCGTTACACGATTCATTAGAGCGAACACTCGCTCACACGGCGGGCGGCGCCGCATTCCGGAGCGCAGCTTTTTTGCGAAGCTCCTGGCTGCGTTCTCTGAGCGCGAGCTTCTTTTTCCGTATGCGGTGGAAGCGCGCTTTATCTCCATTGATGGCTGACATGGTGCCTTGAGGGTAGCAGAGTTCGGTGCCGCGCGCTCAAATCGCGTAGAAGCTCAGCGCGTTATCGCCCTGCTTCAGCATGCGCGTCCGGCGCAGCACGCCGTACTCCTCCGCCAGAGCGAAGCGCGTCGAGTGCTGCACAATCGCCAGCGAAGGCGGAGCCTGCGCGAGCAGTTCCAACGCCGCCCCGTACTCTCGCTCCAGATCGTAGGGTGGATCGAGGAATACCAGGTTCCCCTGGCAGCGTTCCAACGTCAGGATCACCGGCCCCGCGAGTACCGTGGCGCGCGATTCCAGCCCTAACTCCGCCAGATTCTCGCGAATCGCTTCCAGGGCCGCCCGATTCCGCTCCAGAAAGAAAGCATGAGGCGCGCCCCGGCTGAGGGCTTCGATGCCGACCGCCCCCGTTCCCGCGTACGCATCCACAAACACCGCGCCTGCCATGCGGGTCTGTAGAATATCGAACAGCGTCTCCCGCAGACGATCAGGCGTGGGCCGCGTGGCCACGCCCGGAATGCTCTTCAACTTTCGCGACCGGAATTCCCCCGCAATCACTCGCATCAACCCACCGTCACCAATCCGTAACGCCTCTGCCAGTGGTCGCGAATGTACGCGACGGCGCGTCGCAAGTCTTCTTCCGAAGGCGGCCTGGCGATGAAGTCCACTGCTTCGCGCCGCGCAATGACCAGAATTTCGCCGTCGCGCAGAATGTTCGCCACCCGCAGCGAGGGCAGCCCCGATTGCTTCGTTCCGAAAAACTCGCCCGGCCCGCGCAGTTTCAAATCCATCTCCGAGATATAAAAGCCGTCCGTCGATTCCACCAGCGTGCGAATGCGATGGCGCGCCGCATCGTTCATCTTCTCCGTTACCAGGATGCAGTAGCTCTGCGCCGCGCCGCGGCCCACGCGCCCGCGCAACTGGTGCAATTGCGAAAGGCCGAACCGCTCCGCTTGCTCAATCACCATGACGCTGGCATTCGGCACATCCACGCCCACTTCGATCACCGTGGTCGAAACCAGGATCTGAATCCGCCCCTCTTTGAATTCCCGCATCGCCGATTCTTTATCGTCCGGCGCGAGCCGCCCGTGCATCAACCCGACGGTCAAGGTGGGGAAGACTTCCTTGGAAAGATGCTCGTACATCTGCTGCGCCGCTTTCATGGCCTGCGTCTCCGATTCTTCGATCACCGGATACACCACGTACGCCTGCCGCCCTTCTTCAATCTGCTGTTTCAGAAAGCTGTAAACCTGTTCCACGCGGTCATTGGTGGCGTGTTTGGTAATGATGGGCTTGCGGCCCGGCGGCAGTTCGTCGATCACCGAAACGTCCAGGTCGCCGTATAACGTCATGGCCAGGGTGCGCGGAATGGGCGTCGCGGTCATCACCAGGACGTCGGGATGCACGCCCTTCTGCACCAGTCCGAGCCGCTGCATCACGCCGAAGCGATGCTGCTCGTCCACGATGGCGAGGCCGAGTTTCTTAAACTCCACGTCCTTTTCCAGCAGCGCGTGGGTGCCGATCACCACGTGCGCGAGTCCTTCGGCAATCAGCTTTTTGAGTTGCGCCTTCTCGCGCGCCGTGAACGATCCGGTGAGCAGCAGGGTCACATACCCCAGCTTGGAAAGAATCTGTTTGAAATACAGTCCGTGCTGCGTAGCCAGGATTTCGGTGGGCGCCAGCACCGCCACCTGGTAGCCGTTTTCGATGGCGATGACCGCCGCTTCCGCCGCCACGATGGTCTTGCCGCTGCCCACATCGCCCTGCATCAGCCGGTTCATGGGGCGCGGCGCCTTCATGTCCTCGGCGATTTCCTGAATCACACGCCGCTGCGCGCCGGTGGGTTTGAAAGGCAGCATTGCCTTGATCTGCTCGCGGACCCGCTCGTTCAACTCAAACGCGATGCCGGGCAGGGTACGCGCTTTCGTGCGCTTGAGCGCAATTCCGCACTCCAGCCAGAAGAACTCTTCAAAGATCAGGCGGAACTGACCCGGCGAGCGGAATCCGTTGAGCAGCCGCAGGTCGGCGTCCGGCGGCGGAAAGTGCGTTTCGCGAATCGCCTGCCAGCGCTCCGGCAGTTTCAGGCGGTCGCGCAGATATTCCGGCAAAAAATCCGGCTCCGGCGCCACCTCTTGCAGAATGCGATGCATCAAGGTGCGCAGGGCGCGCGTGGTGATTTTTCCGGCTCCTTCGTAAATGGGCACCACACGGCCCACGTGCAAGGCGGCTTCGCCATCTTCATCGTCGCCGGAGAGGATTTCCATTTCGGGGTGCAGCATGGTGAGTTCGCCCGAATAGCTGTCGAACTCCACTTTGCCGAACAGCGCCACCTTCATCCCCTCGGCCAGCACATTGGCCAGATACCCGCCGTGGAACCACTTGCCCACCAGAATGGCGCGGGAAGCGTCGCTGAAGCGCGCTTCGAACAGTCCCAGGTTGCGCCGCTTGAAGCCCGACATTTTGGTGGCGCGCACGTCGGTAATCACCGTGGCCATTTCGCCCGGCGCCAGTTGCGCCACGGTCTTCATGTTGCTGCGATCTTCGTAACGGAACGGCACGTACGCCAGCAGGTCTTCCACCGTGACCAGGCCTTTAGCCTCCAGCATCGCGGCGCGAGCGGGCCCGACGCCTTTCACATAACTGAGCGGGGTAGTGAGATCCATGCCGGCCGGACAGGGACAGGGCGGAAGACCTGTCTCAGAACCCAGTGTACAATGCCCTACGTGAGACCACTCCTTTTCCTGTTCGCCGCCGCATGGTCACTTTGCGGCGCAGACCTGCGCGTGGGCATCATCGGGACCGACACCTCCCACGTTCCGGCATTCACGCAGATGCTGAATGACGATTCCGCCGCGGCCGATCACATTCCCGGGGCGCGCGTGGTGGCCGCCTTTAAGGGCGGCAGCAAGGATGTGCAGAGCAGCGCCAGCCGCGTGGATGGATTCGCCTCGCAGATCAGCGGCAGGTGGGGCGTCGAGATCGTGCCCGATATTCCGGCGTTGCTCTCCAAGGTGGACGCGGTGCTGCTTTCCAGCATCGACGGCCGTGTGCATCTGGAGCAGGCGCGGCAGGTGATCGCGGCGCACAAGCCTCTGTTTATCGATAAGCCGCTCGCCGCCACGTTCGAGGATGCCATGGAAATTGCGCGACTGGCCAAGGCGGGCGGCGTGCCGTGGTTCAGCGCCTCCAGCCTGCGCTTTGGCGAAATCGCCACCGCCGGAAAATTCACAGACACCACGGGAGTAGACGCGTTCGGCCCCGGCGACCTGGAGCCGCATCATTACCTGGACCTTTCCTGGTATGCCATTCACACGGTCGAGATACTGTACACGCTGATGGGACCAGGCTGTGAATCGGTGACCCGCACGTCATCGCCCGATGCCGATGTGGTGGTGGGCCGGTGGAAAGACGGACGCATCGGCGCCGTCCGGGCGATACGGCCGCATAGCGACTACGGCGCTGTGGTCTACCGCGGTAATAAGATTGTGGAGATCAAACCGCAGGGCGCGGGCAGCTACCGGCCACTGGTGCAGGAGATCGTCAAGTTCTTCCAAACGGGCACGCCGCCGGTGGCCAACGCAGAGAGCCTAGAGATGTTCGCCTTCATGGATGCCGCGCAGAAGAGCAAAGAGCAGGGCGGCCGGCCGGTAGCGCTGGCGCGATAGGCTTACAGCACCCACAAATGGTACGTAAAGTCCGTGGACGTATTGTCATCTATGGTGATTCCATTGTCTTCGGATGCAGAGGCGGCGGGAAGCCCGGATTCAGAAGAATTTCGGTGATCGAGTGCGAGACCTTCGAAAGCAGAAAGGGCTTTCGCAGGAATCGCTAGCGTTGGCCTGTGATCTCGACCGGACATACATAGGCGGCGTCGAACGGGGCGAACGAAACATCAGCCTGCTGAACATTTACAAGATCGCCGCAGCGTTGGGCGTTCCCGTGAAGGAACTCTTCAATGCCTGATAAGCAAACCCGAATTCCAAAGGAGCTTCTGCAAAGGATCACCGCGGTAACGAACAAAAGGGCGCGATTTGTTTTGGACAGCATCGTGAGAAATGGCAAAGTCACGACAGAGGAAATTAATCGGGCTGGCTACGATCACCCGCCACGCGCCGCTCAAGACGTTAAGGACCTTGGCTTTCGTCTCAAGCGCATCACGGCCAAACATACGAACGGCCGTTCAATCGCCGCATATGCTTTTGACGAGGGGGAACTTGACCCGAACAAGGCTGGGCGTCGGGCGCTACCCAAGAAACAACGGGATGCCATCATTCATACTGCGGGCAATAAATGCAGTCTCTGCGGAGTTGCATACAACCTGCAGGTAGATCACCGCATCCCGTATGAAGTAGCAGGGGAAGCTATCACCGAGGAGAAGGAGCCGTTTCAAGTTCTCTGCGGTTCATGCAATCGAAAGAAATCCTGGGCTTGTGAGCACTGCGAAAATCGGCTGAGACTATGCAGCCCCGATATATGCCGCGACTGTTACTGGGCTGAGCCGACTGCCTATAGCCATGTCGCTATGCAGCAGCAGCGGCGTGCGGAACTCATTTGGACAAAGGACGAGGTCACAGATTTTGATCGGCTGTGGCGCGAGGCACTGCGCCACAACAGGAGCGTACCGGACGAAGTTAAAGCTCTCCTGAAAGAAGTGTTAGGCAAATAAACTGGCCTGCGTTTCAAAATCTTCCAGGGAAAGCATGGTGCCGTTCCGGCTGGCGGGAAGCGAATGAGATAGGTACAACGATTCGATTGTGACGTCATCGCGGCCGTTAAGGGTAGCTTGGCTCGATCGGCCTACGTTCAAGAGAATTCTACGGGCGATGGCTTCAGGCAGGGCCTCGCCGTAATCTCGCTCTCCGCAAAAACCATCATAGCTCAGAATGAAAGGTACTCGCTTCTCGTTCAGAATCGTCAGCGCGGGTATCATTTGATCCCGCCGAACTCCCGAAATGTAACGCTGGTCCCGGCCCTGACTCGTTCCCTGGTAAGGGGGGTCCAAGTAGAAGAAATCGCCTTCTTGCGCTGATAGAAACAGAGACAGGAAGTCTGCGTGTACTGCCTGACACCTGCCGGCAAGGATTCGATGAGCGCCGAACAACTCCGCCGCCATCAGTTCGGGACGCGTACCGGTTCTGCGTTTATCAGGCGACTGGTTGAACTCTCCCGAGGGGTTGAATCGAACGGCGTTTTTCACGCACCGGGCCAGCAAATATAGCAACTTGGCTGGATCGCGGTCAAAATTGAACTCCGAGCGAATTTCGTAGTACGCATCGATGGGTTTTTGGCGCTCTCGGTGCCAGAGAGTTGTGTACTTCTCAGAAGCCGCCTTAGGGTCGTCGATTATCATCCCCCAAAGTCGGACGAGAGGTTCGAGCGCGTCCCCGATGACGTAAGAGGAAAACGTTGCACGATAAGCTGCCGCCAAAGTAACAGCGGCCGAACCAGCGAAGGGCTCAATCAGGCGCGGGTATCGACCGGCAGGAACGTGGCTCAGAATGGCAGCAGCCAGTCTACGCTTGCTACCTTGATACGGAACTGGATGGGGAACGGTAAATCGCAATAGTCTACCCTCTACCGATTTTAATGGTACATAAAGTCATCATATCGGCGAAAGGGCTAATATCCAATAGGGCCAAGAGAACAGACTGCACGAACGATACTTATCGCGCCATGAACAGTGTCCAAACAACGGGCAGGCGGGCCTTTCACGGGAGGTGTCCGGCCGCGTACCCGCATTGAAGTGGTCTTTCGAAACCAGGACTCAGACCGCTCTGCGGCGGCGGACGGAACGTGTCTTGAACACGAACTTCCTGGGACGCGGCTCCGAGGACATGGGGATTTCGATGACGGGAGCCAGCCCCGCTTCACGCACGACACCGCCAGGAACCTCGCGGCGGATCAGGCGGATGTTGAGGGCGCGCTCGATGCGCGTGATCTCGGAGCGTTCGTTGCGAGTGGCGAAGGTGGAGGCGACCCCGCGCGCGCCGGCCCGTCCGGTACGGCCTACGCGATGGATGAAGTCTTCGGGCACTTGCGGCAGATCGAAATTCACCACGTGCGAAATGTTATCGACGTGTAAGCCGCGCGCGGCCACATCGGTAGCCACCAGGACGCGATAGTAACCGTCCTGAAAGCCCTTGAGGGCCTGGTTGCGCTGGTTCTGGCTGCGGTCGCCGTGGATGGCCACTACTTTGCCGGTGGTGCGGGAAAGCTTGCGGGCGAGGCGATCGGCGCCATGCTTGGTGCGGGCAAAAACCAGGAACGAGCCCGGTTCCTCCTCCAGCATTCTTTCCAGCAGGCTGAGTTTGCGGTCGGCTTCCACCTCGTACAAGTGCAGGTCCACCTGCTCCACGGGCTTGGTGGTATTGCCGACTTCGACGCGGATGGCGTTCGGCACGTGAACTTCCACCAGGTGCTTCACGGAAGTTTCGATGGTGGCGCTGAAAAAGAGCGTCTGCCGGCCAGCCGGCATGGTCGCCATAATGCGCTTGATAGTCGGCAGGAAACCCATGTCGAGCATCCGGTCGGCTTCATCCAGCACCAGGATGCGAGTGCCGCTCAGGTTCACCAGGTTGCGGCTGAGAAAATCGAACATGCGGCCGGGGGTAGCAATCACCACCTGCGCGCCTTTGCGAATGGCCTGCAATTGCGGATTCTCGCCGAGGCCGCCGACCACGACGGCGGAGCGAATGCCCGTACCGGCGGACAGCTTCGCGAACACCTCCTGGATCTGGATTGCCAGTTCCCGGGTAGGAATCAGGATGACGGCGCGGACGCCGCTCTTCTTCGGTTCATTCTGCAGAAGATGGATCAGCGGCAGCACAAACGCGAGGGTTTTGCCCGTACCGGTTTGCGCCGTGGCGACCAGGTTGTGTCCGGCCAGTGCCGGTTCGATGGAGAGAGCCTGTACAGGCGTAGGTTCTACGAAGCCATGCTTCGCGAGGTTGCTCTTCAAGAGAGCGGAGAGAGACAGTTCAGAGAAAGTTTTCATTCAAAGTGTGAGAAGGAAATCAGGCAGCCGGCTACCAACGAGGTAAGAGAGGGATGCGGATCAGCTTCAGTAACGCTTTCAGTATAGCAGGAAATCAAAGCGCTCCCAGGATCCTCTCCTTTAGCCCCGCCGGGTCGAAGCGTGCGTCCTTGTAAATTTCGCCGGGCTTTCCGGAGCGCGAGAAATCGTCCATGCCGAACGTGCGAGCCGCGTGGTCCTCCGGCAGCAGGAAGGGATACAGAAATCCGCGCCAGCCGTTGTGCAGCGTGAGAGCGATTTTGCGATCTTCCTCGGAGAATATTTCGCGCGCCTTTTCGGGATCGTGCCGGCGGAGTTCTTCGTAAAGCTGCGGACTGGTGACGGCGACAATCTTCAGATCCACGCGCTCCTCCAGTTCCGGAACGATCTGGAGCACGTTGGCCATCACCTGGCCGCCGGAGATCACCAGCACCACCTTCCGTTTGCCGGATTCGCGAAACGGCTTGTAGACGTAAGCGCCTTGCGTGGCCGCACGAGCCGGGGGCACACCCTCGCCGCGCGGCAGCACCGGCGTGCCGGGACGGACGGCCGAAAAAACAACAGGCTCGCCGGCGAGCGCCGCGTGGAAGAGCATTTCCACGGCTTCGTTGGCGTCGAGCGGCTTGTAGACCTTGATGCCCGGATAGGCCGTAAACAGCGACATCCAGAACAGGCCGTGATGCGTGGGGCCGTCTTCGCCGGTTTCGGGCCCATCGTGGGCGGCCAGCATGATGAAGAAACTGCGCGCATCCGGATTGACGGTACTGTTGATCAGGGTCATGCGGACTGCGTTGGCCATCATCGGGGTGAACACGCCGTAGGTGGCGAAAGCGGTCATGGGACGGAATCCGCCCGGAAGCACGTCTTGGGCAATGGCGCAGGAGAGCATCGCCATGTTCTGCTCGGCGATGCCGAAGCGGATGCCGCGGCCCAGCCGGTTTTCGCGGCTCATCACGCCGTAGACGCTCTCCGCCTTGCCGGTGAGGATGGACTTCATCAGGTCGCCGGCGCCCACGTAGAAGAAAGCGGTGTGCCGCATGGCCCAGGCAAACCAGGCCTCGGTGGCCTTGCGCGTGGGTACGCTCTCGCCTTCCTGGAACACCAGTTCGGGCGGGAGGACTTCGGGCCGGCTCATGGTGGTGTAGCTGGCCATGGGGCGTCCGATCAGCGCAGTCCGCATCCGATCGACGGAGACCCGCTCGGGCGCGATCAGGCGCGCGGCCTTTTGCAGGCGATCCACCAGGTAATCCACATCCGCGCTTTCCAGCGAGCCGGCGATGGCGCGAAGGTCGGCGGCGGCTTCGCCCGGCTGACCGGTAATGGCGAAGCCGAGCCCTCGGACCGCCTCCACGTACTCTTCATGTTTGAGGGGCGTTCCGTGGGAATCCGCCGTGCCTTCGAGCCGACCATAGCCAATTCCCTTGGTGGTATGGCAGATGACCACCGTGGGCCGGTCAGGGCCGAAACCGTCGGCCGCCAGGCGATAGGCGTACGCCAACTCCCGCACGTTGTGGCCGTCCACTTCGATGACGTTCCAGCCGTGGGCGAACCAGTGGTTGACGTAAGGAACGGGCAGCGCCTCGGTGATCGGCCCATCGATGCCGAAGTGGTTGTAATCGAGCGTGACGACCAGGTTCTCGACTCCCAGGCTGGCGGCGATGTTGCGGGCTTCGTAGCTCATGCCCTCTTCGGTTTCGGCGTCGCCCGCGATCACGAATACCTTGGTGTCAAGCCCGCAACTACGATGCAGCAGCGCAAACCCCAATCCCGCGGAGAAGCCGTGGCCAGAGGAACCTGTGGAGGTGTCGGCCAGGGCGTAATTCGATTCTACGTGGCCGCTGGGACCGCCCCAGCGCCGGAACGAAGCCAATTGCTCCGGATAGACCACGGCTTTGGCGGCCGGCCCCTGCAACGAATAGCCCTTACGTCGCAGCGCCTCGTACACCAGGGACACCAGCCCGTGGAACAGCGGCGTGCAGTGTCCGGCGGACCAGACCACGCGGCTGCGGCCGGGATGCTTGGGGTTCCAGGCGTCGAAGCCCAAGCGTCCGCTAAGCAGCAGGCTCAGTACCATTTCGGTTTTGGAAGACGACCCGCCGGGGTGGCCCGATTGCGCCGCGTCCACGGCGGCAAAGGCGAAACCGCGGATGATCCGGCACAGCGTGGCGACTCTGCCTTCGTGGATCTCCTCGATCGGCTCCAGGGCTACGCCCCTGAGGTTGAGGTAAGCGCCCCCTTCGGCGCGGTACTGAAATCGCTCGGGCTGGGTGGCGGCAAGATCCGCGAGATCGAAATGGCTGGTAAGGGTTGACGACACGGCAACCTCCTTAAAGCGCGATTGTAGCAGTATTAAACACCTCGTTATCTGATTTTCGACGACGCCGACTCTGTAGTTGATTCGCCTCGGCTCAGGTCTTTGATAAAAGCGGCGTAGACCCGTGCCCCGCAGCTCAACAACACTAATCGGCCTATAATAACAGCGGGCCAACTCTCTTCAAGGAGTGCTACCTTGCCGCGCCTGCTGATTGCCAGCCTTTTCGCACTTACAACTTACGCACAGACGTCTGCTCCGCCGCCGCGTACCAGCGCGGACGCGGATCAATTGGAAGCGGAATCCATTGCCCATCCCGATGATGTTTCCATCCACGAGCGGCTGATCCGGTATTACTTCCAAAACCAGCCTGCCGATCGTGTCAAGCCGCTGCGCCGCAAACATATCGTCTGGATGATCGAACATCACCCGGAGAACCTGGTTCTGAGCCGGACAGCGTCTTCCCTGGATCAATCTTCCGATCCCGAAACCTATACCGCGGCAGACGGCGCCTGGCGAAAAGCTCTCTCCGCCTCCCCGATTCTGGCTGATACTTACGCCAACGCGGCTGTCTTCTACACGACCGCCGACCAGGCCTTCGCCCGCAAGTTAGTTGAGGATGGCCTCAAGCTCTATCCCGGCAATTACAGGATCGTAAATGTCAAGGGGACTCTGCTCGCCTACTCCATCGCCGGAGTCAAAGCGTTCGATAAGTACCAGCCGGTCCCCTCCGAAGAGACTCCCGCGGAAAGTGCCGCGGCGCGCAAAGAGCTGGAACTCACCACCGACCCCAACCTGCTTGGCGCCGCGGCACAGGCACTGATTGCGCCGCTCTATGCCATGACCTCCCGCAAGTTCACGGCGAAAATCGCGGAAATCGAAAACCTGATTCCGCACCTTTACCAGCGCGCCATGGCGCTCGATCCGAACAGTCCCCGGTGGAAGTCCGGTATGGTCACTGCCTACGTGTCCATGGCCGCTACACAACCCACACCCGCCGCCAGGATCTCAATCCTGGAAATAGGCCTGAGTCTGGCGGAAACGGGCGCTTCCCGCGGTTCGGTTCTCGTGGAACTCTCTCAGGCGTATTTCAACGAAGGTGACTTCGCCAAGGCATCGGGCGCGGCCTCCGAACTGTTGAATCAGGCCGGAGACAACAAGTCCGACTGGAACTATGGCAATGCCATTCACATCGGCAACATCGTCCTGGGCCGCATCGCCCTCAAGCACGGTGACACCGCGGAAGCCGCCAATCGACTGCTGGCCGCCGGACGCACTCCCGGCTCTCCCCAACTGAATTCCTTCGGTCCCAACTGGACCCTCGCGCAGGACCTCCTGGCCGCGGGCGACCGCGTTTCCGTGCTTTCCTTCCTGGACTCCTGCCGCACCTTCTGGACCTCCGGCCGCACCCGCCTCGATTCGCTGTCTGCCACAATTCGCAGCGGCGGCACTCCCAACTTCTCCGGACCAGCCGGGTTGCCCCGCGACCGGTTCATCGGCAAACCCGCGCCGGAATTCCGCCTGAAGGATCTCAAGGGCGCCGGCGTCGCGCTCAGCGACTTCAAAGGGAAGGTGGTTCTGTTGGACTTCTGGGCCACCTGGTGCGGGCCATGCCGTGAGGAAATGCCCGATTTCGAGAAGATCCATCAGGAACTCGCGTCCAAAGACGTGACCGTTCTTGCCCTCGACGCCAACGAGCCGCGCGACACCGTCGCCGGGTTTATCCAAAAAGAAAAGTACACCTTCCCCGTCCTGTTGAGCGAAGGCACCGACGTAGTCGCCCGCTACAGCGTCAACGCATTCCCCACCACCTTCGCCATCGATAAGTCCGGCCGCATCGCCGATATCGCCGTTGGCGGCGGCGCCGGCACTCTGGCCCGCCTGCAAGGCATCATCGAAACGGCGCGCGCCGGAGCGCCCGCCCCCGCACCCGAAATTCCGGCGCCTTCGCCGTTAACAACCGCGGCCACCACGGCGGAAGACTACTTCCGCGACGGCGCCCGCCTGCGCGATGCCAAAGACCAGGTGGGCGCCATCAAGGCGTTTGACCGCGCCCTGGAAGTCCGCCCGGATTGGATTATTGCCCTCGCCGCCCGCGCCAGTCTGTACTCCCAGTTGAAACAGTATGACAAGGCCATAGCGGACCTCAGCCGCGTCATCGAACTCGATTACAGCCGCGCGGTTGTCTACGACCAGCGGGGCCTCGCGTATTCCAATTCCGGCCGCCACGCCCAGGCGATCCCGGACTACACGCGCGCCCTGGAACTCGATCCCCTGATGTCGGTTGCCTGGAACAACCGCGGTTGGGCGCATCTGGAGTTGGGCCAATTCGACCCCGCGCTCAGCGACCTGAACAAGTGTATCGAGCTGAATCCCATCAACACCATCGCCTTGATGAATCGCGCTCACCTGTACAACCGGCGGAAGGAGTACGCCCAGGCAATCGCCGATTTCGATGCGGTCTTGCGCGTGCATCCCACCGATCCGCCGGCCACGGCGCAAAAAGGCGAAGCGCAGCGGCTCCTCAACGCCGCGGGCAGCGCGGGGACCAACTCGCTGGCCGCGCCTAAAGCGATCAGCCCCGCGGATGGCGCGGTGTTCAACCACTTTCCGCGCGAGACCACGCTGGTCTGGAGCGAAGTGCCCGGCGCGGCCGGGTACGTTGCCGAGTGGGACTATAAAGACGATTTGGGCTGGGCGGGCGAGCGCACCGCAATCCTGGGCAGAACCGCGCTCCTCACGCTTCCGGTAGCCACGTTCCAATTCGTCGGGGCACAGCCCGGCCGCTGGCGCGTCTGGGCGGTAGACGCCGCCGGCAACCCCGGTCCCAAGAGCGAGTGGCGCGAGTTCCGCTATACGAAGTAGTCACCCCGAAATCACCGGGCCTTCGCCCTGCGAGAGATCCCGCAGAATCTGCTCGCGGCGGCGGTCCGCCGTCTTCACGGCCGATTCCAACCCCAGCCGGTACACCGTGGCGCCGATCGCCGCCGCGAAAACCAGCATCAGCCAGAAGGCTAGCGGGCTGTCGAAGGCATAGCGCGCCAGGTACGCTAAAACCACCGGCAGCAGCGCGACCGGGTAGAACAGCAGCAGGATTCCCTGGAAGCGGCTGGAACTTCCGCCCTGTGAGACACGTTCTGCGTGCAGCGCCCGCGGATACTGCACGGAAGAGTAGTTCCCGATCGCCAGCACGTACAGCGAGCAGATGCCGATCACCACCACGGCCTCGATCCATTGCTCCCACCCGGTGAGCATGCCCAGAGCCAGCGTGATGGCGGTGAGGATGGCCAGTTCCAGATAGATGAACACCAGCGACGCAATATTCTTACCCACCAGAACGGCGGCGATGGGTTGCGGCACGGCGAAGTACAGCGATGCGGCGGAGCGATCGAAGCCGAAACAGTTCCAGTACGTCACCTGGCCGATCAGGGTGAGCGAGTATGCGCATACCACCGTGAGGAAGTAATGCGCCAGCGCGCCTTCCCGGTTGCCGTGGCGGCCAATCACCATGGGCACCCACATCATCAGGCCGAAGGTAAAGCCCATGACGAACACCATGCGGAAGCGCGGGGTGCGCGCCAGGGTGCGCAGTTCCTTTTCCACGATGGCGGCCAGCGGGTCGCGCCAGATCACCCCCGGCAGGCGATAGAAGCGGTCGCGGAGGAAGTCGAGGCCGCTCTTGCGCGCGCTGAGCGGCGTGGCCTGTGCGGCGATGGCATCGTACCGCAGCCCCCGTTCGAATTGCCTGCGGCCGAACCAGCCTGCCAGGGCCGTCCATGCCGACAGTGCGAGTAAGGATGACAGCGCCGACTGCTGGAGCGCGGCGTGAGCCGCCGCCGTCCAGGGCAGGCCGAACGCCTGAATCGCCGGAGCCGCGGGCCCGAGCGATTTGAGATGGAAGCCCGATTCCACGAGCAGGCGCGGCGCCATCCACACGCACACCATCACCACTGCCATGAATTCCCGCACTTTACGCCGCGCCAGCAGCCTCTCCAGAATGCTGCGCATCCCGGAGGAGAACAGCAGATTACCGAGCGCCAGGATGACGATGGAGGAGAGCACGCTTGGCGCCGCGGCCCACCCCCCGTGCGGATTGGCGATCAGCCCCACCGCCGTTCCGGCCAGCACCAGAACCATTTCCATGCTGGTGGTGAGCCGCAGCAGGACTTCCACCACAAACAGACTCCCGTGCGGAATGGGATAAGCCAGCAGCTTTCGCATGTCCAGCGCGGCCCCCATGCTGGCCGAAAGGATGGGAACCAGTTGCCAGTAGAAACAGACCAGCAGAAGCCCGATCGGCAGGTAGAAACTGAGCGTGTCCGGTGCGGAGTGTTCGGTCCACCACCAGGCGGCGCAGCCGGCAAAAAACCAAAGGCCGTACCACAGCAGTCCGCTCAAGGCGCCGGCGACACTGGAGCGCCCGCCAAAGCGCATGCTCAACCACTGCGCGCGCAGAATGGCCCCGATCATAGCCAGTCCAGCCGCTCCCGCATCTGTCCCGCCCCCACCACGCGCACGAACGCATCCTCCAGCGATTCACCGCCCCCGCGCAATTCATCCAGCGTGCCGGCGGTGACAATCTTGCCGGAATCGATGATGGCCACGCGATCGCACAGCCGTTCCACCACCTCCAGCACGTGCGTGGTCAAAAAAATGGTGGCGCCGCGCCGTACCTGGTCGAGAAGGATGTCTTTCATCAGGCGCGCGCCCACGGCATCCACGCCCTCGAACGGCTCGTCCATCAGAAACAGCTCCGGATGATGAATCAGCGAGGCGGCCATGGCCACGCGTTTCCGCATGCCCTTGGAGTATTCGGCGATCATCTTGCGGTCGTTCTGCAGCTCAAACAGTTCCAGTAAATCGCGCCCGCGCGCAATGGCGGTAGGACGGTCGAGACTGTACATGCGTCCCACGAATTCCAGGTACTCGGCGCCGGTGAGGCGGTCGAACAGCAGCGATTCGTCCGGCACCAGTCCGATGTGACGTTTGATCTCCAGTTCCTGCCCGGGCAGCGGAAGCCCGAGAATTTCGATGGAGCCGCTGTCGGCTGGAATCAGGCCGGTCAGCATGCGGATGGTGGTGCTCTTGCCCGCGCCATTCGCTCCCAGGAATCCGAAGAAGGAGCCGCGCGCCACTTCCAGGTCCACGCCATCCACGGCGGCTTTCGAACCGTAGCTCTTCTTGAGATCGCGAACCAGAATGGCGGGCGAAGACATCAGTTTTTCCTGAAGATCAGGATATGCTGCCGCGGCAGGTTCTCCTTCACCCGGTCCAGCCGGAAGCCTTCCGGCTCCAACTCCGCCTTCACCTGCGCCACGGTCATTTTGTGTTCCGGACGGATGGGCACGTCCGGATCTTCACCGCGATATTCCAGGAGCACCAGGCGGCCGTCGGGTTTCAGAGCCTCGCGGATATGGCGCAGCATCTTCTGCGGCTCACTGAATTCGTGATACACGTCCACCAGCAGCACCAGGTCCACCGCGGAGGGCGGGAGCTTGGGATCGTCGATCGCGCCCAGAACGGGTTCCACGTTGGCGATTTTCTGCTTCCGCAAATTCTCCCGCAGCAGGTCCAGCATGCGCGGCTGGATATCGACGGCGTAGACCTTGCCCGATGGTCCGGCCAGCTTGGCCAGGCGCAGCGTCATGAATCCCGAGCCCGCGCCGATATCGGCGACGATGCTTCCTTTCACAATGCCGATGGCCTTCAGCGCCTCATCGGGATGCTCTTCGGACTCACGCTCCGGACGCGTCAACCAGCCGGCGCCATCGGCCGACATGACTCCGGCGTACTTACGGCCTGTGACGGGATGGACGCCTTGCGCCCAGGTGGAACAGGAAAGGAACAGCAACAGGGCGCAAAAGCTGCGTCGCATCGTCTACCTACTTTGCCTCATTTGTAGGATCGATGTCGACCGGAATGTCCGTAAGCCGATCGATAGCATGCTGCATAGGCGGACGGATAACGCCCAGGGTGTCGAGCATGCGCTTCGCTCCGGCATAATCGCCCTGGGCTTCCAGCATCAGCAGGTCGTGCGTGAGGTCGCGGACCGCGCCCTTGATCTTCGTAAAGTCGACCGCGAAGGTTCCATCGGGCCGGCCCACGAAGCCGCCTTTCTCGGTGAGATAGTTAAGCTGCAGCGCCATGCCTTTGCCGTGCGCCTCGGTCAACCCGAAGCGCAGGGAACGGAAGGCCGAGGCCAGGAACGTAGTGTAGAGCTGATGCTCCGCCGCGGGAGGATGCGCCAGTCCGTGATCGAACATATATTGCAGCATGAACAGGCCGGTGACGTCCGCCTTGGCCTCTTCGATGGCGCTGTAAAGTTCCTTGAGCTCCTGTCGTGGCGTGGTGTTCCGTCCGGCCACCTGGATCTGGTGCGGACCGATGCCGTGGCTCAGTTCGTGCGCCAGAATGTGAGTGAAGAAATAGTCGAAGCTGAGATCCTCTTTCGCCGCCGCCGGCAGCACCCGCGCTGCGATGGGCGTGAGGTTCACTTCGAACTTGGCCTCCTGCACGTTCTTGAGCATCACCCGCTTGCTGCCCTTCTGATTGACCACTCGCTCGTCATTGGGCAGGTTAAAGGCCGCGGTGCGGACCCCGTGCGCGCCATCGCCGGCGGCGTAGACTTCGTTCACCACGCGGATGGGCGCGGAGGCTCCCAGCTTGGGATTGCGATACTTCGCATCGATGGGCAGGTTGTTCTCAATCTCCTGGAGGTGGTCCGAGAACATCTTCAGGCGGTCGGTTTCCCGGCTGTCGCGAATGGTGATGTAAGCCTCGAATCCGGCTTTGTAGCCGAACAGCTCGTCGTTGTAGGTTTCGTAGGGGCCGATGGTGATGTCGAGCGGGGCATCCAGATCCATCCAGGCAAGATCGCTGGCGTAGTAGTCGTTGGAGAGAAACGCAGCGGCGCGCAGCGTGAGATATTGCTTCAGCGAAGCGTTGCCGGTGAGCGCCGCGGCTTCGCGCAGCAGGCCGGCCGCTTTAGTGAGATCGGCCGCATAAGCCTTGCTGTAGGGAACGATGGTGAGATGATGCGCGGCATCGCGGCGAATCACGGTGAAGAAGCCTTCGGCCTGTTCGCGCTCCGGCGCCGGCAGCGTCTTGGCCCAGGATTCGAACTCCTCGCGCTTCATATCTTCGGGGTAGAAGTTGGCGCCCAGCGGCTTGTGCTCCGGCACGCCGGGCAGAAACGCCGTGTGGCCGTCCAGGTCGCTCCAGGGGCCTTTATTGAGCCAGAAATAATGGGCCCGCGCTTGGCCGAGCGGATCGGTGGCGCCGGCGAGCGACGTGTACCAGGCGCGCCCGCCGCTCCAGAGTTGGTCCATGAACGTGAAGTTCAGGACGCGCGCGGCCTCGACGAGTTTGGCCAGGGCCTGACGGTCCCCCGGTGACAAGGACGACTCATCGTACTTAAGCTTCACGGGCGCGAGACGCGCGCTCATCTGTTGCAAGTGGGCGAGATCGGGCATAACGGCGGCGACGGCCAAGAATGCAGTTGCGGCGAGCAACGGAAACGGCTTCATCGATTCTATTTTAGCGAGGGCCGGATTTCTCACGGTGGCACGGCGTTTGCTCTGGCCAGTGCGAAGAAGATCCACGATGAAAACGCAAGTCACATTTATTCTGCCGGCGGTTCTTGCATCGGCTGTTGCCCTGTGCGCCGCGGTACGAACGGATTACGATCACAAGGCCGATTTCGGCCACTATCGCACGTACTCCTGGATCGGAGTGCGAGCGGGCGATTCCCTTTGGCAGGACCGCATCACGAGCGCTGTCGATAGCGCATTGGCGGCTAAGGGGTGGACCAAGGTTCCGTCAGGCGGCGAGGCAACGGTGTCGGCTTTTGGGCGGACGCGGGAGCAGGATACGCTGCAAACCTTTTATGACGGATTCCCGGGATGGGGCTGGGACGCCGGCTGGTGGGGAGGCGGCATGGATATGGGCGAGTCGACCACTCAGGTAGTGCCGGAACGAGTCGGCAATCTCACGGTCGATATCTTCGACGCCAACACCAAAAAACTGATTTGGCGCGGAGTGGCCAGCGACGCCGTTGGCGACAATCCGGAGAAGAACGAGAAGAAGATGGACAAGACCGTAGACGATATGTTCAAGAAATTCCCGCCTAACGGCAAGGGCTAACACTTCCATCCCCCCTTGACTCGGAGGTCTGTCTGACCGTAGTATATGGCAGTCATATATATGGAAGACAGATCTATCGATCGTGAGTGGAAGAAGGGCAGCGCCGAGCTGCTCCTGCTCTCCCTCCTGGAGGCCATGCCTCGCCACGGCTATGAGATCAGCAAACTGATCGAGCAGCGGTCAGAGGGCGCGCTCCGGTTTCACGCTGCGTCGCTCTACCCGCTGCTGTACCGCCTTGAAAAGCGCGGATGGATTCAGGGCCGCTGGGTGGAAAAGGGCAGCCAGAGGCGGCGCCGTTACTACAAGCTGACGGCGCTGGGCCGGAAAATTCTGGCGTCCCAGCGGCAAGGCTGGCAAGTGTTCGTGGAGGCCATCAACCGGGTCGCGGGGGTGGAAAATGCCTGATTGGAGCGAGCCGATCCGGAGGCTGATGGCGGGCTTGAGCCTGAGTCCGGCGCGCGAGGCGGAGATTGTCGAAGAACTGGCGGAGCACGCCGAGGACCGTTACCGGGAACTTCAGAGTGCCGGGGCTACGGAGGCGGAAGCGCGGCGCGGGGCACTCGACGAAACGCGCGGTCTGGCCACAGAACTGCGCGCCATCGAGCGCCCGGATATCGCCGAGCCCGTCGTGCCGGGCATGAAAACCCCGGGGCAGTTTCTTTCCGGTCTCGCACAGGATCTCCGCTACGGATTCCGCACACTGCGCAAGAATCCGGGCTTCACCGCTGTCGCCATGCTGGCGTTGGCGGTTGGCATCGGGGCCAATACGGCCATTTTCAGCGTAGTGAACGGCGTGCTTCTGCGCCCGCTCGCGTATCCCGATCCGGACCGCCTGGTGAACATCCATGAGACCTCTTCGGAATTCAGCCAGAGCTCGGTGGCGTACCCGAACTTCCTCGATTGGCGGCGCGACTCCCGTTCCTTCGCCGGCATGGGCGCGTGGCGAAGCGACGACTTCAACTTCACCGGAGCCGGCGAGCCCGAGCAGTTGCCCGGCAAGTACGTCTCGGCGAGTTTATTCCCTGCCCTCGGAGTGACGCCGCTGCTGGGGCGAACCTTCCTGCCGCAGGACGACCGCAAGGGTGCGGCCTGCACGGTGGTGCTCAGCAATGGCTTCTGGAAGCGGCGCTTCGGCGGCGACGCGGGCATTCTGGGCCGGTTCCTCACTCTCAACGCCGCGAACTGCGCGGTGGTGGGCGTTCTGCGGCGCGACTTTCCGTTCCGCGGGGACATCTACGTTCCTATCGAGCAATGGGACTCGGTGGAGTTGCACACCCGCGAGTCGCACCTGGGACTGGCCGTGGCCGCACGCCTCAAGCCCGGCGTCACCATCGAAGCGGCGCAGGGCGAACTCTCTGCGCTGGCGAGTGCGCTGGCCCGCCAGTATCCCGCGACCAATGGCGGTCGCGGTACCAAAGCGGTCCCGATGAAAGATGACGAGGTGCGGTCCATCCGTCCCACGCTGCTCCTCCTGGTGGGCGCGGTGGGATTCGTGCTGATCATCGCCTGCGCCAACGTGGCTAATCTTTTGCTGGCGCGCTCCACGGCGCGCCGGCGTGAGTTTGCCATTCGCACCGCCCTGGGGGCGGAACGCTCGCGCGTGGTGCGCCAATTGCTGACCGAAAGCTTGCTGCTCTCTCTGGGCGCGGCCGCCATTGGATTGTTGCTGGCCCGCTTCGGCACGAGCCTGGTCCTGGCTGCCACGCCGGGTACGCTGCCCCGCGCGGAGGAGATCGGAGTCGATCCCTACGTCATGCTCTTCACCCTGGCGGTGGCGATTGCTACCGGCATCCTGTTCGGCTTGGCACCGGCATTTCACGGAGCCAACGCCAACCCGCAGGACTCGTTGAAGGAAGGCGCGCGCGGCGCGGGCGGTGGACGTCATCGCGCGGAGGGAGTGTTCGTAATGGTCGAGGTCGCCCTCGCAGTCATCCTGCTGGCCGGCGCCGGTTTGATGATGCAAAGCATCTGGCGCCTGTGGCGGGTCGATCCGGGATTCCAAACCGGCCATATCCTCACCTCGCAGGTTGCGCTGTCTCCCAAAGTGATGGCCAGCCCGCCGGCCATCCGGCTGGCATACCAGCAAATGGTGGGGCGCGTGGCAGCCACTCCCGGAGTTCAGGCGGCGGCCATCACCTCGGTGATCCCCCTCGGCGATAGCGACAGCGAAATCCCCTTCTGGACGGGCGCCGGACCCCAGCCGGCACCGGACCGCATGACCTCGGCCATGTTCTTCATCGTCACCCCCGATTACCCCGCGGTGATGCAATTTCCTCTGGGTCGCGGGCGCTTTTTCAGCGAACACGACACGCTGGGCTCCCCCCAGGTGGCGGTGATCGACGAGGTGATGGCCAAACACGTTTTTCCCGGACAGGACCCCATCGGACGGCAGATCAACCTGATTGTGGTGGGCCCGGTCCAGATCATCGGCGTAGTGGGGCATGTGAAGCACTGGGGACTGGACTCCGACGATACCGCCAAAATCCGCGACCAGATCTACTTCCCCTTCCTACAGGTGCCCGATAAGTTCATGACCGAAGCGGTTGCAGGCTTGAACCTGACCCTGCGGACGAGCCCGGAACCGCTGACGTTAGTTCCCGCCATGCGCGCAGCCGTGGCCGGTCCCACGCGCGATCAGCCTATCTATGCGGTCCGCACGATGGAGGAGATCATTTCGCGCTCGCTGGCCGAGCGGCGCTTCACGCTGCTGGTGCTCGTCATTTTCGCGGCGGCAGCTCTGTTATTGGCCGTTGTGGGAATTTATGGTGTGATGTCGTACGCCGTCACCCGGCGGACGCACGAGTTGGGAATTCGCGCCACCCTGGGGGCCACGCGCGGCGAAATTGTAGTATTGGTGCTGCGGCAGGGAATGAAGCTGGCGTGCGGCGGGCTGGCAGCGGGCCTGGTTGCCGCGATCGCACTCACGCGATTCATGGCCGCTCTACTGTACGGCGTGCGCCCGGCAGACCCGGCGACATTGGCAGCGGTGACGTTGCTGCTGGGAGCGATTGCGTTGCTGGCGTGCTACATCCCGGCGCGGCGCGCCACCAGGGTCGATCCCGTGGTGGCCCTGCGCTGCGAATGACCGGCCGCTATTTGCCCTGCCCGCGAACGGCGATTCCCAGTTCACGCAACTGCTTCTCCGATACCGCCGAGGGCGCGTTGCACATCAGGTCCGTTCCGCGCGCTGTCTTGGGGAACGGAATGACGTCGCGAATCGAAGTTTCGCCTGCCAGGATCATCACCAGCCGGTCCAGGCCGAGGGCGATTCCGCCGTGCGGCGGCGCGCCGAATTCCAGGGCATCGAGCAGATGTCCGAACCGGCGGCGGGCTTCGTCATCGGCCATGCCGAGCGCGGCGAAGACCTTGGCCTGTACGTCGCGGCGGTGAATACGAATGGAGCCGGAACCCAGTTCCACTCCGTTCAGCACCAGGTCATACGACTTGGCGCGGCAGCGAGCCGGGTCGGCCGTCAGCTTGTCCAAATCCTCGTCGTGAACCGACGTGAAGGGATGGTGGGCGGCATTCCAGCGCTGCTCCTCCTCGTCCCATTCGAACATGGGGAAATCGACGACCCACAGAAATTGGAAATTCTTCGGATCGAGCAGCTTGTGCCGGTCGTTGAACTTCTGCGCGCAGTACAGGCGCAACTGGCCGCAGGCCTGATAGGTGGTCACATCGGGCAGATGGCCCTTCGGTTCGCCGCCCCAGGTGGCCAGCACCAGCAGATCGTTTTCGGCGGCGCCACAGCGTTCGCGCACCTGCGCCATTTTCTCCGGAAAGTCGCGTTCCAGGCGCTTGGGATCGTCATAGACGCGGAGACCGCGCTCCTGGCCGAACGCCTTCAGTTCGTCGCGCTCCTTGCGGCTGGGCGCTCCGGTGCCGGGGATATGGATGGCCATCAGCGGCAGATTGTTATTGGCCAGTTCCGGAATCAGGTCGCTCACCTGATGCATGGGTGGAATGCGGCAGTCCGGCTTATCGATGCCGTAGCGCTGCATCGCCTGTGCGTAGGTGAGGCGCGGAAACCGCTGCGGCACCTGGTAGCCGGCCACGGCGCAGACCCGCTGTACCAGCGGCTCGATGACTTCGAAAATGCGTTCCTGCTGCGGGAACGACATCTCCAGATCGATTTGGGTGAATTCCGGCTGGCGGTCGGCCCGCAGATCTTCGTCGCGGAAGCAGCGGACAATCTGAAAGTACTTTTCGAAGCCGCTGACCATCAGAAGCTGCTTGAACACCTGCGGCGATTGCGGCAGCGCGTAAAAGGTGCCGGGCTGCACGCGGCTGGGCACCAGGTAGTCGCGCGCGCCTTCCGGCGTGGAACTGGTCATGAACGGCGTTTCGATTTCGAGGAAGCCCTGCGAGTACAGGAACTCGCGCACGGCGAACGAGATCTTCGAGCGGAGGATGACGTTGCGCTGCATGTGCGGGCGGCGCAGGTCCACATAACGATACTTCAAGCGCACGTCTTCGCTGACGTCCACTTCCTCTTCCATGGGGAAGGGCGGCGTGCGGGATTCGTTCAGAATCCAAAGCTTGCTGACCACGACCTCCACTTCGCCGGTGGCCAGGTTGGGATTGATGGTTTCCGGGGTGCGTTTGGCCACCACTCCCTCCACGGCGATCACGTATTCGCCACGGACCAGGGCCGCGCGATCGTGGATGGACGCTTCGGCGTCTTCGCGGAATACCAGTTGCGTCACGCCGTCGCGGTCGCGCAGATGCAGGAAGATGACGCCGCCCAGATCGCGGCGGCGGTGCACCCATCCCATCAGGAGGACGGTTTTGCCCTCGTCGGCGGCGCGCAGATCGCCGCACATGTGAGTGCGGCGAAGCTCGCCCAGAAAATCCAATGCTACAGAGGTTTCCATATCGATTGTTTTCAGTTCACCGCCACGGTGAGCCTGGCGGCGATCTCATCCCGGGTCAACTCCTGCTGCTCGCCCGTGGACATATTCTTGAGCGCGTAGCGGCCCGCCGTCATTTCATTCTCTCCCACTATGAGGGTGAAGCGCGCGCCCAGTTTGTTGGCGAGCTCCATGGCGCGCTTCAACCGGGCTTCCACCAGTTCCACCGAAAGGCCGGCGCGGCGCAATTCGCGCGCCATCACCGATGCGTGACGCAGGGCCGGCTCGCCCAGGGGCGCGATGAACAAGTCGAGGGGGACCGGCTTGTGCGCGTCTTCCACGGCCATCACCAGGCGATCTTCGCCGATGGAGAACCCGATGCCGGGCGAGTGCACTTTCGAACCGAGCGATTCGGCCAGCCCATCGTAGCGGCCGCCGCCGAGGACCGAATTCTGCGCGCCCAACGCTCCGTGTACTACCTCGAAGGTGGTGCGCATGTAATAGTCCAGACCGCGCACCATGCGCGGCCGGACTTCGTAGGCGATGCCGCGATCGTCGAGAAATTGTTTGACGGCTGTAAAGTGCGTCCGGCAGGGATCGCACAGAGCGTCCTGCATGCTGGGCAGGCGGTCGATGATGGGCTGATCGGCCTCCACCTTGCAATCCAGCACGCGCAGGGGATTGGTGTCCGCGCGACGCTGGCAATCGCCGCACAATTGCGAGGAGACGGCTTTGAGTTCCTGGCGCAAGCGCTCCACGAACTGCGGCCGGCAGTTGTGATCGCCCACCGAATTGAGGAGCAGCTTGAATCCGCTCATGCCCACGCGTTCGAGGACTTCCAGCACCATCTCGATGACTTCGGCGTCCACCGCCGGCGATTCGCTGCCGATGGCCTCCGCGCCGATCTGAAAAAACTGGCGGTAGCGGCCTTTTTGCGGGCGTTCGCGCCGGAACATGGGGCCCATGTAGTAAAGTTTCTGCACGCCGGAACGCTGATCGAGGCGGTGCTCGATGTAGGCGCGGATGACGCTGGCGGTATTCTCCGGACGCAGGGTGAGCGAAGTCTCGTCGCGGTCGGTGAAGGTGTACATCTCCTTGGTGACGATGTCGGTTTCTTCGCCCACGCCGCGCGCGAAGAGCTGCGTTTCTTCCAGGATGGGCGTGCGGATTTCGTGGTAATTGTAGGTCCGGAAAACGGCGCGCGCCACCGCTTCCACATGGTTCCACACCGCGGTGGATGGAGGTAGTAAGTCCCTGGTTCCTTTGACGGCTTTAATCAAAATAGTTGGAAATCCCATGCTAGCACAGGCGGCCTATTTGCTTTTTTTAACGCGGAGGAACGGAGGCGCGGCGTAACTCAACGGTTGCCGGCTGGCGGGTCCTTCTGCAAGCGAAGAAACTCCTCGCTGGCGACGCTTCGCAGGGCCGCCAAACCATGTCGGATCGTATACCAGATCAGAGTTTCATCGACGGCTTCATACTCATGGCGGTAGACATTACCGGCGGCCGCGACGTCCGCCCAGTCGATCTCCGGATGCCGGCGGAACAGTTCATCAGGTAGGCGCCGCGACGCTTCCGAGATAATCTCCAGTGCGCGCACAACGGCGTAAACTGTCTTTCGGTCGGCGCGAAATGCTTCGAAATCGAAGTCCGCGGTAAAAGCATTGATGGCGTCGGCGTTATCAATGATGTCGGAAAACGCTGCGCCGGATTTTTAGAACGCATGAACCGCGTCGTGCAAAATGTTGGCCCGGAGCAGAGGCTTCAGGGTCCGCCGATTCACCACATCACTCGGGCCATCGAGGAGGTCGTTGATGTAGAGTTTCATCCTGGCGTATTCAAAGACGCCAAGCGGCCGATTCTCGTCGAGCTCAACAAGCACGTCGATATCACTCTCCGCTCCGGCCCGGCCTCGTGCCACCGAGCCGAATACCGCAGCGTGTGCCACGCCCAGACGCCGCAAATCAGACTCGTGGGCGCGGAGTGTTTCCAGCACGTATTGGAGATCCGATCTCATCTTCCACCACGAGTCTACCAGACCACTGTGGGCCTTGCCGAGGGGGTGCTAAGGCGCTCCAGTTCGCACCAATTGCGTGAGCACGCCATCAGAATTCCTGCCAGTGATATAGTACCGAGCCTGGCTGCCTTCATCCTTTCAGGGATGCGGCTGCACCAGCGTTACAATCGTCATGTATGCGCCGCCTGTTCCTGTTGCTGGCTTCCGCCGCGCTTGTCTGCGCGCAGAAGCAGCCGTTCGACACGACTGTGATGATGCAGCTCAAGCGTATGAGCGATCCGCAGATTTCGCCCGACGGGCAGTGGGTGGCGTTCACCGTGCAGAGCGTGGATGTGGCGGCCAATCAGAAGCCGGCGCAGGTCTGGATTGTGCCGCTCGATGGCGGCACGCCGCGGCAGATGACGCACGATGGCGACGATAACGAGCGGCCGCGCTGGTCGCCCGATTCCAGACGAATCGCCTATATTTCCAACCGCGGCGGATCTTCCCAGATCTGGATGATGGATCCCGATGGCGGCAACGCCAAACAGATTACGAATCTTTCCACCGAAGCGGACGGCGTGCTCTTTGCGCCCGATGGCAAGAACCTGGTCTTCACCAGCGCGGTGTATCCCGATTGCGGCGGCGATGACGCCTGCAACCGGAGGAACCTGGACGCCGACAGGGCCAGCAAGGTGAAGGCGCGCATCTACACCGAGTTGTTGTACCGCCACTGGACGCAATGGCAGAGCCGCCGGCGCAGCCATCTGTTCGTAGTGCCGGCCGGCGGCGGCGTGCCGAAAGATCTGACGCCCGGCACGCGCGATGTTCCGCCGTTTTCGCTGGGCGGGCCCGACGACTACGATGTTTCGCCCGACGGGCAGGAGGTCTGCTACGTCATGAATTCGGACCCGGTACCGGCCACCAGCACCAATTCCGATCTGTACGCGGTATCGATTGAGGGGGGCGCTCCGCGAAGAATCACGACGAACCCGGGGGCCGATTTGAGCCCGCACTATTCGCCCGACGGAAAGTACCTGGCGTGGCGTTCGCAGATCCGCGCGGGATACGAGAGCGATCGATTCCGGCTGATGGTGCTGGAACGCGCCTCCGGCAGGCTTATGAATCTGACCGAGAATCTGGATCGATGGGTAAACAGCTTCACCTGGTCGCCCGATTCCGCGAACCTGTTTTTTACGACGGCGGATCGCGGCCGGCAGGCGATTCAGTTAATGCCGGTAAACGGCGGGCCCATCCGGATCGCTGCCAGCGGGGAGAGCGAACTGGACGACATGCAGTTGACTCGCAGCGGCAAGACCATGGTCTACACGCAGCAAACCGGCACATCGCCCGTGGAGATCTATCGCGCGGCCTCCAGCGGCGGCGCCCCGGTGGCGCTGACGCATCTGAACGATGCGGTGCTCAACGGCGCCGCTGCGGGCAGCCTGGAGGAAGTGTGGGTCAATGCGCCCGACGGCGCGCGCATCCAGAGCTTCATCGTGAAGCCGTACGGCTTTGACCCGGCGCGCAAATATCCCGTGCTGATGATGATTCACGGCGGGCCGCAGGGCAACTGGGGATACAGCTGGAGCTATCGCTGGAACCAGCAGGTGTTCGCGGCCGCGGGATACGTGGTGGTGATGCCGAACCCGCGCGGGTCCACCGGATACGGACAGAAATTCATCGACGAGATCAATAACGATTGGGGCGGCAAAGCGTTCGACGATATTATGGCCGTCACCGACTACGCCGCGAACCTTCCGTATGTGGATCCCACCCGGATGGTGGCGGCGGGCGCCTCCTACGGCGGGTACATGATCGACTGGATTCTGGGTCACACGCAGCGTTTCAAAGCGCTGGTGACGCATGACGGCGTCTACGATCTGAACGCCGAGTTCGGCGCTACCGAAGAGTTGTGGTTCCCGCTCTGGGAGTATGGCGGCACGCCCTGGGACAAGCCCGAGGAGTATCAGAAATGGTCGCCCAGCAGCTACGTGAAGGATTTCCATACGCCCACGCTGGTGGTGCACGGCGAACTGGATTTCCGCGTACCCTATGAACAGGGGCTGGAGCTATTCACCGCGCTGCAGATGCAGAAAGTTCCGTCCAAACTTTTGGTTTTCCCCGATGAAGGTCACTGGGTTCTGAAGCCGCAGAACAGCCTGCTCTGGTACAAAACCGTCATCGATTGGCTCGATAACTGGTCAAAAAAGTGAAAGCAATCATCATCGCAGTTTCCCTGATTCTCATCAGCATCATTTCGCTGTTCGTCATGTCCGGTCACACTACGCTGAGCCTCAATCCGGCGGTGAAGACCGTGGGCGTCAGCACACCGGTCACGGTGCAGGCCGCCAATCCGCATGGCGTGCGTCGCGTCACCGCATACCTGGAGCAGAACGGCCAGCAGTTTCCGCTGCTGGACCAAGCTTTGCCGGCCACGCGCTTTTTCTGGCACCGGCACGAACCCGCGTGCACCTTCACGTTTGAAGCCGGCAAGACCAAGGCGCCGAACCTGAAGGAGGGCAAAGCGCGGCTTGTGGTGGAGGCCGTCTCGAACGACATGCGGGGCAGCACCGACACGGTCGCCGACGATGTGGACGTGATTCTTGCCGCGCCGCGCGTGATCGCCGACGAAGCGCAGCACTATATCAATCAGGGCGGCATGGAACTGGTCACGTTCACGGCCAGCGGCTCTTACACCGAGTCGGGCGTGAGAGTGGGCAAATACACGTTCCGGAGCTTCCCGCTGCCGGGCCGGCCGGCGGGCGAGCGGTTCGCCATGTTCGGCTACCCCTGGGATCTGCCGCCGGATGTGACGCCGCTGGTCTATGCGCGCAACGGCGCCGGAACCGAAGCCACGGCGCACTTCTGGTTCAAACTGTTCCCCAAGAAATTCCGCGTGCGCGATTTCGACCTGACCGATTCGCTGATGGAGAAACTGGTGAACTCGGTGGACCCGACGGGCCAACTGGCTCCCGGCAAGGACATGCTGGCGCGCTTCCTTTTCATCAACGGAGACATGCGCCGCAAAAACAACGAGCAGCTTGCCGACCTGCGCCTGAAGACCGAAGAGAAGATCCTGTGGAACGGACCGTTCATTCACTGGGGCAAAGAAGAGGCCGATTTCGCCGATGTCCGCAATTACATCTATCACGGGCAGAAGGTGGACCAGCAGGTGCACCTCGGCTTCGATCTCTCCGATGTGGCCAACGGTCCGGTGAGTGCGGCGAACGATGGGCGCGTGGTCTGGGGATCGGACCTGGGGATCTACGGCAACTGCGTGGTGGTGGATCACGGCTATAGCCTGCAATCGATATACGGGCACATGCGTGAGATCGACGTGAAGGTGGGCGACATGGTGAAGAAGGGCCAGAAGATGGGGATTGCCGGATCCACCGGACTGGCCGGCGGCATTCACGTGCACTTCAGCATGCAGATCGACGGCGTGCAGGTGAATCCACGCGAGTGGTGGGACGAGCACTGGATCAAGGACCGGGTGCTGGCGAAGCTGGATCCCACGCGCGCCGCCGCGGCTACGGAGACCTCAGAGGCGGCGCCGGCACCCCGGCACAAGGCTGGTAAGAAACGGCGCCGGTAGGCGGAACTCACAAACGGCAGGCGGTGTCTAAGCCATCAGTGCGAATTGGACCGATTGCGTCCGCGGGCGTCATGGCGGGAATTGCGGCCTGCGCCTGGCGGCTTCCGATGATTGCCCTGCGCCCGCACCTGGTGGATCAGTGTCTCAAGGAGGGCGAGTCGCGGGACACGGCTCCGATCGTCGTGGTGGGAGTGCTGACGTCGGACACGCTGGTGAGCAAGCCCATCCCCATGCACGCGGACCCTGAAATCCGGCTGCAATTGGGCCAGCTTGTGGTGCGCGTCGAGAACGTGCTTCGCGGCCGCGTGGCTGACAGGACACTCGTTATTTATTACTTCACCTGGGCGGGTGGATTCGATGGGCCACGGCCGTTAGGATTCTGGGACCCCGGGTCTCGCCGGATTCTGTGGCTGCGAAAGGATGCCGGAGTTTTTCGTACGGCATGCGACGGCTCGGATCATTGCACGATGGCAGTGGACAGCGGCGCCCATCGGCGGTACCGCGCGGACCCGCTCAAACCAGTTGACTATGCCGTGGCCGACATCCTGCTGACTCGCGGAGAAAGCAGCATCAGCGAGATCCGCTTCGCAAGGAACATTGCAGCGGGATCGCCGGGTCCGGAAGAGTACCTGATCGTCAAGTACCGGCGCCTGGCAATGACCGAAAGTCCTCCCCTCAAGACGGCGGCCTGCGTCTGGTTGTGGATTTGGGGCCACGAGCCCGCCTTAACTGACGCCGCCTCCGGCGCGATGCGCGATGCGGATTGCCGCTGCGTCCCAATCTCCGATGGAAATCCGAATTGCCGGCCTGCACGGTAACTTGCCAAATTCCGTATCGTTGTAGCAATATATTGCTATGGCATATATGGAATCGCCAATGCTGGAGCGGGAGCTCAAGAAAGGCAGCGCCGAACTGCTGATTCTCTCTCTGGTGGAAAAACGCCAGCGCCACGGGTACGAGATCAGCAAGCTGATCGAAGAGCGCTCCGGCGGAACGCTGCGATTCAATGTGGCATCCCTGTACCCGCTGCTCTACCGGCTGGAAAAGCGCGGCTGGCTGGAAGGGCGGTGGGTGGAAAAAGAGGGGCAGAGGCGGCGGCGCTATTACCGGTTGACGGCACAGGGCCGCCAGGTGCTGGCCTCGCAGCGGCGCGGGTGGGACACCTTCGTGGAAGCCATCCGGCGCATCACGGGGCCGGAACATGCCTGACTGGCGCGCGGAAATCTCGCGGAGGCTGGCCGCGCTTCGCCTCGCTCCGGCGCGGGAATGGGAGATCGTCGAGGAACTGTCGCAGCACCTGAACGATCGCTACCAGGAGTTGCGCGCCGCAGGGTCTACGGACGCGGAGGCGTGCGAGGCGGCACTCGCCGACCTCAGCGAAGAACGCCTGCTGGCCGCGCAACTGCGCGCGGTGGAGGATGTGGCCCCGCCGAATCCCGTGGTGTTGGGCGCCAGAGAAAGGAACAGTATGCCGGCAGACCTGTGGCAGGACATCCGCTACAGCGTCCGGTCGTTAGCCGCGAGTCCGGCGTTCACGCTGGTGGCGGTGATGGCCCTGGCCTTGGGAATGGGGGCGAATACCGCGGTCTTCAGCGTCTTTCGCGGCGTGCTGTTGAACCCGCTTCCGTATCCGCACGCGGATCGGCTGGTGTGGCTCTCGCCGGCGGACGCGCGCACGGGCCAGACGTATGGGGGCGCCATCTCGCCTCCCGATTTTGTCGACTTTCGCAAGCAGAGCACGTCGTTCGAGAACCTCTCGGCGTTCCTTTCCATGGACCTCACGCTGAATGGCACGCAGGCGGAGCGGGTACCGGCGGCGGGAGTTTCGGCCGGTTTTTTCGAAACGCTGGGTACCCGTCCGGCGTTGGGCCGATCGTTCCAATCCGGCGATGAGCAGGTGGGCTGGCCGCAAGCGGCGATTTTGAGCGACGGCCTGTGGCGGCGTCATTTCGGCGCGGATCCGGCGGTGATCGGTCAGATGATTTCCCTCGATGGGAAGAGCGTGACGGTGGCCGGAGTCATGCCGGCCGGCTTCGAGTTCCCCAAGGGCGCGCAACTCTGGGAGCCGATGCCGCTGCGCTATGAGGAAATGACGGTGCGGCGTTTTCATTTCCTCCGTGTCATCGGCAGGCTGAAGCCGGGAGTCTCGATCCAGCGCGCCGATCAGGAAATGAAGTCGATCTGCGCCGGCCTGGCCAGAGTCTATCCCGATTCGAACCGGTATTTCAGTTCCCAACTGGTGAGCCTGCTGGAACAGATGGTGGGAAGCCTGCGGCCGACCCTGACGCTGCTGCTGTGCGCGGTGGGATTCGTGCTGTCGATCGCGTGCGCCAATGTGGCGCATCTGCAATTGGCGCGGGCCGCGGCCCGGCAGAAGGAAATCGCCATTCGCAGCAGCCTGGGCGCAAGCGCGGGACGTGTGCTGCGGCAACTGCTGACGGAAAGTGTGCTCCTGGCGCTGCTGGGCGGGGCTCTGGGCGCGCTGCTGGCGGTGTTCGGATTGAAGGCGCTGGTGGCGCTCCACCCGGCCAATCTGCCGCGCCTGGAAGAACTGCGGCCAGACGCCTGGATGTTTGCGTTCACCGCCGGGGTCTCGATCCTCACGGGACTGCTGTCCGGTATCGCTCCCGCGGTGCGCGCGGCCCGGCCGGACCTGGCGGATTCGCTGAAGGACGGGGGGCGCGGCGGCTCGACGGGACGAGTTCATCACCGCATGCACAACGTTCTGGTGACTGCCGAAGTTGCCTTTGCGGTGGTGCTGCTGGCCGGGGCGGGACTGCTGGTCCGCAGCTTTCAGAGGCTGGAGGACGTGGATCCCGGGTTCGATCCCGCGGGCACACTGGCGATGCAGATTACCCTGCCGATGCGGCCAGGGGCAAGCGATCACAGCGACGCGGATTTTCACCGCGCCTTGTTGGAGCGGCTCGCAACGCTGCCCGGCGTCGAAGCGGCGGGCCTGGTTTCCGAGCTGCCCTTGAGCGGGCAGGGCAACGACACCCTGTTCACGATTGATGGCCGGCCCGCGCCGAAGCCCAGCGAACGGCCCGATGCGGACGATCGCACTATCACGCCAGGCTATTTGGAAGCGATGCGCATTCCGCTGCTGAAGGGCCGCTACTTTACGGCCGCCGACAGGGATGGCGGCACGAACGTCATAATCGTGAGCCGCGCGTTCGCCGACCAGTACTTACGCGGGCAGGAAGCTCTCGGGCAGCATCTCACCATCGATCACGGCTTTCCTTTCCACGGCGAGATTGTAGGCGTGGTGGGGGACGTGCGTCACAGGTCGCTGGCGAGCAGGCCGCGACCGACGATGTACACGCCGGACGCGCAGGCGTATATGCGGCGCGGCACGCTGGTGATCCGGGGCCGGATCAATGCCTTGGGAATGGCCGGGGCGGTTCGCCGGGAGGTGGCGGCGCTGAATCGTGACGTTCCGGTGTCCGGCATTCAGACCATGCGCGGCCTGGTATTCGATGCGGTGGGCGAGCCGCGCTTTCGCACCCTGCTGCTGGCGGTATTCGCGGCGGTGGCGCTGCTGCTGGCCGCGGCGGGAATTTATGGCGTGATGGCTTATTCGGTGACGCTGCGCATGCATGAGATCGGGATCCGGCTGGCGTTGGGGGCGGACAGGCGGGCGGTGCTGGGGCTGGTGGTGGGCGGCGGGATGAAATGGGCGGCAGCCGGGGTGGCGATTGGTCTGGCCGCGGCGTTCGGCTTGACGCGCCTGATGGCGGCTATGCTCTACGAGGTGCGGCCCACGGATCCCGTGAACTTCGCTACTGTACCTTTGATTCTGCTCGGAGTGGCCTTTCTGGCGTGCTACCTGCCGGCGCGCCGCGCCAGCAGGCTGGACGCGGTCGTCGCTTTGCGGCACGAGTAGGCCAAGGCGGGGGAACTTGCCGGAATGCGATCCACGCCCGCCAGGGGAACGGCTGGCGGCGTCAGGCCGTTATCATCAAAGATATGAGTTTTCGCCGATATTTTCTTATTTTGACTCTCGCAGCGTCCGGCGCATACGCCCAGGCGAACGAGCCGCGCGCCGTAGTAAATGGCAAGACAGTTTTTCTGTCGGAGTTGGAAGGCTTGTACGGTCAACTGCCGCCCGAACTGCAGAACAATCCCGAGCAGATGTTTCGCTATTACGGGTTTCTCGACCTCATGGCGGCGAAGGGCGAAGCCGCGAAACTGTACGACCAGAGCCCCTACAAAGAGAGGCTCGCATTGTTCCGCAAGCAGACTCTGGCTGAGGCGGCGATGCAGGAGTTCGAAAACAACCTGGACATTACCGACGCCGAGGTGAAGGAATATTACGAGAAGCACAAAAGCGAGTTCGATGTCGCCGCCGTGCAGGCTCTGCTGGTCCCGATCAAGTCGAAAGAAGACGTGCCGGCCGCCACGGCCAAGGCGCAGCAGATTGCGCCGCAGTTGAAGGACGGAACCAATATGGCGGTCCTGTTCGCGCAGTTTCCCGCCAATTTAACATCCATTCGCAACGGCGATGCGGCCGTGCCCGCCGCGGTACGCAAGGCTGTGTTTGCGCTGAAGCCGGGCGAGGTCACCGCGCCGATCGCCGGGCCGAATGGAGTCTACGTCATACGCCTGGACAAAGTATCCCCGGTCAATGCCGAGCAAGCGAAGCCTTACGTCAGAAAATCGATCGCCGACACCCGCTTGCAGGCCTTTCTCGAAGATGTGCGGAAGTCCGTGACCGTCACGCCCTTAAAGGCGCCCGGAGAAAATCACTGAATTCCGGACGCTGTCCGCACCGTCTATAATCGACAATCATGCTGCGCTGGCTCCTGTTCCTCTATTGCGCGCCGCTCCTGTTTGCCCAGGGCGACGCTATTCGCAAGATGATGGCGGATTCCGCCGACGCCTGGAATCGCGGCGACCTGCCCGCCTTCGCATCCTATTACGAAGACTCACCGGAGACCACCTTTATGGGGCGCGAGGTAATTCGTGGCGGAAAGCAGGCGATTCTGGATCGCTACCGGAAGGCCTATCCCACGCGGGACGCCATGGGCACCCTCACGTTCTCGGAAATTGTAGTGCGGCCCCTGGCCACCGGCCTGGTCCTGGTGACGGGCAAGTTCGAACTGAAGCGCACGGCCGCCGGCGGAGGCCCGGCATGGGGACGTTATACCCTGATTGCGCGTCAGACCGCCGGTGGCTGGAAGATCATTCACGATCATTCCAGCAGCTATTCCACCCCTTAGCCGACGGGAAACCTGCACGCAAAAAAGAGCCGCGGAGGGGGAATCCGCGGCTCGCACTGCACATGATAAGCTTTTGACGCCGGCAGTTGATTAGTTTATCGGGCCGCCCGGGCGGGGACCGCGCCCACCGGGTCCGCCCTGATGAACCGTGTAGCCGGCGGGTACCTGGAAGAGAGACGCGTCCGGCTCGCCACGGTTGATTTGCGTCAACTGCGTCGTCCGGGTACCGAAACGGGGGTCGGTAGTCTTCTCCATCACGGGCACCTTCAGGTCGGCCGCCATCCAGGTCTCGCGCACGGACTGAATCGGCAAGGAATTGCCGATGGTACCGGCGGGAATGGTGTGCGTGGTGCGGTTCCCTTTGGCGATGACGCTGTTGACAGTCTGGGTGCCCAGATCTTCCGCCTTCACGTTGGGGTCGGCCGTGCGGTTCGCACGCATGCCGGGACCGCGGCCGGCGACCTGCCCGGCGCTATTGGGATTGCGCGGCCGCATGGCGCCCTGAGCGCCCATGGGACGCACGGCGCGCGAATTGACCACTTTGTTCTGTGGATCGATCTCGTAGATTTGGCCGGCCACCGGATCGGAAATCGTAATCCGGGTGACGGTAGCGGTCTGCCCGTCAGCCCCGGGACGGGTGACCTGCGACTCCACGCGGACGCGGCCCTGGCCATCGCGATAAATGGTGCGCGTGGTCTGACGCTGAATCGCGTTACCGCCCGCCAACGCCTGCTGCTCGGTGGTCACCTCCACGGCCGAATAAGGAGCGCCGGTAACCGGGCTTCTCATTTCCAAACCGCCCGGACCCATGGGTCCCGGACCGAAGCCCATCATCGGGCCCCGGCGTCCGCCGGGTGGTTGCGCCAACAGGCACAGGGAAGCGAACAACGCCGTAAATGCCAGTTTCTTCATTTCAACCTCTCAACTGGAATTCCGCGTCCGCCGCAAAAAGTTCCAAGGAAAACCCGAGCGGAAGAATATCCTTGTATAAGGACCACAGGAGTAGTAGATTAAACAGCATGAGTAGTTCATCGCTATGCCTCTTCCAAAACTAAGCAGGCTGGAGCTACAGATCATGGACGCCCTCTGGAAACAGGGGCCATGTTCAGTTCGGGAGATTCAGGAATCGTTTCCGGCAAAGAAGAGACCCGCCTACACCACGGTGCAGACCATGGTCTACCGGCTCGAAGTCAAGAAAGCGCTGCGCCGTGTCAAGAAGATCGCTACGGCGAACATCTTCGAGGCGGCAGTCTCGCGTGACGCGGCGGAGCGCCGGCTGATCGACGACTTGCTGGGCTTGTTCGGCGGCAGGAGCCGGCCCATCATGGCCCACCTGATTGAATCGGGCACGCTCACACTCGATGATGTGCGCGAGGCAGAGAAAACTCTCCTGAAGCTCGCCAGAGAGGATCAACCAGAATGAATCCGGAATATGTGTCATCGCTTACAAATCACCTATGGCAATCGACTCTGTTCGCAGGAGCCGCGGGATTGCTGGTACTGGTGCTGCGCAAGAATCATGCCCGAGTGCGCCATGGGGTTTGGCTGGCGGCGTCGTCCAAATTTCTCATCCCGCTTTCTGTGCTCGTAGCGATGGGCGGTCATATCCGATGGCAGTCCGCTCCGGACACAACGCGATCCAACTGGTCGCTCATAATGGAGGAAGTCGGTCAGCCATTTACGGTGCCGGCAGTTTCGTCTCCTTTGCTGGCGAATGCGCCGCCCGCCGCCAGCCCGCTTCCGGGAGTTCTGTTGGGCATTTGGGCAGGCGGATTTCTCGGCATCAGTTGTTCGTGGTGGATTCGCTGGCGGCGCATCAGGGCTGTCGTTCGTGCCGGGTCGCCCGTGCACCTGGAAATACCGATTCCGGCAATGTGCTCTCGCAGTTCCTTGGAGCCGGGCGTGTTCGGTGTTTTCCGGCCGGTCCTGTTGCTGCCCGAAGGCATCTTTGAGCGACTGGCGCCGGCCCAATTGCAAGCCGTCATCGCACATGAACTATGTCATGTCCGTCACAGGGATAATCTGATCGCGGCGATGCACATGTTCGTCGAGACCGTCTTCTGGTTCCATCCTCTGGTGTGGTGGATTGGCAAGCGGATGGTCGAGGAACGGGAGCGAGCCTGCGACGAAGAAGTTCTGCGGCTCGGCAGTGAACCACGGGTCTACGCAGAAGGGATTCTAAACGTTTGCAAGTCCTACCTGTCGTCGCCACTGGCGTGTGCGTCTGGCGTGAGCGGATCCGATCTGAAGAGATGAATCGAAGCGATCGTGACAAATCGGGCGGCGCGCAACCTGGACACTCGCAGAAGGATTCTGCTGATCGCGGCCGGCACCGTGGCGCTCGTCGGCCCCATTGCCGTTGGCATCTTCGGAGTTCTGCCGGGCCGGGGCCAAACCCATGCCGAAACAACTGCTCCGTCATTCGAGGCGGCGTCAGTTAAGCCGCATCAGGATACGGGCAGGAGGAATAGAACCCGCAGCATTGAACCAGGAAGAATCACTTATTTGGACACTACCCTGGGTGAGTTCATTGCCATGGCATACGGGGTGAAGCGCTATCAAATTTCGGGACCTGACTGGATCGTGAACATGAGCAGTTCCGTTACCTACGATGTGGTCGCAACGGCCGGGAAAGCGGTCTCCGTCCCGGAGGTCAAACGGATGCTGGGGCCGCTGCTGTCCGAGAGATTTCATCTCGTATTCCACCGCGAAACCCGCGGGCTTCCCGTCTTTGCCCTCCTCGTTGCAAAGGGCGGACCTAAATTCAAAGAACCGGGCGATGGGGGCGACCCCAGCATCAGACCGGACGGCGAGGGTGGCCTGTCTTTCAAGAACCTGTCCATGGATGACCTGGCGGACTGGTTCACTGTGCTGCCCTCAATGGGGCGGCCGGTGATCGATCGCACCGCCTTGGCAGGCAGCTTCTCGTTTCACGCAAACCTCTTCAACCTCGAAAAGGGAACGCCTCCGGACGAGTTGAAGAGGAGCATGGTCAGTAGCGATGCTGGCGACACTCTTCGCGCGGCGCTACCGGAGCAGCTTGGACTCAAGCTGGAGGCGCAAAAAACGCCGCTGGAGATCCTCGTCATCGATCGCGCGGAGAGGGTTCCCACCGCAAACTAGCGGCAACTTCGAGGACCGGCGAAGCGGGTGGGCGCTTAGCGCGGAGCGTATCCGATGCCGGACAGGCTCCAGAGCAAAACAGCCAGCACCACCGCGCTAAGCCCGACATACACGCGGTCGCGCTGTACCGCGAACGCCACTACGGAGAACGCGACCCTGGCGATGGGAGTCGCAATCAGCAGCAGCAGTCCGAACTGAATTACGCTGCGCGGCTCCAGGCGCAGGACTCCCTCCCAGACTCCCGCGACGCTCCGCAGGCCCTGGGGCTCGCCGTGAAACGTCCGGTAACTCGGGATCGTCATGCCGTGGCGGGCGAGGTGCCACAGGCCACCGGCGAAGACCACGGAGGCGGAAGTGAGTACTCCCACGCGCAGCATCACGCCGATGGTGCGCTCCACCTGTTCCTCGGTGTGTTGCATGGTTCAAATCCTCCCGCTCAACCCGCTGTAAATCATTTCGACGGCCAGAACCGCCACCACCGCGCCGAAGATCATTCTCAGGACGCGCGTTTCGGCGCCCGAAAGATGGCGCGCCCCCAGGAGCGATCCCGCGGAAACGCCCAGCATCACCGGCATGGCCAGCACCGGGTCAATGTAGCCGCGGTTCAGGTAGACGCCTGCGCTGGCCGCGGCCGTCACCCCGATCATGAAATTGCTGGTGCTGGTGGAAACCTTGAAGGGAATGCGCATGGCGTGGTCCATGGCCAGCACTTTGAGCGCTCCCGAGCCGATTCCCAGCAGGCCGGAGAGCACGCCGGCTCCGAACATCATGCCGAATCCGGTCTTGACGCGCTGCACGCGATAGGGTTGCCAGCCGTGAGGCGTCGGATAGGTGGAACTCAGCTTCAGGCGTTCGGCCAGCGGATCGGCGCGATCGTCAGGGTGCGTTTCGGGCTTGGGCCGCGTGGAGAGGAAAGCGGAGTACAGCAGCATCACGCCAAGGATCACGCCGAGAGCCGAGGTGGCGATGCGGGTTGCCAGAAAGGCGCCGGTGATGGCTCCGAAGGTGGTCGCAATCTCCAAAAACATGCCGATGCGGATGTTGGAGAAGCCCTCCTTCAGAAAGGCCGAGGCGGCGCCGGAGGACGTGGCGATCACCGAGACCAGCGT
>JARLGM010000038.1 GCA_031292755.1 Candidatus Sulfopaludibacter sp.
GCCAGACTATTCTGGAATATTCATCTCAATTTGTCCAGGATGAGAGCCACACCCTATTTAAGAACCTAAATACCTAAAATGCTTTGGTACTTACAAAGTACAGGAGTCCTCAAATGAAATGGCTTTTTCTGTTTTGCTTTTGCTCCAGCATGATGCTCGCGGATCCCATTCAGTGGACCGTCGCCTCTGGCGGCAATGGGCACTATTACGAGATTGTGTCCGCCCCCGATGGCATCGCCTGGGGCGCGGCATCGACGGCGGCGACCGCATTAGGGGGCTACCTGGCGTCCATCGGTTCGGCGGCCGAGAACAATTTTGTGTTTAGCCTCGCCGACAACCCGTCCTATTACATTGACGTGAATGGGGGCGATCGCGCCCTTGGCCCATGGCTTGGTGGGTATCGAACCGGTCCTCTTCGTACAGATTTCGCTTGGGTAACTGGCGAATCTTTCACTTACACGGATTGGGCCTCCGGCGAACCTAGCGATACTAACGGGGACGAGAATAACATCCAATACATAGGCAAGTGTTCCTTTGGTTCAGGCTGCCTTCTCGCTCCGACATGGAACGATCTTTCGACCGGATCGGATACATATTACGGCCAACTTCCCGTTGGCTATGCCGTGGAATTCAATACTGACCCTGTTCCGGAGCCTGGATCGGTGGCATTCGTAGTCGCAGGCATGGTCGCCATCTGGCTGAAGCGGCGACGGCGATGCGGTACAGCAGCATCGCGCGGAAGCCGTCCGGTGGCCGGCGCGATTTCATATTGAACTGGCAGTGGCAACTAAAACCGTGTTACTTCCGTGAAGTTGAAGTTACTCACCTTCATGGCGGGCGCCACCATGTCGAAGGATTCCTCGCCCGATGCGCGCTCCGGCGGGGAGAGCGCCTCCACGCTGGAGAGCATTTCGATCAGGCTTTGATTGAAGCGGAAGTTGCGTACTCCGGCGATGACCCGCCCGCCTTCCACCAGGAACGTTCCGTCCCGCGTCATCCCCGTGAAGATTTTCTCGTAGGGGTCGACTTCCCGGATGTACCACAGCCGTGTCACCAGGATGCCGCGTTCCGTCCCGGCGATCATCTTTGCCACCGGCACATCGCCGCCGGCGATCACAATGTTTGCCGGCGCTTCCCCATATTCGTTAGGCAGCGGAAAGCCGTGACCGGTGGCGGCGGCTCCCGCCTGCGCCGCCGCCTGCCGGCAGTATGCGATGTCGCGCACCACGCCCTTCTCGACCAAAGTAAGGCCCTGCCGCGGCACGCCCTCGCCATCGAAAGGCGCGCCAGCCTGTAGCGGATGCACGGCGTCGTCCCAGATGGTGATGTTGTCGCCGAAGATCTTCCTGCCGGTGCGGTCGTTCAGAAAGCTGCGCCCGTCCCGGATGGCGGTGGCGCTGAAATCGCCGAACATCTGGCCCACCAGGTCGAGCACCGCCGCCGGTTCCAGAATCACGGTATATCGCCCCGCGGGCAGTTCGCGCGGCGCGGTGGACTGCGTGGCCTTGCGCGCGGCCGAATGTGCCAGCGACGGCGGGTCCAGATCGCCGTGATAGCAGGCGCTGGCCTTGGCCCATCCCGAGCTGTCGCCAGCCATGGCTGTAATGGAGAAACGCGCCAGGCTCTCTTCGTACCAGGCCCGGACGCCGCGCGAATTCAGCAGCGCGAACGTGGAATCGCCCGTCGAGTAGATACCCGCGGCGGTCTGGCCCGCATCTTCCACCACCCGGATGGCCTCGGACACAGCCAGCGCGCGCTCCTCCGGCGTGGTACGGGCGGTCGCTTCGAAATGGCGTCGCACCGCGGCATATTCCGCCGGAGAGGCCAGCGGGAGCAGTTCCGGATCCGGCTCGCTCAGGCGTGTCAAGGCCACAGCCTGCTCCACGACGTCGCGGATGCTATCGGCGTCCAGCCGGTTGGTCGAAGCCCGCGCCGTGCGCCCGTCGATCGCCGGCCGCACCGAAAGCAGCGTGCTTTGCTCGGCGACATTCTGCGAAATAGCATTGCCGGCGAAGCGCGTCAGCGCCTGGTTGCCGGAGGCCATCATGGCCTCCACTTCGCTGACCCCGAGTGCCCGCGCGGCCGCCTGTACCTGTTCGAAGACGCGTTCCGCCGCCGCCTTATCCCGCATAGGCAGTCCCCACCCTGATATCGCGGAAGCGCGACGGGCTGGCGCCGTGACCCGTGCCCATCACCTGTTCCGGCTGCCCCTTGCCGCAATTCGGCACGCCCCAAAGCGTCCAGTGTTCCGGCCCGGAAATGGCGGCGCACGAGTTCCAGAACTCCGTGGAAATGCCGCTATAGCTGGGGTTCTTGAGCATGCGCACCCGCTTGCCGCGGCGAATCTCCCACGCGATCTCGCAGCCGAACTGAAAGTTGTACCGCTTGTCGTCGATCGACCAGCTCTTGTTGGTCTCCATGTAGATGCCGTGCTCCACATCGAATACCTCGTCGAGCGTCTGCCTGCCCGGCAGCAAACTCACGTTGGTCATGCGGATGAGCGGCAGCCGCGACCACCCGTCGGCGCGCATGCAACCGTTGGAACGCGCCGCGCCCACCGCCGGCGCCGTCTCGCGCGAGGTCATGTACCCCACGAACTGCCCGGCGCGGATAATGTCGTTGCGCTGCGCCGGAACGCCTTCATCGTCGAAAGCGAACGTGCCGAGCCCCGGCCCGTGCTCCGGCCGCGCGTCGCACACCACGTTGACGATTTCCGATCCATACCGCAGATGATGAAGCTGGTCGAGCGTCAGGAAACTCATGCCGGCGTAGTTGGCCTCGCTGCCCAGCACGCGGTCGAGTTCGATCGGATGGCCGATCGATTCGTGAATCTGCAGCCCCAGTTGCGAGCTGTCCAATATCAGGTCGAAGCGGCCTTCCGGGCATTGATCGGCGGAGTGCAGGGCCACCGTCTCCTCAGCGATGCGCGGCGCGTGCGCCGGCAGGTCGAGTTCTTCCACCAGTTCGTACCCCTTCAACTGATATTGGCCGCCGAACGAATTGGGGTACGATCGCTTCTGAATCTCGTCACCCTGGTAGCACAGCGCCGAAAAGCCCGCGCCCGAAAGATAGCGGGTCTGGTCGATGACGCTGCCGGGCGTAGAGGCGAACAACTGGCGCTTGCGCTCGAAGTGCATACTGGCCTCCGCCATGTTGATCCGCGGATTCCTGCGGAGTTCCGCGTCCACCGCCAGCAGCACCGCCAGGTTGCGGTCTACCGGGATGGAAAAAGGATCGATGCGGATGGGCGAAACCCAGGTGGCTTCGTACCGCTCTTCCGGCGCCAGTTCGATATCGCGCTTCTTGGCGGCGGTACCGGAACGGGCGATTTCCAGCGCCAGGGCCGCCGCGGCTTCCACTCCGGCGCCGGTCAGGTCGTCTGTGGCGGCAAAGCCCCAGCAGCCGTGCGCCAGCACCCGGATCCCAAGACCCATGGATTCGGAGCTGGAAACGTGCCCCGCCTTGCCGTTCTTCGTGCTGACGTCGCGCTCCCGCGTTTCAATGACGCGCACGTCGGCATAGGTGACGCCGCGTCGCGCCACCAGGTCCAGCGCGCGCAGGGCAAGCTCTTTCATCGCGGGGTGATCAGTCCGCCCAGCTTGTCCTGTTCGCCCGACGCGCTGCGCGGGAATCGCGTGGAATACGCTTCCGGATACTTCAAACCGCTGCCGGTGTTGTACAGCACAATCTTGTCGCCGCTCTTCAGCAGCCCGGAGGCCAGCAGCTTGCGCAGCGCCGCCACGCACGCCGCGCCTTCCGGAGCCGCGTAGATGCCTTCGTCGCTGGCCATTTCAATGGCGGCGTCCAGCATCTCGTCATCGCTCACCGCCACCGCCGCGCCGCCGCTTTCGCGCACACCTTGCAGCACCAGAAAATCCCCCAGCGCTTTGGGCACGCGCAGTCCCGCGGCCACGGTGTGGGCGTTCTCGAAGAATTTGCTGCGCGGCTCGTTCTCCTCGAATGCCTTGACGATGGGAGCGCAGCCTTCCGCCTGCACTGAGATCATCTTGGGCCGTTTGCCGCCGATCCAGCCCAGCTTTTCCATCTCCGCGAAGGCCTTCCACATACCGATCAGGCCCACGCCGCCGCCGGTGGGATAGAAGATGGCGTCCGGCAGTTCCCACCCCATCTGCTCGGCCACTTCGTAGCCCATGGTCTTCTTGCCTTCGATGCGGTAGGGCTCCTTCAGCGTGCTGATGTCGAACCAGCCTTCCTTCGGCCCGCGCTCGGCCACGATCTTGCCGCAGTCGCTGATCAGGCCATCCACCAGCGTGACGTTGGCGCCGTAAGCCTTGCACTCCAGGTAATTGGCCTGCGGCACGTCGCGCGGCATGAAGATGTACGATTCCAAACCCGCCGCCGCCGCGTATGCCGCCAGCGCGCTGGCCGCGTTACCCGCCGAAGGAATCGCCACCTTCTTGATGCCCAGTTCCACGCACATGGAAATGGCGCACGAAAGCCCGCGCGCTTTGAAGGATGCGGTGGGGTTCATCCCTTCATCCTTCACCCACAGGGCATCGGCGCCCACGCGCGCGCCCAGCCGCTTCGTGCGGATCAGCGGTGTCCAACCTTCTCCCAAAGAGACGATCGCCTCGTCCGCGGGAGGCAGCACCGGAGCGTACCGCCACATGCTGGCCGGACCGTTCGGCACTTCCCGCCGCAACCAGCGATGGCGGATCTTGTCCAGGTCATACCGCGCCAGAAGAGGGCCGCCGCAGTGGCAGAGATTGGCCACCTGCCCTGCCTCGAACCGGGTTCCACACACACTGCATTCCAAATGCGTCGCTTTGCTCATGAAATACAAAGTCTAACATCGGGCAAGGGGTCCAGTTTCGGCACGTAACGCGTTAACAGGAATCGAGGGCGTTGAGCGGCATTCCTGCCAGGGCCGTCCCTTGCCAACCCAAGTACTTGATTCTACGAGCTTCTGAATTTCGGATGACCGCCCATTGCAGCGTTACCGGCGTGGGATGTCACGGGAATGTCAGGAAACCGGCGCCGCCCCGGGCGCTGCGCCGGAGAGAAATTGCTCCAGAGCAGCCTGGAGTTCCGGTATCCTGGACGACGCAACGTTCCAAACTTCATCCAGATCCACCCCGATGTAATCGTGGATGAGGACATCGCGCATGCCGCAGATGGCCTTCCAGTCCAGTTGCGCCAGACTGCCCCGCGCTTCGGCCGAAACTCGCTTCGCGGCCTCCCCGATCGCTTCGACGTTGCGGATGACGGCGTCCTGCAATTCCTCCGATGCCATGAACGCGTCTTTGCCCGGACTGATAAAACGCGTCAGGCGGTGGCAGCGCTCCGGCATGTGATGCAGATACAACCGATCATCTTTCACAGCGGAGTAGCCTCACGAAGGATCCTGTCGCGGACATACCAGTGAAGTGATTTCTCGGTCCCGACATGGACCTTCATTCCCAGTAGCTCCTGGAGATCCTCGACAAGCCCTGCATGATCCATCAGACTCCGGCCAGGTTGCCAGGCGACCAGCAGATCGAGGTCGCTGTTCTCTGTGGCTTCACCGCGGGCCACGGAGCCGAACACGCGTAGGCTGTGTGCGCCGCGCTGCTCGGCGAGACGGAGGATCTCAGCCCGCCGTTCCGCGCGCAACGTGTCCAGGGTGACCATCACTCCATTGTGCGACAATTCTGGCGCAACGATCATGCTTCACCCGCCCCGGGGGGCAGCGTTCGTTTCAGTACCTTACCGCGCCCGTGGGGAACACAAGGTATCATTTGTTCATGGAACGTCGCACCGTGGTCTCAATCCTGGCACTGTTTGCCATTCTCGCCGCTGCCCCAGCTTTCGCCCAAACGCTGAACGGCAACGCTACCCTTCAGGGGGCTTACGCGGTTCGCTATTTAGGCGCCCAGGGTGCTCCCTGCGATTGCCCCGTGAGCTTTGCGGGAACTTTCACGTTTGACGGAAAGGGGACTTTTCAGGTGGCTGGCCAAGGCACCATGAACAACTCCGGCGACCACCCTCTGACACCGCAGACTTCAGGTCAGTATACGGTATGGGCGAACGGGGTGATAAATATGACCAACCCTTTTGCGGCGGCCAGTAGCGGAACGGTGCTATACGGCGGCGTCGGGCAGGGAGCGATCGTGGCGAGCAGTACAGATACGCAGTATCTCGACCTCTTTGTGGCGATTCCGGTGGCGGGTTCCGCCAGCAACTCCACCTTGAGCGGAGCGTATCAGGTGGCCAGCCTTGAGTTTGCCGGCGGCTCGCCCACAAGCATGCGGAATACTTTTTTTACTATGACTGCTGACGGCAAGGGTGGTTTGGGCAACGTCACCATCAGCGGTGCTTCCACCGCCCTGAATGACACGCCCACTACACAAACCAGCGCCGCCGCCACCTACTCGGTAACAGCCAATGGCAGCGGGACTTTGAATTTCCCCGCGCCCGCGGGTGTCTCCACGGCGAATCAACTGCTGGCCGGAAATAAAACGCTCTATGTTTCGGGCGACGGCAGTCTGTTCATTGCTGGGGCGCCAGGCGCCTATGACTTCGAAATCGGCATCAAACAACCCACCGGCAATTCGCCCAAGGTCCTCACGGGACTCTATTTCACCGCAGAACTGGAAAACTGCACCAACTGCGGTGGCAACACGGGCATCTACGGATCCGGTGGTTCCTTTAACGAGCTTGGCAATCAGGCGGGCGATGAGTTGGACCACTTACGGGTCAATGCTGACGGCTCTTTTAGCGCGGGCTACTACTCCTACGATGAAACCTTCAACGCCACCCTGACCGTGAACGGCAATGGCTACTCCACCGATACGGCAGGCGATTATCAACTCGGAGTGAGCGCCAATGGAAATTACGTGCTCATCATCGGCGGCCCGGGTGATTATTATCTGCAACTAGGAGTGAAGACGATTCCGGTGACCGGCACCGGGGTATTTCTCAGTCCTTATGGTGTAGTCAACGCCGCCAGCAACGATCCCTTTACGGCGCAACTCTCGCCGGGCGAAGTAATTACCCTGTACGGGTCCGGGCTGATCGGTGGAAATGCCGCGACCGCTTCGGCTCCATTTCCCAATACACTGGGCGGCGCGCAAGTGCTTATCACTCCCACAGGGGCGACGGCCCCCCTGAATGCGCCGGTCTATTCGGTTACGCCGACGCAGATTTCCGCCGTAGTGCCGTACAATTTGCCGAGTGGTACCAGCGAGGTGACCGTGCAAGTGAACAACAGCGGCGTACTGTCCAACGCCGTGCAGGCGTATGCCGGCACCACGTCCCCAGGCGTATTCACTGTGCCGGTAGGGGGTTTGGGTGATGGGGCAATACTGCATGCGGATTACACTCTGGTGTCTTCCGCGAGCCCGGCAAAAATCGGGGAGACGGTTCAGGTCTTCTTGACCGGTCTGGGAGCAGTATCGCCTGCGGTAACGGCCGGCGCGCCGGCGCCCTCTTCAGGCACCCTTGCCCAAGTCGTCAATCCAGTGTACGTCTATATCGATGGTTTGACCGCCACTGTGCCTTTTGCTGGCCTGGCGCCGGGACTCGGCGGTCTTTACCAGGTGAACGTTACCGTTCCTTCGGGCGTCAGTACCGGATCGGTAACACTGGAAATTTCGGCGACCGATTCCGACAATTTCCAGGCCACGATCCCTATCGCCGCGCATTAGGAATTGAAGACCTGGTCGCCGACTGTGGCATACGTCTGCGCCGTCGTGCCACTATAGAGCCCATGCACCTCAGATTGCAGAAACCAGAGTTGGCGGTGGTCCGTCGAATGGGCATGTCTCTTCGTACTAGAGAAGGTTGTCTGTTGTGCGCCATTTTCGCGCTTGTTCTTTTCACGCTTCCAATCCACGCTCAGATCGTCCCTGGCCGTTACACAGTGATGCTGGCCGATCCGCCCGTTTCCTCGCGTTTCGCATCACGAGACGACCTGAAGAGTTCGGCCGCCATTGCGTATCGCCAGCAAGTTGAAGCGAAACAGGCGGAGATTGTGAGGAATCTCGAAAGTCGCGGCATTCGTGTCACAGGCTCGGTCTCCACATTGGTCAACGCAGTTTTCGTCACTGCACCTTCCAGTCGCGTCGCAGAGATCGAGGGAATTCCCGGGGTGGTAGCGGTCAAGCCGATGCGACGCTTCAAACCGACCCTGAACCGCGCAGTGCAGACCATGAATATGACCGCCGCCTGGAATGTAGTAGGCGGGCAATCCAACGCCGGCGCGGGCATAAAGATCGGTATTATCGACTCTGGCATCGATCAGACGCACCCGGCGTTTCAGGACCCTTCCCTGACAGTGCCGAAGGGATTTCCGATCTGCACAACCGGCCATCCGGAAGACTGTGCGTTCACGACAAATAAGGTGATCGTTGCGCGCAGCTACGTACGTCAACTCGCAATGGACTCCGTGACAGACCCGAAGAACCCTGCGGCGCAGTCTCAACCGGACGATTATTCTCCGAGAGATCGCTTCGGTCACGGAACGGCCGTGGCTGCTTGCGCAGCGGCATTCAGCGCAACCGGACCGGCGGTAAGTTCCACTGGCGGAGCCGTTTCTATTACGGGCATGGCGCCAAAAGCGTGGCTGGGGAATTATAAGATTGTCGGCTCATCCGGAGTCAACGATTCCCCGTTCGACGATGTCCTCATACGGGCAGTTGAAGACGCCGTCAACGACGGCATGGATGTTGTGAACATGTCGTGGGGGGGGCTCTCGCTAAGCGATGCTGCTAGTGATCCGGTCGCGTCTGCGTACGAAGCCGCCGCGCAGAAGATTGTCGTCGTGCTTCCGTCCGGTGATGATGGCTATACTACCCAGAATAACAACGAGGCCTATCCGTATTTTGAATCCATCTCATCTCCTGGCAACGCTCCCTCTGCGATCACAGTGGGAGCCACGCTGAATTCTCATGAGTTCAATCCGACCGTCAGCGTCACGGCAGCGAGCGCTTCCAGCAGTCTGAAAGGCATTGCCGCGCTGCCCGGCGACTCGTACGTGCTTTCCCAGACCGGAGCGACTACTGCCCCGCTGGTGGATATCACTACCTTGGGTGACAACGGCTTGGCTTGCGGCACGTTGCCTGCGATGTCACTGATGGGCCAGATCGCTCTGATTGAGCGCGGGTCCTGCAGCTTCGACCAGAAAGCGATTACCGCGCAAACGGCGGGAGCGGTTGGCGTGATCTTTTATATGGCGGATTCGTCCGCATTGTTCTATCCGACTGGCATTTCTACCGACTTCATCGGACCCACTGTGATCATTTCCAATTCGGACGGCACCGCGTTGAAGCAGTCGTTGAAGCAGTCCAGCCAGCAGGTGACTATCGACCTGTCCGGCGCCGAGCAGGACCTCGCCACCTTTAGTCAGCTGATGAGTTACTCGCCGCCTCTGGCGACCAATCAGTTGGCCGGTTATTCCTCTGTGGGGCCCACACCGGATGGAAACATCAAGCCCGACCTGGTAGCGACCGGCGGCGCTGATGTGGGCAATGGGACGGGGGGCGGCTTATATATGCCAACCCAGAGCTACGACCCTACGCCGAACTTCGGTCAGGACTTGACCGTTTTCAGTCCCAATCGCTACATCGCCGCAGACGGCACCAGTTTCTCTTCTCCTATCACAGCCGGGGCAGCCGCTCTACTGAAGCAGGCTCACCCGAACTATACGCCTGCGCAGATCAAGAGCGCCTTGGTAAATGCAGCCGCTCAGGACACCACAACCGATGACCTGGGAAATAGCGTGGATGTTGAATCGATAGGCGCGGGACGGCTCGATGCGGGCGCTGCGATCGGCGCTACAGTTACGGCTGTTCCTGCTACTCTGTCTTTCGGGATTTTGAAGGCTGGCGGAGCCTTGCCGTCCAAGACCATCACTCTCACCAACACCGGATCGAGTTCCGTCACGCTTTCCGCCGCCGTTTCCGCGAACATAGCGGCAACGGGAACATCGGTCAGCACCACTCCCCAAAACATCACAATTCAACCAGGAGCCTCAGGGACGATGACCGTCGCTCTCACGGGCTCTGTTCCGGCAGCCGGGGAGTATTCGGGACACCTGACTCTAACGGGTTCCGGCGCGACTGTACGCCTGCCCTACATGTTCCTGGTGGGTACTGGCACACCGAATAACCTCAATCCGATTTATTCCTACGCCGCCGGCTATCCCGGGCAGGATGGCGGACCATTGGTAATCCAGGTAATTGATCAGTACGGTGTGCCGGCGGCGGGAACGTCGGTTACGTTCACGAACGCCACTCGGGGCAGCGTGACCCTGCAGAGCTTCGGCTCGGGAGAACCCGCCTGTTCACCGACCAGTTCCACTAGTTCGGTGACCTGCCCGACGGATCAATTTGGCTTCGCTTACGTAGACGTGGTGGCTGGAACCCAGGTGGGTGCCTACACAGTCAATGCACGCGTTGCCGGACAGACGTTTCAGTTGCAAGCCGATGTACTGGATTCGTCCACGCTGCCCGCGATCGGTCAGGGTGGCGTCGTTAACGCTGCGACGTCGCTGGGCACGGTGGCCCCTGGTTCGTACGCGACAATTTACGGAACAAATCTTCTGGATGCTAACAACCTCAGCAATTACTCTTTCTACAACAACTTGAGCTCTGACCAGGTCACCGGGGCCACCATCATGTCGGATGGCTCCTTTCCGATCTCGCTTGACTTCACCAGTGTCAGCTTCGATGTGCCTGGCGCGGGCATTAGCGTTCCCGGATATGTTTCCTTCGTGAGCCCAAACCAAGTGAACGTTTTCGTTCCTTGGGAACTGGCGAACCAGTCCTCCGTGCAAGTTAAGGTGAATGTTGATGAGTACAATTGGGGCAACGTGGTCACCGTGCCGCTGGCAAATTACAATCCTGGATTCTTTTTGAACAACGGGAACGTGGCAGCTGCCTTGGATTTGAATTACCAGGTTATCAGTGCGAGCAATCCCGCAGTCCGCGGGCAAATTATCCAACTGTACGCCAACGCCTTGGGCCCGGTGAATCCTGCTCTGCCGAGCGGAAGCCCGGCGCCGACAACTTCTCTGGTCCAAACGACTACGACTCCTGTCGTGACTATCGGCGGACAACCAGCCACCGTGAGTTTCTCCGGGCTGGCACCGGGCTTCGTCGGCGAGTATCAGGTCAACGTCCAGGTCCCTACCGGCCTGACGTCGGGCAATCAGCCGATCACCATAGCGATTGGCGGAGCCACCTCGCCATCCCAGACAGCGGGATCGAGTCCCCAAACCATCGTCATTCCAGTCAAGTAGGACAGGCCATCGGGGTTTGTGGCCTGTCGTGCGCCAACGAACACCTGATATACTCGTCATTCTCCCTATGGCGAACCCGAAATATGCGGTCTCCGACAAACCCGTGCCCGTCGCGGAACTGGTGGGCACGCTCAGCGACGGCGCCAAGGTCAAGCGGCGCACGCCCCGCATGCGCGCGTGCAACGAGAAAGACGACAAGGGCAAGCTGTGCGCCGGCCATCTGAAGCGCTGGTATTTCTTCGGCGAGGAAGTGAAACGGAAGTTCGGAGCGGACGCCGAAGTCTACCGCTGCGAACACTGCAAAACGCTTTATCTGCCCAATGTCGAAGAAGAGCCGCGCACTGGAACACTGAGCTTCTGACTACTCCCTAAAAAGAAAAACCGCATCGATCCCGCCCCCAGACTTTCGGGACAGAATTCCGATGCGGCTCGCCCAGGTTGGGCTGGAGATCAGGCGTCGGGCTGCCTGGATGCAACGTATATCGGTTCGATCCTGGTCAGGTCCGCGTCCTAATTTCCCTTACCAGAAAAGCCAGACAACTACCGCTACCGCGACCCCCGGAGAGATCGTTCGAAACCGTTTGACAAAAAAACCCCTCTGCAGCAACCGCCAAGAAAAGAAAAGTGAGCACAAACTATTGCAAACATCGGCTCCCGCAAGCACGCTGTCTTCTTCGACCCACTCTTCTTCGCCTGCTCTGTTGCAGCAGAGGGCAGGTTTGAAGTTTTACTTCGCCAATTCAGAACTATAAATAGCAATCGGACATCCACGTGTCAATGCTTCCAACTCATTTTGAATCAGCCGATTTGTACAGATGTTAGGGTTTCGGGTTGTGGCGCGCTGGGCAGCCGGTGTGTCCCTATGACACAATCGTGGAGGATGCACCGTGGCTTTGCGTTAGTGCCGTTCTTGCTGGCCGTCTGCCTGGCTCCGCCTGTCGCCCGGGCGCAGCAGGATGAGCCCATCGTGGTCTCTGCCGACCATCCCCGCCTGTTCCTCCGTCCCGCGCGCCTGCGCCTGCTGAAACGCGAGCGCGAGCGTTCCAGCATGCGCTGGCAGCAGTTCGAAAGCCTGATGGCGGGCAACGCGCCCATGCCCGAACCGGGGTTTGCCCGCGCGCTTTACTATGCGGTGTCCGGCAACAGCGAGGCCGCCAAAGCCGCCGTTGCCTGGGCCCTGGGATCCGGCGGCACGGACCTGCGCCAACTGGCCCTGGTCTACGATTGGTGCCTACCCGCCATGAGCGAAACGCAGCAGCACGCGCTCGCGGCGCGCATCCAAAAGCGTATGGCGGACACCGCCGCCGACCCAAGCATCCCGGCTGTGCGATCCCGGGTTCTATCGGCAGTGGCGCTGTTCGACGATGTGCCGCAGACGCCGCAAAAAGAGCTGGAGCGCTCCGTGCGGCAGTGGTGGAACGGTAAAATCGTCGCGGCGCTGAAGGCTGGGCGGGATGTGATTCCGCGCGACGATGCCTACGCCCTGCTGGAACTGTTCCATGCCGTCCGCGATACCACCAATCTGGACCTGCGGGAAGCCGCCGCCGGCTTCTTCAAGGACTTCCCCATCGAACACCTTATGAGCTACTATCCCGCCGCTTTTCCCGGTCCCGAGAATGACTACTATATCGGCGCGGAGCGCACCGCCGCGGAGCCGGATCTGAGACTGGCGACACTATCCCGCGTCGCCGACCTGGCCATGGTTGCCTTTGATGTGAACGCGCCCGAGACCCAGGTGCTGCAGGGCTGGCTGATGCACGACAAATTTATGTTGCGCGGCACCCTGGGCGCACCCTACGAGTTCCTCTGGGCCAATCCGTATCAGCCGGGCCTCAGCTACTATCACGTACCCCTGATCTACTACAACCCCGATTACGGCCGCTTGTACGTGCGCTCCAGTTGGGAAGATTCGGCCTGGTGGTTCGGCTATTTCGATGGTGTGATGCAGCGGTTCTCGGAAGGTCAACTCACCGTAATTAATGCCCGGCAACTGGACAAGCCGGTGTCCTTTGGCGAGGCGGTAGTCTGTTTCGGAGCCGATACCCTGCGGTTCCAGATGACTCTGGCGGAGGAAGACGCAGTGTTCATCGTGGGCCTGGAGCCCAAGCGCACTTATCGCGTGGAAGTGGACGATGAAGAAATGTACGAAGCGGCTTCCGACGTTGGAGGCATCCTCCAGGTAGACGACGTCCCGCGAGGGAAGCCCGTGGGAGTCAGGCTGAGTAAGTAAGGCGGTCGTTTCGAAGTACGCTAACGTATCCCTCCCGACCGCTTCCTAACGGTCGCGGCTCCGATCAGGCTCGATACCCGCCGTTCAATTTCAATACGCCCAACGCCACAAACTTGCACCCACCGTGTAGCCCGCGCCTACGGCGGCGAAGAGCACCAGGTCGCCCTTCTTCAAACGTCCCTGGCTGATGGCGTCGCGCGTAGCCAGCGGAATTGTGCCGGCGGTGGTGTTGCCGTAGCGGTCGATATTGATCAGCACTTTGCCGCTCGGAATTCCCAGCCGGTCGGCGGCGGCATTGATGATCCGCAGATTCGCCTGGTGCGGAATCATCACTCCTACATCGGCCCCCGTCAGCCCGTTGCGCTCCAGCAGGTCGCGGCAGACTTCGTACATCTTGCGCACGGCGTACTTGAATACCTGCTGGCCTTCCTGGTGAACGAAATGCATGCGCTTCTCCACCGTCTCGTGGGACGCCGGCATGCGGCTGCCGCCGGCCGGCATCTTGAGAGCGTCGCCGCCGGAACCGTCGATTTCGCCTAGAAAGTCTATATATCCGGCGTCCTCTCCATCCGCCGTGGGCTCGATCAGCACCGCGCCGGCGCCGTCGCCGAATAATACGCAGGTCGAGCGATCGGTGTAATCGATGATGCGGCTCATCGTGTCCGAGCCGATCACCAGAACCTTCTTGTGCGTGCCGGCCGCCACCAGGTGCGCTCCGGTCGTAGTGCCGTAGACGAATCCCGAGCAGGCCGCGATCATATCGAATCCCCAGGCCCCTTTCGCTCCGATGCCATGCTGCACCAGGCAGGCGGTCGCGGGAAAAAACATGTCCGGCGTAACCGTGCAGACGATGATGACCTCTACCTCGCTGGCCTCGATGCCTCTCTGCGCCAGCGCGCATTTGGCGGCCTCGATGGCCATATCGGAGGTGGCCATTCCGGGGTCGGCAATGTGGCGCTCGCGGATGCCGGTCCGCGCGACAATCCACTCGTCGTTCGTGTCTACCAGCTTTTCGAGGTCCTGATTCGTAAGTATGCGCGGAGGGGTATAGCAACCGAGTGCTGTGATCTTGGCCTTTGGCAATGTTTTGTCCTTAATGCTCCAGGGTAACCCATCGTACAACCGCCAGGCATTGCACACCGGCGCTTTCACGTCTACGCTAGAAGGAAATGGCTGACGCTCAGGGGACGCTCGACTTGCAAGGCCTGCCGGCGTCTCTCTTTTTCGAGACGCCCCTGGAGATTTACACGCGGGTATTTCGCGAACTGAAACCCCGTACGGCGGTGCCGGAGCTGCGCGTGGAGTTCTGCCGTTTTGCCAACGCCGACAGTTTCATCAGGCTGGAGCAGGGGAAATTGCATATCCGCATGTCGGACCTGCTGGAGGGTGCGCCCGCGCCCGTGCTCGAGGCGCTGGCTCACATTCTGTTGGGCAAGCTGTACCGCAAGCCGGTGGGTCGCATGTATACCCATCGCTACCGGCTCTATCTGAACCGTCGCGACGTGCGGCGCCAGGCGCACCTGGTCCGCCAGATTCGCGGCCGCAAATTCATTTCCGGCCCGCAAGGCGCCCACCACAACCTCGAGGATATCTTCGAGCGGCTCAACGAGCGATATTTCGACGGCCTGCTGGGCCGCCCGCAATTAGGCTGGAGCCGGGGGACTTCCCGGCGCATGCTGGGCCACTTCGATCCTTCGCACAACGCCATTGTGATCAGCCGCATTTTCGATCGGCTGGAAACCCCGCTGCTGGCGCTGGAATACGTGATGTTCCACGAAATGCTGCACCTGCGGTTTCCGGTGGATCACAGCGGAATGCGCCGTTGCGTACACACAAGGGAGTTTAAGGCGGCGGAAAAACAATTCCCGGGGTTCCAGGAAGCGAAAGAATTATTGAAGAAGCTGTGAGGTCACACCGGCAACACGCAGGACAGACCCGCTGCTGCCGTGGTCCGTCCCGCACAGTCGATTTACTATGCGCCCATCGGCACGGCGGCCGGAACCAGAGTGCGAAGTTCCAGGCGCATCATGTCGAAGATCTTCACCAGGTTGGTGACATCCACAGCGCACAAGCCCCAGCGATACAGGAATAGCTGGAAGTGCACGTTCATCACACCCGCGATAAACAGTGCCTGGTGGCGCATCAGTGCCCCGGCCAGATCCGGCCGGTCGTGCCGCGACTGCAACATAACCAACTTAATAGCGGCGCAAACGCGGCCAAAATCGCAGCTCAGGCTGCGCAGGTAACCGCGGAAAATCTGGCATCGCTGAACGCGCAATCGGGTCACCATCTTTGACGTGAACCCAGGCTGGGTACGGAGGAACTCGAGGTCTCCACCGTCCAACAGGCGCATCATGGGGCGATATCGCTCAATTGAAAGCTCGTCGATCCATTCGGCGGTCACCGGCAAACTGCCGCCGGGAACCGCTACTCTTCGGATGAGCAGAACCGCTGCCAGCATCAGTGCCGCTCCCGTAACAATTGAAATGGCTATCACTAGATCCATTACGTCTACACTTTCGTCTCAATCAGATTACGCGTTACAGAATTGAATTGCAATGAGGGTAAGGTAATGTGAGTACTGAATTAACTAAAGTTATTGCCTTAATTCCGTGAAGCTTTTAATAGGGTCGCATTTAATGCGTCGAGATGCTGCAAAACCCGACGTTCTTGTTCCGGTCCGATGACGGGAGCGCTCGTTTGTACTTCCTCGCCTTTGGGGCTCAACAGGAAAAACCAGGCAAAGACGCACACAGAGGACATGGCCTCGGCCAGCAGGTTAGTGAACGGGACGATGGTCAGACCAAATAAGCTGTGCAAAAGAAATGCCAGGAAATTGCTGAAAAAAAACACGGTATAGATGCGAGCATGGATTTTGAGGTTGCGGCTGAGGGGAACAGTGTAAAAGATCAGGAAGGCTGTCATAAATAGAAGGAAGATCGCCAAGCCCAGCCCCATCCCCCGTTCCATCGCCAAAAACCGGAACATCCATTTGGACTGCTGGGTCATTGACAGCGTTAGCCGGGGAATCAAACTGAGCAGCGATACCACCGCCGAGGTTCCTACCCCCGCAAACATCGCCCACCGGCCTAAAGAATAGATTCCTTTATGTTTTTCCAAGACCAGCCGATACAGCTCCAACACTACAGCCATGTGAAATATCCAGGTCACTGGTTCCGTAGATACCCAAACGCGGAAATATAGAGGCGAATCCGTACTGGAAAAAAATAAAGGCCACGCAGTATTGGGGATGCGAAAAAGGAAATACCAAAAGAAAACGCGGTACCTGCGATAGAGGCCGGTCCTGAAGAGCTTACCCGCCGTGAGGGCAGAACCCACCAGCGAGAGAATTTGAAACCCGACAATCAGCGAAGCAACCGACATCAAACAGGTCTCAGGTCCCCGATTGTAACATCGGTTGCCGCGCTGAAGTAGTTGTCTTTACCCCTAGTTCGCCTAGCGCACGAACGGGCAAGGATGGCAGGTCGGGGCCGGGTTGTCACGCTGAATGGTGCGGGCAGTCGCCAGGAAAGATACCGCAATCAACGCGAATAGCACTAGCTTTTTCATGGATTCTTAAGTTCCTTTCTTCTACTAACGTACGGCAGTCAACTGGGTACTATACTAGCCGTGACTGTACGGTAGTAGGGGGTTTTACCTAAAAATATTCCGAAATTGGAACGTCGTAGAACCGAAGTGCTAGTTATATCGGGTCGGTGCGTGAACTCACCATCCGCAATGCGACGCGCGGAATCTCCCTGAAATTTACAGGTCAAGTGCTAAGATACAGGAGGGGAGCGGGTTCAGTAGTACCAACGGGGTAGTACCCGAGGCAAACCCGGTCATGAAGATTGGGCGACTTCACTACGAAATCGCAGTTGTGGCGTAGTCCGGGGGCGGAAGTGTGGCGCAGTACGCTGCTCCAGATCCCAACCCTGTTCGGACGATTGGTTTACCTCGCATCCTTGCGCGATCCCGCTACCGGTCATTATTATCATCCGGTTCTGGCTCAGAGCCTTGGGGCCGAAGATGCCGACCGCAGCCTCTGCAGCAGCCATCATCAGGTCTTCCAGCAGTGGCTGGGATTCAGCCTGGAGGAGCAAAAAAGCGATCTGGATGAGTACTTAAGCTTCGGCTCGGCGCCCCGCTATGCCCTCCCCTACCGCAAACTCGTCCCCGCCACTGCACGCGAGGTGGAACGCCAACTCTACCTGACCGATCTGGAAACGCTGCTGGAACTGCTTAAGTTTGAGCGGGGCGGCGTTTTCGCCATTCCAGAAGCATAGCCACCCCGGTTACCTGTCCTACCACCTCGATCTCTGCCGGATGTCGATACACAGAAGGCTTTTCGTGAGACGCCGGGTGGGGTTGCAATACCAGAGACTCACTCGTCACGCTGCACCAGCTACAAATATACCCGCCGCGATGCTCCAGGAAATAAATGGGCCGGTCGAATTCGTTGGTCCATCCATTATTAACGACTTTGCGTTTGGATTCATCGATGAGAACCAGCGATCCCGGCTGCAAAATAGGATACATCGACCAGTCTTCCAAGCCGATGAACCCGTAGCGGTACTGCTTGACATCCAAGCCGCTCAAGAAATCCAGCGGCATTTTGCCCCAGCGGCGGATCAGTTGACTAAGAAATGTCGTCCGATCGAGATTGATCTCGCTTTCGAGCACTTGGGGGGCGCTGACCTGGCGGCTCGGAGTCAGCCGAATTTCGTGGGTGGCGCCCAATTGCACGTGGGCGACATCCCCCGGGGCATCGTGGAGAGGAACACCGTACCACAGCAGGACCTCGTCAAAACTCAGCCGGTAGATGACGCACAGAGTATAGAGCCTGTATATTGTGGGCAGCGTGCCTTTGTTTTCAATGTCCGCCAGGCGGCTAAGGGCAATGGCGAATTCGTCGCTCCCGCGCCGCGCGGCCACTTCCTGGCTGGCCTGTTCCACATCGCGAAAGGTTAACTTCAACCGTTCGCGCGCGCGCTTCAATTTCTCGCCGGCACGCTCCATGATATGATCCTCGCTGTAGCGACCTCAGGAGCGTGTCCCAATCATCCTGAAGGTCCCTTACCGGTCCCACGCATTGTATCTCGCGGCACCCTGGAGCGGCAAGAGTTTTTGATGGTTTCCGTTCTGAATTCGGAACAAGCGCGAGAATTGACGGAGTCACTCAGTTGAAAATTATCATTGGCATCTCGGGCGCGAGCGGATCGATTTACGGGCTGCGCCTGTTAGAGCGCCTGCGAAATCGCAAAGACGTAGAGATCCACCTCATTCTTACCCGATCGGGAGAGAAAACTCTTTTCATAGAGACCGGAAAAACGGCAACCGATCTCAAACCCCTGGCCGATTGTTATTACCCGGTGGAGGACATCGGCTGCCGCTTAGCCAGCGGGTCCTATCCCACCGACGCCATGGTGATCGCCCCCTGCTCCATTCACACGATGTCCGCCATCGCCGGCGGCATCAGTTCCAACCTGATGGTGCGGGCGGCGGACGTGGTGCTAAAAGAGAGGCGAAAGCTGATCCTCATGGTCCGCGAAAGTCCATTTCATCTGGGACATTTGAGAAATATGACCGCATTAGCCGAAATGGGCGCCATCATTGCGCCGCCAATTCCCGGCTTTTATCACAATCCCACCACGGTTATGGATCTGGTGGATCACAGCGTCGAACGCGTCCTGGACCTGCTCGGACTGCCCGACCCGCAAGCACGCCGCTGGGAGGGAAAGTCCCGGTGAGGCCGAAAAAACAACCGCCGCGCGCTATCGCATTCCAGGGGGAGAGGGGTGCATTCAGTGAGGAGGCGGCGCGAAAACTCGCCGGCCCGGATACGGAAGTTCTTCCCTGCTCCTGCTTTGAAGACATGTTTCGGAGTTTGAAGGAGGGCCGCGCAATTGGCGCCGCCGTCCCTATCGAAAATACTCTGGCAGGGTCCGTTCACGAGAATTACGACCACCTCGTGGGCTTTGAACTGCCGATCGTGGGCGAGACCAGCGTGCGCATTGTCCACAATTTAATCGCACCGAAAGGCGTTCCATTTTCCAAAATTCGCCGTGTATTTTCTCACCCTGTCGCGCTGAATCAGTGTCTGGATTTTTTCGCCCGTAACCCGCAACTGGAAAAAATCCCTTTTTATGACACTGCGGGAAGCGTGAAGATGATTACACAAGAAGGACTTACGGACGCCGCCGGGATTGCTTCGGCGGTGGCGGCCGAAATTTATGGCGCGCGCATTCTGCGAAAATCTATTGAAAGCGACCGGCAGAATTTCACGCGTTTCTTTTTATTACGCACTCCGCTATTTGCCAAACGCCGCCCGGTGCCCGACGGTCCCAACGTCCACTGGAAAACCTCCCTGGTGTTCACGACACGGAATGTGCCGGGCGCGCTGTTCCGCGCCCTCAGTGTATTCGCCCTGCGGGACCTCAGCCTGACCAAGATTGAATCGCGGCCGTTGCGCGGGAAACCTTGGGAGTACCTGTTCTATGTGGACTTTCTGGGCAGGGTAGGTACGCCCAACGTACAAAATGCGCTGAATCACCTGAGCGAATTGGCCGATTTTCTACGGGTCCTGGGGTGCTATCCCAAAGCAGCCTAAGTACACTGAGGGTAGAGCCATGCCCACCGACGAAGAAGTTCCCGTACCGCCCGTTGTTCCAGACGCCCTGGAGCCCGCGCTCGAAGAGTTGCCCGTCCTGACGGTGCGCGACACCGTGATCTTCCCCGGCGCCCTGCTGCCCATCACCGTGGGCCGTCCGAGTTCCGTGGCGCTGGTGCAGTCCCTGGGCGAGAACCGCCACCTGGCGCTGGTCTCGCAACTGGACCCGCGCCTGGATACGCCCGCAGCCGAGGACCTCTACAAGGTGGGCACTGTGTGCGTGATGCACAAGGCCATCCGCGTTCCGAAAGACAATCTGCTGCTGTTTTGCGAGGGCATCGACCGGATTCGCACGCGCGAATTCACCGCCACCGAACCATTTTTGCGCGCAACCGTGGAACGGATTGCGGAAATCGAGCCCGCCGTCACCAGCGAAGTGGAAGCGCTGCGGCAGAACGTAGTGACCCTGTTCCAGCAGATTGTCACCAATTCGCCGAATCTTTCCGACGACCTCGCGGCCACCGCCAACCATATTCCCGAGCCCGGAAAGCTGGCCGACTTCGTGGCTGGGAATTTGCCCGCGCTCAGCCATACCGAACGCCAGGCATTGCTGGAGCAGACCGATGCCGTGGCGCGCCTGAACGAGATTCACCGCCACCTCACGCGCGAACTGGAACTGCTGGAATTGCGCGGGCGGATTCAATCGCAGGTGCAGGGGCAGCTTTCCCAGAGCCAGCGCGAGTTTTACCTGCGCGAGCAGTTGAAGGCCATCCAGAAGGAACTGGGCGAGGGCGACGATACGCAGCGCGATATTGAGGAACTGCGTGACAAACTGGAAGCCGCCGGCATGACGGAAGAAGTCAAGACCGAAGCCATGCGCGAATTGAACCGGCTGTCGCGCATGAATTCGGCGTCTCCGGAATACGGCGTGGCCCGCAGCTATCTGGAATGGATGGCCAACCTGCCTTGGAGCGTTTCGTCGGGTTCCCAGGTGGACATCAAGCGGGCCGCCGAGATTCTGGACGAAGATCATTACGACCTGGAAAAGGTCAAGGACCGCATTCTGGATTATCTGGCGGTGCTGCAATTGCGTCCGGTGCTGAAGGGACCCATCCTCTGCTTTGTAGGCCCCCCTGGCGTGGGCAAGACGTCACTGGGCCGCTCCATCGCGCGCGCGCTCGACCGGAAATTCGCGCGCATCTCGATGGGCGGCATGCACGATGAGGCGGAGATCCGCGGGCATCGCCGCACCTATATCGGAGCGCTGCCTGGCCAGGTGATTCAGGCGCTGCGCCGCGCCGGTGTCAACGATCCGGTCTTCATGCTGGATGAAGTGGACAAACTGGGGCGCGACTTCCGCGGCGACCCCGCCTCGGCACTTCTGGAGGTGCTGGACCCGGAGCAGAACGCCACCTTCCGCGACAATTACCTGGACGTGCCGTTCAACCTGTCCAAGGTCCTCTTCATCACCACGGCGAATGTGCTCGATCCCGTCCCGGACGCGCTGCGCGACCGCATGGAGATCATTTCCCTGGAGGGGTACACCGAGCAGGAGAAGGTGATGATTGCCTTCCGCTACCTGATTCCGCGACAGACCCGGGAAAACGGTCTCGCCCCTGAAACCGATATTCACTTCAGCGAAGATGCCGTACGTTTCATCGTGCGCCGCTATACGCGCGAAGCCGGGGTGCGCGGTCTGGAACGCGGAATTGGATCGATCTGCCGCAAGCAGGCCCGGCGGATTGCCGAGGGAACGCGCGACGGGCTGATGGAGGTAACGCCGGAACTGGTGGAGAAAGATCTGGGCGCGCCGCGTTTTCGCACGGACACGGAACTGGCGGAGCGGACGCGGCGGGCCGGCGTGGCGGTGGGCCTGGCGTGGACCCCGGTGGGCGGCGATGTGCTGTTCATCGAAGCCGGCCGCATGCCGGGCGGCAGTAAAGGCCTGATCATGACCGGCCAACTGGGGCCGGTGATGCAGGAATCGGTGCAGGCCGCGCTCACCTGGGTGCGCGGCAATGCCGCGCGTTACGGAATCGACCCGGAGTTGTTCAAAACCAGTGACATTCACATTCACGTGCCGGCCGGCGCCATCCCCAAGGATGGACCTTCGGCAGGCATCACCATGGCAGCCGCGCTTCTCTCCATGTTGACGGACCGCCTGGTGCGGCCCAACCTGGCGATGACCGGCGAGATCACGCTTACCGGCCAGGTGCTGCCGGTGGGCGGGATCAAGGAGAAGGTGCTGGCCGCCAAGCGGAGCGGTGTGCGCGAGGTGATTCTGCCGATCGAAAACGAAGTCAACGTGCGGGAAGATCTGAAGACCGAACAGATCGGCGAAATGAAAATCCAGTATGTGAAGTCCATGGAAGAAGTCGTGGACCTGGCGCTGGAGCCGCACACCGCGTGATATAGTCGCTTCACGGATGCGCTTCACGGCCAAAGTCAGCCTGCTGTTAGTTGCGGCGTGCGCCTGCGCTGCCGATGACGTCCGCTTGACACCCGAGGAGCGGCAGGGCGAAGTGGAGTGGCTGACTTCGCTCGGCTTGAAGGTGCCCGAGGGCGGTCCGCTCCTGGAAACGCCTTTCACGCCGCCGTTCACTGCGCGATCCTTTTTGACGCCTGAATCCTGGTGGCGCCTGCCTCAGCCCAAAGACGTGGCCGCCAATGCACTGCGCCAGGACGTCGCGCTGCTGCGCGTGGTAATGGAAAAGGCGTACGGCGGGTGGGCGAGCGCGCAAAAGCGCGGATGGGATTGGAATCGCTGGTTCGCGGAATGGGACCAGGAACTGGCCGGCAGGGGCACGGCGAAACTCGCTCTGGCCGACGCCCTGGCCCCGTTCGGCACGCTGCAAGGGGTCCAATTGGACAATCACTCCGGTCCGGTGGGATTGCCATTCTTTTCCAGCGGTTCACGCACTGCGGTGCTGGACGCGACGCCGCAAGGGGCGTGCACGCAGATGCGCACCGTGGAAGGCGCAATCTTCACTCTGGACCAGAGGGATCCGGCGCAGGCGCCGAAGAAGGCGCAGATCCTGCTGGACGTCAACGCTCCGGAACGCGAAGCCTATTATCTGGCCTATCCCGCCAAGCGCGGAATTGTGAATGGGGTGCAGTGCGCGGGGAAGTGGATCACCGCGTGGCCTACCTGGGCGCATTCCAAACGGCTGCTGATCGCGCATCTGGCCGGCACGGCTTCGGACACGCCTTCGTACCGCGCCATCAGCAAAGATATGGGATACCTGCGGCTGCCTTCTTTCACCAAGGAGAACGGCGAACTGCTGCGCCAGTTGCTGGCCGCGCTCCCCGAATCCGCAGGTCACGAGAAACTGCTGATCATCGACCTGCGCAGCAACGAAGGCGGCGACGCGCCGGTGGACGAACTGGCGCGCTGGATCGACCTCCCCTCGGCTCAACGGGTGATGCAGGGGCTGGGCGGCTACCGGCCGCAATCCTGCCTGTACACCGCCCTGCGCTGGGGCTACGAGCAGGTCACCCTCCGGGGGCTGAACCCGCGCCTCAGCGACAGTCTTCGCGACAGCCTGCAGAAGGAGTTGGACGGTCTGTTCGCTCCGCCGGTGGCAGGCTGTCCGGTCTCGGTTCGGGAGACCAAAACCGTGTGGGCCTACCGCGAGCACCACGTGACGACGCAGCCTCCAGCCGGCAAGCCCCGGCTACTGGTGCTGGTGGATAACGAGTGCGGCAGCGACTGCGAATTCATGACCTACGTGCTGGCTGCCGAGAGCGGCAGCGTGATCGCGGGCGAAAACACGTTTGGCGTGGGTCAGTTCATCCAGCCGGGATATTTCATCCTGCCCAATACCCGCTTGCAGTTTCGCATTGCGCTGGGGATGAGCGATATCTATGGCGATGGGCGGAGCGTGGACGGTTACGGTCTGGATGTCGACATCGTGCTGCCGAGCGAAGAGGCGCAAGGCGGGCCGGCGATTTTGCGGCTGGCCGGGCGCCTGTTAGAGCAACTGCGGTAGGATCTCGCCGGCGGGCCCGTGCAGGGCACAATCCACGATGCCGGAGACAGCGCTGGGCTCGGTGTTGATTTCGATCACTTTGGCGCCCGCGTGTTTGGCGAACGGCACCAGCCCGGCAGCGGGGTAGACCACGGCCGAGGTGCCGATCACCAGAAATACGGCCGCGGAAGCAGCGGCATGCTCGGCCTCTTTCATCATGCCTTCGGGCAGCGACTCGCCGAACCAGACCACGCCGGGGCGGGCCAGTCCCCCGCAGGCGCAGTGCGGCGGCAGTTTGGGCAGAGGGGCGCGGCGGTCGGGCCAGTTGGCTCCGCAGGCGGTGCACCGCATGCGCCAGATATCGCCGTGCAGCTTGAGGATTTTGCCGCTGCCCGCCAGGTCGTGCAGGCCGTCGACATTTTGTGTGATCAGGGTGAAGTGAGCGATCTTGATTTCCAGCTTTACGAGGGCGCGATGAGCCGGGTTGGGCTGGGCCTTCCTGATGAGCTCGCGCCGCCAGTTGTACCATTCCCAAACCAGCCGCGGATCGCGCGCGAATGCTTCGGGAGTGGCCAATTCCTCGGGCTTGAAATCCTTCCAAAGGCCATCGGCGCCACGGAAGGTGGGGATGCCGCTTTCGGCGGAAACGCCGGCGCCGGTCAGTACGGCGAGGGAGGTGGCTCCGGCCAGCCACTGGCGAGCTTGTTCCAGGTTTTCCAATCTTCCAGTTTACAGGTGGAACAGCTTTTCGAGAATTTCGATCTGCCGCTCCGCCTTGGCGGAGAAGTCTTTGGAGGCGGCGAGGTCCTTGGCTTCGAGCGCGTCAGCCGCGCCGCGGAGATAGGTGTCCATCAAGCCGGCCGGCCCGGTGTACTGCCCGCCGAGCCCGTAGCCCTGGGCGGCTTGCGATTGTTGCAGGCTCTGCATGCTGTTGTGCACGGTCGCGGCGCGGTTGCTGAGCAGGGTCAGCGCTTCGCGTGCCTTTTGCAGTTCGGCGCGGCTGGGCCCAGGGTCGGCCGCGGGAGCGGGCGGCTGAACGGCGGGCGATTGCGGGGCTTGCTGTGGCTGCTGCGGTTGCTGCTGCTGCGGTTGTGGTTGGGGCGGTGGCGAGGCCGGTTGACTCGGAATTTGCGCGGTCTGCCTGCGAACGGTCGCCGGCGCTTGCGCAGGCGGCCCCGAAGCAGGCGAGGAAACGGGCACGGACGCATGTTCGGCCGGAACGGAAGAGGGTACGGAAACGGGAGCGGAAGCCGCGGGCGCGGGAGCCGGGGGTTGCGCTGTTTCCGCCGGGGCGGACACCGGGTTCGCCGCTTTGATCCCCTTTCGCGGAGGAAGTTCGATAACGGCGACCAGCGCGACAACAGCAGCCACAGCGCCTATTGCCATCCACAGACCGCGCTTGCCGCGCTTGGGCGCCGCGGCCACCGCAGGCTGAGCGTCCAGCGTGGGAGCAGCGACCGCATTGGAGAGAGCGTTGCGAAATGCCTTGGCGGTCTGGAAACGCGCATCCGGCGCTTTCGCTACCGACATCAGAATGATGTCATTCAATGCCTGCGGCAGGCGCGGATCCAGAGTGACAGGGGGCGCCGGCGTTTTCTCCAGATGCGCGGACATGATGGCGAACTGGCTGTCCCCATCGAACGGCCGCTTGCCGGTGACCATCTCATAGAGCGACACCCCCACCGAATACAGGTCGGCGCGCGCGTCCAGGTTGGCCGAACCCTGGATCTGCTCGGGCGACATATAGTACAGCGAGCCCATCGTGGTGCCGGTCATGGTGAGCTTGTGATCGGACGACGCCTTGGCAATTCCAAAGTCCATCAGCTTGACCACTCCGTTCGGGGTGAGCATCATGTTCGCCGGCTTGATATCGCGATGGATCACGCCGTGCGCGTGCGCGAAATCGAGCGCGTTCAGCACCTGGCCGATATAATCGACCGCCAAGGGGACGGGAATGGGACCCTGTTTGAGCCGCTGCTCCAGCGTCACGCCGTCCACAAACTCTATGAGCATGAGGAGCTGATTGTCCTGCCGGACGGCCGTATGCAGGGCGGCGATGTTGGGATGCTCCAGGCTGGCCTGCACCTTGATCTCGCGCAAAAAGCGGTCGGCCAGTTCGGGAGTGTTGGCCAGGTCCGGAAGCAGCAACTTCATGGCTTCGACCCGGTCGGAAATCACGTTGCGGACCTTGTACACTTTGCCCATGCCGCCCGCGCCGAGAATCCCGATGATCTGGTAGTCGCCGAGCGTTGAGCCGATCTGAAGATCCATGGGGCCCCTCCTACTTCGCGGTGGTCACGGTATCGTTGACCTGCGGTTTGCCTGTGCCGGTAAACTTGCCGGATGCCGAGCTTTCTTCCACCTCGGTGACGACCATCTGGCCGACCAGGTCTTCGATCATGCGCAACGTCTTGCCGGTGGTGGGGTCCTTGATGGGGCGCACCGGATGCTTAACATCGAGCTTGTCGCCCACCTTGAGTCCGGCCCTGGAGCCGACATTGACGATGATGGTGCCATCGGGGGCGGCATCGGCCACCACGCCGCTGACCTGAACCACCGTCGTGGGAAGCGTGGTAGCTTTGGCGTCCAGTTTGGAGCCCAGTTCGGTCACGGCCTTATTGGTGGCTTCGCCGATAATCGTGTTGGCGAAATTACTGGCCTTCATATCGATGCCGGCGCCGCCCTCGGACCAGCCGCCGCCACCGGCGCCCAGCAGGCCGGCCCCCTTGCGGGTGGATTCGCCTTTTCCGCTGGCGCTGGCCAGAATCTCGGCGGTACTGGTGTCGATGAGGCGGGCTGTGATCTGCACGACGGCATTCGCCTCGGTCTTCTTGACGCCGCCGATGCCGAAGCGGCCCGTGACGCCGCCCAGGGCGCCGCCGCCCAAGCTGGTACTCTTATCGTCGCGGCCAAATTGGGTGATGCTTCCGATGATGATGCCGTCTACGCCGAGAATGCGGGCGATTTTCGCCGCGCTGGAAGCGTCCGCGCGATCGCTGTTGGAGAAGTTCTGTTCCTTGATGATCTTGTCGAGTTCCTTGCGTTCGATCACCGAGTACACCCCGTCTTGCACGAGCTTATCCACCAGCAGGTCGGCGATGCCGGCGCCGATGTCCTTGTTCGTGCCGAAGACCGCCTGAACGCTGGTCTGCACGGTCGCATAATCAAAATTCATGACGGCAACGCGCTTCTTCTGCTGCCCTTGTGTGGAGGCACAAAGGGCGAAAAGTAGTACAAACGTCAATCTGAAACAACGCATACGCAGGTACCCCTATCAGGACAACCATATTTTATGGGCGGCCCGGAGTCAACTCAGATGTCCGCGCGGGAGTACTGGCCAACGTCTATTCCAGCACGTGAATGTTCTTGCGGGCGCAGATTTCCTTCAGGATTTTGGGCCAAACGCTGACGGTGACCTCGCCCAGATGCGCTTTGCGCAGCAGCAGCATCAGGGTCCGCGCCTGGCCGATGCCTCCGCCGATGGAAAGCGGCACCTGGTTGTGGAGGATCGCCTGGTGGTACGGGTACTTGAGGAAATCGAGCTGGCCGGTCAGTTCGAGCTGCTTTTTCAGGCTGTCCCCATTGACCCGAATTCCCATGGACGACAGTTCATGGCGCCGCCGGGTGACGGGGTTCCAGACCAGAATATCGCCGTTGAGGCCATGGCACGGCCGGCCGTCAATGGAGCGCGTCTCGGTCACCCAATCGTCGTAATCGGCGGCGCGCATTTCGTGTGGATACCCGTCTTTCAGGGTCCATCCGATGCCGATGATGAACACCGCGCGGCATTGTTCCAGAACCGCCGTCTCGCGCTGCTTCCGGGGCAGGTCGGGGTACATGTCCAGGATGTCTTCGGCGTGGAGGAAGGTGAGGCGCTTGGGCAGATTAGGGTATTGGGACGTTTTGAGTTGCGGGAACAGATCCTGCAGAAACTCTTCGGCATCCACCAGCACCTGCCAGATCGCCTGCACGGTATGCTTGAGGAACTCCAGGTCGCGATCGTAGAAGTGAATGGCCTGCTCCCAATCCCACTGATCCACGTAAGCGGAGTGGTCGTGGTCCAGGAAATAGTCTTTGCGCACCGCGCGCATGTCGGTGCACAAGCCCTCTCCGGCCTGGAGGTCGAAGCGCTTCAGCGCCAGGCGCTTCCACTTGGTGGCGGCCTGCACGATCTGCGCAACCACCGGATGCTTGTCGCGATCGTTAGAGATATGAAATTGCACCGGGGTGCGTGAGCCGTCGCGGTCCAGGTAATCGTTGACTCCGCTTTCGGAGTCGACGATCAGTGGTACGGTGGCCATCATCAGGTTGAGGTCTTTGCACAAGTGTTTTTCGATGAAATTTTTGGCGGCAAAAATAGCCTTCTGAGTATCCTTCGGACTCAGCAGGGAGATGTAGTCCTGAGGCAGGATTTTCTCCAACTCCTCGTAGTCGCCAATCCCGGGACCTGCCAGGTCCGCACGTTTGTCGAACATGAGTTTCACCTCTGGTTATCTACTATATGCCTGAGCACCACTAAAAGGTAGGGGGTAGTTGAGGGTGGCCAGCGTAACATACGATGAAACAAGGAGTCTGGATGAACGCGCCGGAACAACCGCCGGATTTTTTGCGCCTTTACAGACGAGCTTTCGCGGAATACGGCGCTCGGGCTCTCTGGAATAAGCGGCTTCTGGACGCGCCGACACCGGCAGGTGCTCTGGTAGTGGCGCGAGCGCTCCGCATTGAAGGAGATCGTGCTGCGCGCTGGTTGGCGGAGGAGATCGAGCAGGCTTGCCGTGCCGTTATCGTAAGATTCAGACTGACATTCTCCGGCTGCTCGCTTCGCGCCGGGACCCGGAAAGTTACGTGGCTGGCGCAACTCCCCTGAATCGGGATGCGCTAAGGTATTCCGACGACATCGATGTTTTCCACGACCGCGAGGAACGGGTCGCTGTGTCGGCATTGGGCGACGGAGAAACACTCGCGGCCGCCGGGTATCTTGTTTCCTGGCTTCGCCGGCAGCCTCTGATCTACACCGCCCAAGTAACGCAAGGGGATCGCAGTACCCGGCTGGAATGGGTTGCGGACAGCGATTTTCGATTTTTCCCGACCGTGCGGGATGAAGTCTTCGGATACATCATTCATCCGGTCGACCTGGCTTTGAGCAAAGTCATGGCTGCCGCCGGACGGCGTGAGGTCCGCGACCTTGTGGCCGCCGACTGGCGCGCTCTGTCGACCAGCGAACCGCTTGACCCAAGAGACATCACATTGCGGTTACGCGCCGCGCTGGACCAGGCCGAAGTATTCGTAACTCAGATGCCGACCGGCAGAATGGGACTGCTGTTCCTGGAGAACGGCCATGTGGTGCAACCCGACCCCGAACGCTTGACGGACTATCAAACCCACGCCGGGCAACGCCGGGGACAATGGCCGAGCAGCACCGAAATCGCCGCAGCGATGTTGGAGCACTATAAGAAACCGCCCGCCCTTTAGGCCGGGGCCATGAGCCTACTGGGAATCCGCCGCCGTGTCCTTGACACTTTCGGCAAAGCGAACGGGGCCGTGTTGCGCAAACACAGGCCCCGTGAACGAAAACACACAATCGAAGGGAGCAGGCCGGGAGGCCCACTCTACTTCTGCGCGATGGTAGTAGCCGTCCGTTCCAGCGTGTCGTAGAGCGGCTGCACGGCGACCACCGCCGGAGCTTCCTCCGCCACGGAAACGGCCAGGATGCGGATTTTGTCGTTGTTGGGCAGCGTCAGCGTCCTGGCACCCGCGGGTACATCCAGCGGGTACGCGAAGACGTAGGAATAGGAGTAGTCCACGTTGGCGCCGGCGGCGTCATGATGGTGCGAGCAGAACCAGGCCACGTCGGCGCGCTTGGTGAAGCCCGGCTGGATGCTGACCAGCTTGCCATACTGGTCGCGGCGTGTTCTGGGGGCGGTTCCGGGCGGCAGAGCGGGAGCGCCCGGCCGCTGCGGGATCGGTGTTTCGGTGGCTTCCCAAACGCGATTGTCCCACTGGCCGATGAAGCCGGTCCAGTTCTGCACCTTCAGCTCCGAGGCACGGTCGCCGACCTTGAATGTGGCGGTTTGATCGCCATCGGCGGCGGCCAGAACGTACACCCGGTTGAATTTGCCGGCCGGAAGGTCGATGGTCTGGCCTTTCGCCGTCACCGCATTGGGCACTCCGGTTTTGGCCGGTCCCAAATGGAACTGCACGCCGCGATAAGCCAATTGGGCGGGCAGCATCTCCGCCGGAATGGTCTCGCCTTTGGCATCGAAGCCGCCGGTGGACTTGGTTTCGTCGGTGCTGGCAACGGCGGCGTCGTAGGTCAGCGGCAGGGGTTTGGAATCCACGGCCGCCAATTTCGCCGGCGGCGCGCCAAGCTTCACCGCGAAGGTGCGCGGCTGGAAGGCGGTGAAAGAGGTCGCTAACTTGCCACCCACAACGGACGCGGGACCCACCGGCTCCTCGGCGCCGTTGATCTCCCGGGCGGCGGCGATCTGGGCGGCGAAGCTAACCTGAACGTTGGGCGCAGGCTTGCCGTCGAGCTCGACCATGCGGATCACCACTTCGTCGCTCTGTTCGGCCTTCTTGAGAGCCAGTATGCGAATGCGGCTGTTGTTGATGGAGACCAGCGAGAACTCCTTCTTCAGGGCGCCGGCATGCTTGGCTGTCTCGAAGGCCACCAGCGGAGTATTCAAACGATAGCCCTGCCAATCGGTCTGCGCGGTACGGAAATCACCGGCGTGGCCGGCCAACCCGAACACGAATTCATGATGGCCCCAATCCTGCGAACCCTGGTCGGCGTAGCCGCCGCGCGTTCCGGGCGTGCGCAGCAGAGTGAGACGCAGCGCGTTGTCGGCCGGTTTATCGGAAGCGTTCTTGCAATCGGTGAGGAGCGTGACGCCATAAGAGCCGCTCTTATCGGTCAAATCGACCCACTGGTGGCTGGCCACTTCGAACTGCCGGTCGTTTTCATTGGGCCGTTCGATGGTGCCGATGTCCCAATTGTAGGTCGCGTTGGGATTGGATGCGGTGAGCGGGAAGGTGGCTTTCAGGTTGGCCTCTTTGGAGTGCCAGTCGATCACGTTGCCGACCTCGACGCGATTGCCGGCATCGCCCGCGGAGAGCCGCACGGTCTGCACGAATTTGGAATCTTCGGCCTCGCGGCTGATTTCCAGAGCTACGCGCACCGGGCCGTTTTCCACCACCCGGATCCTGGCAGGGCCGCCGACGATGGTACGCGGGGCCGCGGTCTCCTGGTCGAAATCCATGTTCCAGGCGGGCCAGTTGCGCGGGTTATCGGTGAGCAGCACCAGGCGAATGGGCGAGCTGAGCAGTTCCTTCTTAACGAGCTTGTCGAAGACGCTGGTGATGTCGCCGCTCTGGTTCACCTTGAGGCTGTAACGGGCGTTTTCGAGGGTTCCATCGGCAGCCTTGAGGCTGGTCTTTTCGTTGGACGAACCCGGCTGAACGTCATAGACCGAGTAGCCGACGGCCGGGACCTTGGCCAGAAACAGCACTTTGCCATCGGCGAGCTGCGCGGGAACGTCCTTGCCGTCCGGTCCGCTGACGCGCACGCCAGTTGCGCCGGCGGGCAGGCTGACCTTTGCTTCCACCACATCTTCCCGGCTGATGTTAAGCGAATTGTAGACCACCACGGGAATACCTTTGGTCTGGGTGTTCAAGCCGGAGGCCACCGCTTCGGTGGCGTTGGTGAGCACGCCGGCGAACTGATTGAGGGCCAGTATCTGATCGTTCCAGGCATACTCGTAAGCCAGCGGAGTGGAGGTGCCGGGGATGATGTCGTGGAACTGCCCGCCCATCACCAGGGTCCAGGCATCGGTGAGGCGCTGCAAGGGATAGGGACGGGCGCCGAGCCACTCAGCGGCCACGGAGGCTTTCTCCGCGGCATCGGCCAGAATTTCGTTCTTGCGATTCCAGCGCTTCATGTACGTCTCGCTGGTGAGCGAACCGGCCGAGTGATTGATCAGTTCCAGGTCGCCTTTGTACTTGGGGAACCTGGAGGTCTGCTCCGGCTTGATATCCAGGAACATCTGTTCGCTGGTGGCGGAGAGAATCTTCACCGGCCCATCGCCGACCGTGACTTCCGGCGCCGGCGCCGCCTGCGCTTGTGGAGCTTGCCCGCCGCGTCCGCCGCGTCCGCCGAACGGATTGGGTTGCGGAACGCGGCGCTGCGTCACGATCGCCTCCATCAGTTTGACGGAGTCTTCGGTGGGCGATCCGCCCACATCGCCGGTTCCATAGTAATGATAGTCGGCGTAAATTCCGGTCAAATCGCCGTTGATTTTGGTGCGCAGGGTCCAATCATCGAGCGGGGGACGTCCGCGCCCGGCCATCTGTCGCTGCTGCGGCGACATGGCGGCCAATTGTTCCGGTGTGAAGGTGGGCGGCGCGGGCGGAGCCGGAGGCGCTTTGCTGATGTCGTAGGTCACGCTGCCGCCGTAGTTGCCCGGGTTGAGCGCGGCTACAACGGTGCGTCCATCGGTGCCTTCCCAGAGTCCGACGTTGAACGGAATGCCTTCGGGCGTTTTTTCCGGAGAATCCGGTCCGCCGACGTGCGGCGCCGGCTGCCATCCGGAAGACAGTTTCTGGGTGGAGAAGCCCTTGATGCCTACGTGCGCCAGAATGCTGGGCAGCGAGGCCGGGAAGCCGAAGCAATCCGGCAGCATGAATTCCGCGCTGGTCTTGCCGAAATCTTTGCGGAAATACGCCTTGCCGTAGAGAATCTGGCGGATGATGGATTCGGCGTTGGGCGAATTCACATCGTTCTCTTCCATGGAAGATCCGGCGGGAAACCACTGGCCCGAGGCGACGTACTTCTTCACCCTTTCGTAATCGGCCGGGTAGTATTCTTTCATCATGCGGTAGCGATTGGCGCCGCTGAAGTTGAAAACGTAATGCGGGTACTTTTCGAACAGCGCGAAGTTGTCCCGCATGGTATTCCGAATGTACGTGCCGATGGTGGTGGGATACTCCCAACGCCATTGGGTATCCAGGTGAGCGTAACCGACCACGTACACGGTGGGCTGCTTGGTGAGATCCGGAGTTTCCGGCTTCGTGGTCTGGGCCGCTGCCACACCGAGCAGGGCCAGACAGAGTAATAGGCTTCGTCGCATGAGCACCTCGTAAACGATCAGACTAGCGCACGGCGCGGCGGATGTCTAAGGTATAGAGGCCTGAAAGTCCTGTATGAGAGCAGGGTCCGGCGGAGGCGCCGGGGGGATGGGGCGATCCCATTCGCGGGGTGCGCGGAACGAAGCCAATTCTTCAGCTTCGGTTGTAGATTGTGGTGGTTGCGCGGCCTCCTGGAGGCGTTCGAGTTCGGCTTTGGCTTCCTTATACGCTTTTTCCGCGGCGGAAATCTGACGGCGCAGGCGCATAAAGATGGGGCTGGCGTGGGAGAAGGCTTCGCCGAGTGGCAGGCCCGAAGAAGGGCCGGCCTGCGTGGCGTAATATTCCCAGAGTTGGGCTTCGACGCGGAAGAGGCGGCGGAGGAGCCATTCGTTGCGGATGAGGCAATCCATCTGGAAGCGCTGCTCGGGGGTGGTGGGTGCGAAGCGGGCGACGTATTCGGATTGCAGGCGCGCGAATTCCTCGGGAGATTCGCCGGGGACGGATTGCGATTGGGCATCGAGGCCGGATTGGAGAGGCGGCGTGACGGGCGACAAGTTGCGCTCCGGGCCAGCGGCAGGCCCAGTGGTGAGCTGAGTATTGCGGCGGTTGTCCCGGCGTTGTTTACGGGTGGACATGTTTTCCCTTTCCACGCTCACGGTAGCAACGCGGCAGGCTGGAGTCTGAAATTCGGTGGTGTAAGTGGCTTTGGTATGAACAGAAATATTGTTTCGAGAGGTGTCAATGAAATGAGAAGCGGGCGCGGGTTCTGGACGCGGAGGCGCGAAGTCGCGGAGGAAGACGCTGAGGACGGAACGATATCCAAGCGAAATAGGACTTTCAGTTTTCAGCCGGTCTTTCGACGCGATCGATCACCAGCACCTCGACCGGGCCTTTCGCGGATTCCAGGCGCATTCCGAGTTGTTCCTGCAAGGCGGCAAAGATCGATGGGGCTGTTCCGGGGTCGCTGCCCATGGCCTCTTCGGGAGCAAAATCCAACTGAAAGTCGAAGGCTCCGCGGAAGCTTGTCCGATCGATCACGGTGCGGCCAATCCGATCCGAAAGAAGTTCGACCAGTTTGGGCATGGTGACCCCAAAACCTTCGATCCGGCCGATTCCGATCCTCTCGCCTCCACAGATTTTGGAGCCGAATGGCAGGGTGGGACCTTGCGGATCGCGCGTGACGCAACTCCCCGCTTTCGCCGGCGCGATCCTGAGACCACCCTTTGCCGCCGCCAGTTCATAGACAGGCAACTGCCGGGTTTCGCGATGGAACGAGAATTGGAACCGGTCCGCGAGCAGTGACTGGAGCATAGGCCGCATCTGCTCGAAATTGACGTCGCCCTCCGCCTTCGCGGTGACGGCATAGCCGTCAGACGCCGCCCAGGAGGGCTCGCCTACAATCTGATAGTCTCTGGCGTCGTATGCCAGTTGGATCAGCAAGTGCAGGGAAGCGTTGGGCACGTGGAACCGGCCGCCCCGGGAGGCTCGCGCAATGGCTCGCATCAGACCGATTTCCACGCTATTGGAGGGACCGCCCCCAGCGTTCCGTTTGATGGATGCCACATCGAATTTCGGCGCGACCTGCGGCGGCTGCGCCCGGATCGCGATGGGCACCGCCAGAGCGGCCACGCATGATGCCACGAGTGCCCTCACGGGGTCTTCTTCGTTTTTCGGGGACGCTTCGCTGTTGCGCGTTTGGGCGGCGCCGCCTTCGCCGCCGGTTTCTTTTTGGCCTTTCGCTCCGGTCCGGTGTCCGCGGCCATGTCGAGGCCGAAGATACCGGCGAGGTCTTCACCGCCCAGCACTTTGGCCGCGTCCGGCCCATTCGGAGACAGAGGCATGGATTTGCCGGCCCGGAGGATCAGATCGTTTTCGTCCACGCCGCGCAGCCGGAAGAGGAGTTCGGGCTGGCGATCGAAGCGCGCCCCGACCCCATAGAGAACCGCCGCGACATGCTTGCACATATCCGCATAGTCCGGGCAACTGCACGATAGTTGGATCTCCGCCGGAGAAGGGAACAGGCCCTGACCCTGGCGGCAGATCCGCTCCATCACCCCTTTGGAGAAGCGCCCCTGAAGCAGTTCGACCAGGGAATCGATAGCGCCGGCGCAGTCCGTGCAAATGGATTTCCACCGCGTTTTGGCCACGGGAGTCACATTCAGCGCGACCTCATACAACTCCGAGCCGCTGACCCATGCGCGGATTTCGCCGGCGGCGATCCGCAGATCGACCACCGAACCGTTGCGCACATAGGTCCGGCCGCGCGGCAGACGGTTGGCAAAATCGCTGTAGCGTTCCAGGTTTTCGCACCAGGACTTGCCCCAGAACGTATTGGCGATGGTGCGGCCTTCCACCACCACGGGCGAAACAGATTGCCCTTTCTTACGGCGCTTTTCCATCTCTCGCACGGCCTTGCGCCGCCGTTCGGCCACGGAAACGTATGGCCTCCATCCCCAACCGTAATAGTCCACGGGTCACACCTCCTTGAGCGCTTTATTGATGTCGAGCGCTACCAGCTTGAGCAGTTCGTCGTCTTTCATTTCGGTCAGCAGCAAGTCCGCACCCGTTTGCAGCAATCCATCGGAGAGCTGGCGCTTGGACTCGATGAGCTGATCGATTTTCTCCTCTACGGTACCGCGGCAGACGAATTTATGCACTAAGACGTTCCTGGTTTGGCCGATGCGGAAGGCGCGATCGGTGGCCTGGTTCTCCACGGCCGGGTTCCACCAGCGGTCGAAATGCACGACGTGCGAAGCGGCCGTCAGGTTGAGGCCCGCGCCGCCGGCTTTGAGGGACAGCACGAAAAAGCCGACGCCTTCGTCTTCCTGAAAACGGCGCACCAGGTCTTTCCGCTTTTTTACCTCGGTTTCGCCGTGCAGCACCAGGCCGGGGCGCCCGAATACCGAGCCCAGAAAGGCGGCAAGAGGAGCGGTGACTTCGCGGAACTGGGTGAAGACCAGCATCTTCTCCTGCCGGGACGCCACCTCTTCGCCAATCTCGCGCAGGCGGGCCCATTTGCCGCTGTCGCTTTCGCTCCAGGCGCCGTCTCCCAGCCACTGCGACGGATGATTGCAGATCTGCTTGAAACGCATGAGGTACGAGAGAACCAGGCCCTTGCGCTGGATTCCGATGGAATCGGCCAGTTGCTCTTTCATCTCTTCCACCGCCTGCTGGTAGAGCGCGGCCTGGCGGCGGCTCAGCGGGCAGAAGGACTTGATCTCGGTCTTGTCCGGCAGGTCGGAGATGACCGCCTTGTCGGTTTTCAATCGCCGCAGAATATAGGGGCGCACCAGTTCGCGCAGGGGACCGTAGGAGGCGTGAGGGCTGTTTGCCAGCCGTTTGGCGAAATTGGAAAACTCCTTCGGCGAACCGAGCAGGCCCGGGTTGAGGAAGTCGAAGATGGACCACAAATCGCCCAGCCGGTTCTCGACGGGCGTGCCGGTGAGCGCCAGGCGCGCGTCCGCTTTGAGAGTTTTCACGACGCGCGTCTGTTTGGCGCCAGGGTTTTTGATGTTCTGGGCTTCGTCCAGCACAGCCAGACGCCAGGACGATTCGCCAATCCACGGCAGGCGCAACAAGGAACCGTAGGAGGTGATCACCAGGTCGACGCCCTGCAGTTGCCGCGGCGTGAGAGCCTTGAGTTCCGCCACGGGAAGCGCCGAAGGATGCGCGATGAGCGATTTCAAGGCGGGCGCAAAGCGTTCGATTTCCGCCGCCCAGTTGGCCAGCAGGGAGGCCGGCGCCACCAGCAGGCTGGGCCGGGACGCGCCGCGGCGCTGGCGTTGGAGCACCAACAGCAGCGCCAGCACCTGAATGGTCTTGCCGAGCCCCATGTCGTCGGCGAGGCACGCGCCCAGCCCGAGGGTGGTGAGCAGATACAGCCAGCGGAGGCCCACCTGCTGGTAAGGCCGCAGGACGCCGTTCAGGGCCTCGCCGGGATCGATTTGCGCCAGCCCCTGCGGGCTGCGCAGGCCCTTCAAGGTATCGGCCAGCCAGGGGCCGGCGATCACTTGCGCCCAGCCGGCGGCTTCGGATAACGGTCCGTCGTCCGGCGCCACGTCAGCGCCGGCCAGAAGGCGCATGGCCTCGCCGAAAGCCAGGCCGTTCTCACCGGCCGCGCGCTGGATTTCGCCGAAGCGATGCATCATGCGCTGGAGGTGCTCGCGATCCAGTTCGATCCAGCGGCCGCGCACCAGGGCCAGGCCATCGGAGTGGGCCAGCAGGTCGCGGATCTCGGCGGCGGTCAGGCTGTCGCCTTCCAGAGTGACGGCCATCTGGAAATCGAGCAGGGCATCCTGGCCGAGTCCGGCGGGCGGCTTGCCTCCCACCGAGGCGGTCACGCGCGGGCGCGGCGGCCGGTTTCCGCGCCACGCGGCGGGCATGCGCACGACTACGCCCGCCGCCTCCAGTTGGGGGACGTCGCGCAAGAGTTGCAGCGCTTCGGCCGGTGTCCAGCGCAACGGATGGAAGATCTCGCCCGCATCGACCATGCGCTTGAGCCAGGGGCAGTTCTCCGAGGCGCGCTGCACGGGAACCAGCAGCGACAGCAGCCGGCCTTTGTTGGCCGCGCCGGCATACTCGCGCAATGCCTGCCCGAGCGCCAAATGCTGCGCCTTGGCCTGGGCCGAGAGCCGCGTGGTGTAGGTGGCGAGAAAGGCAAACGGTGCGTCGGGGTCCTTGCGATTTTCGGCGAGATTGAAATGCACGCGGCCGACCAGGTTCCAGGCTGGGTTGCGGCTCTTCAGGAAATCCTGGACGCCGGCTTTCGATTGGGCCAGTTCGGCGGCAAAGGCGCTGTCGAGTTCCTCCCATAAGGATCGCAGCACCGCGGCCGTCAGATACTCCGCGCCGCGCATGGGCGGCGCCGCAAAGGCGATGGACTCGAGATCGTCGTCCGGAGGAGGCGGGGCCGGCTCCTCATGGCGAAGGTCCTCGCCGCCGTACCGGGTGCACAGCGCCGTCACATAGCGGGCGCCGAATTCGCGCCAGTAGGAGAGGACCGGCGGCAACGTGGTGCCCGCCTGATCCGCGCCCAGGAACAGCAGGCCGTGGCCCGCGCCGCGCTCGAATGCCTGCCGGATTTGCCCGGCGAGCGCGGCGTCGAGCGGCGGCGCATCGGGCTCGTCAGCGAGGACAAGCCTGCCGTGAGGACTCAAGCCGGGCGAAAAGGCAGCGGACTCCATGACAGGAATCGTTCAGGATAGCAAGGCCAAGTGGATAAATGGATAACTTCCGGTACAATATTCCAGTGTGACGTTTCCGGTCAGTCGTGAGTGTTGAACAAGTAGTCCGATGGGATGCCGGGCCTCGGCTGAGAACATGTCCCAAGCGCAATGGGATATATTTAACGAATCGACCGACAGGAGTTTCTTTTATGCTCACAAGATTCGCCGGCATCATGCTGGCACTGCTCGCTGTTTCCCTTCCGGCCGTGGCCGGCGATAGTGTCACGACGGCCCCGGCTCCGGTGAAAAAAGCCAACTATGAACTGGCGGCGCAATGGACCGCATCCAAAATCGGCAAGATGATTTTCGATGTGGCTGTGACTCCGCACTGGCTGGATTCCGGCGACCGTTTCTGGTACACCTTCGAAACCACCAAGGGGCGGAAATTCTGGATGGTGGATCCGGCGAAGAAGTCGCGAGCGTTGGTTTTCGACCCGGTGAAACTGGCCGCGCAGTTGACCGCGGCGACCGGACTGCCTTACGATTCGCAGCATCTTCCCATCACGACGATCCGGTTCGTCAAAAATGACACCACCATTCAGTTCGACGTGATCGTACCGCGCGATGCCGTCATTCCGGGCGAAAAGAAACCGCCGGCCGGCACGGTGAGCACCGACGCGCTGGGCCAGGGAAACGGCGAGGATCCGCAGCAGCAGGGCGGGCGCGGCGGCCGTGGCGGCACTGCCGGCCCGAATCAGAAGACGCTGTACTTCGAGTATGAGCTGGCCACCGCCAAACTCAATCTGCTGGACGAGCGCCCGCAGCGCAAGGCGGCCTGGGCCAGCATGTCGCCGGACGAGAAGTGGGTGGTGTTCGCCAAGAATCACAACCTGTACATCATGGACGCGGCCAATTACGCCAAAGCGCTGAAGAAGGCCGACGACGCCGGCATCGTGGAAACGCAACTGACTACGGACGGCGTGGAAGACAACGGCTACGGCGGCGGCCGGGGCATGGGCGGCGATCAGCAGCAACAACAGGAGCAGCAGCAGAACGAAGGCGAGGGGCAGGGGCAGGACAACAAGAATGCCCGGGTGAGCGCCGGCAACGTCTCCTGGTCGCGCGATTCCAAAAAGTTCGCGCTGGTGCGGCGGGATGCCACCAAGGTGGAGAAGCTCTGGGTGATCAACTCGCTGGCCAATCCGCGGCCCACCCTGGAGACGTACCGCTACGCCATGCCGGGCGACAAGGAAATTCCGCAGTCGCAGATCGAGATCTTCGACGTGGCTTCCAGGGACCGGAAAATCGTTAAGGCCGACGCCTATAAAGACGAGACGCTACAGATCGAGGTGGAGCGCCCCTCGACGCGCATGCGCGAAGAGCACGAGAAGACGGAGCCTCTGTGGGCGAATCCCGGATCGGACAAGCTGTACTTCACGCGTATGAGCCGCGACTTGCATCGCGTGGACGTCTGCACGGTGGACACGGCCAGCGGCGACGTCAAGCCGCTGATTCAGGAGCGCATGAATGTCTACATCGAGACCAAGCCCCTGCGCATTATCAATAACGGCGCGGAGTTGGTGTGGTGGAGTGAACGCGACGGATGGGGCCACTACTATCTCTACGATTCCAACGGCACTCTGAAAAACCAGGTGACCAAGGGTGAATTCGTCGCCGAAGATATTTCCTATGTCGATGAAAAAGCCCGCGCGATGTATCTTACGGCGTCGGGCCGTGAAGACGGCGAAGATCCATACTATATGCACTACTACCGCGCCAGTCTGGATGGCAGCGGCATCAAGCTGCTGGATCCGGGCGATGCCTCGCACGCGGCAGTGGCTGCCGATTCGGGCCACTACTTCGTGGATAACAGCTCGCGGGTGAACGCGGCGCCCGTCAGCATCCTTTATGATGCACAGGGAGCGGAAACCATGCCGTTGGAGAAGGTGGATGTTACTCCGCTGCTGGAGGCCGGGTATAAGTTCCCCGAACCATTCAAAGTGAAAGCCGACGATGGTATTACGGACCTGTACGGCGTGATGTACAAGCCGTTCGATTTCGACCCGGGCAAGAAGTATCCGATCGTGGAGTATGTGTATCCCGGGCCGCAGACGGAAAGTGTGACCCAGGTCTTCACTCCGAAGAGCGCGAACATCGCGCTGGCCAACCTGGGCTTCATCGTCATCGAGGTGGGCAATCGCGGCGGCAATCCCCACCGCTCCAAGTGGTATCACACCTTCGGCTACGGCAATCTTCGCGATTATGGCCTGGCCGATAAAAAGCACGCCGTAGAGCAACTGGCGGCCAAGTATCCGTGGATCGATATCGAACGTGTGGGGATCACCGGCCACTCCGGCGGCGGCTTCATGTCCACGGCGGCCCTGTTGATCTACCCCGATTTTTACAAGGTCGCGGTATCGGAATCCGGCAACCACGAGAATAACGTGTACAACAACACCTGGAGCGAAAAACACCACGGCTTGAAAGAAGTTACTGACAAGGACGGCAAGGTCAGCTTCCAATACTCGATCGACAAGAACTCGGAGATCGCCAAGAACCTGAAAGGCCACTTACTGCTTTCCACCGGAGATATCGATAACAACGTCCACCCGGCGAATACGATCCGCCTGATGGATGCCTTGGTCAAAGCGAACAAGCGTTTCGATTTCGTCATGCTCCCCGGCCAGCGTCATGCCTATGGTCCGATGGCGGAATACTTCTCGTGGATTCGCGCCGATTACTTCTGCAAGTATCTGCTGGGAGACTTCGATCAAAGTGTGGATATGTGGGAGCTGAACAACGAACGCCAGGCGGCCGATAAGGCCCCGCCGGTGCGCCAGGGTCAGGGAACGCAACAGCAACAGCAGCGCCGAGGGGGAGGCGGCGGGGGAAACTGAGGGGAGCCGGTTCCGTGTAGCCGTCTAGTGGCGGCTACGGTGCGGCGCCGGAACCAATCCCGCGAGGTGAGCGGCCTCGATGACGCCGGCCAGGTTCTTGACACCAAGTTTCCTCATCATCGTCCGGCGGTAGGTGCGTATCGTATTGTGCTCCAGGTTGAGTTCGCTGGCGACCTCTTTGGTTCTCATACCGCCGGCGACCAGCCGCAGCACCTGCATCTCGCGAGGAGAGAGGGAACCGACATCGGGAACGACGCCGCCGCCCTGCCCGCTGCGCTGCACGCACGCCAGCAACCGGCTGGAAGCGCTCGAACTGAGGTAAGTGCCTCCGGCGGCCACGGTGCGAACGGCCTGCAGGATCTCCTGGGCCGGCGATTTCTCCAAAACGAAACCGCGAACGCCGGCACGAATAGCCGCGAGTATCGAATCTTCGTCGTCGTAAGCCGAGAACATCACGACCTTTGCCCGCGGGCAGACATGCAGGATTTCGGTGGTGAGCTGGATACCTGTGACGCCGGGCAGACCTAGGTCTATCAGCACCAAATCGGGCCGGAGCCGCCGGCAGAGTGCGACTGCCTCGACTCCGTTGGTGGCTTCTCCGGCCACATGGAGATCGGGACTGCAAGCGAAAACAGCCCGCAGTCCAGCTATTGCCTTATGATCCTGAACCAAGACTACATTGACCGTCATGAATGCTATCTGCGCCGGGTGAAAAACGTAATGAGCCAGACGACGAGAAAAACGAAGAACAGAATCTTGGCGATACCGACGGCGGTGCCGGCGATTCCACCGAACCCCAGGATGGCGGCAACCAGCGCAATGACCAGGAACACCAGTGACCAATGGAGCACGTATTCCTCACTTTCCAGCACATAGTAGCGCAAGGGCGCTCCGTCCGGCGCAATCCTTAGTACTCTTGCGGTACTCTGTTTGCAATGGAGGGTAACATGAGGCTGGTCACCCGGAAATCCATCTCACGCCGGAGCGTTCTCCGTGGGGTGGGCGTTACACTGGCGCTGCCTCTGCTGGATGCGATGGTGCCGGCGCAGACTCCCTGGCGCAAAACGGCGGGTGCGACGCCCGGCCGCATGGCATGCATCGAAATGGTGCACGGCGCCGCCGGGAGTTCGGTTGGGACCACCGGCAGGCAGTATTGGAGTCCCGTACGGGATGGCGCCGATTTCGACTTCTCATATTGCCTGGAGCCGCTGGCGCCGCTGCGGGAGTTCGTTACGATCATCAGCGGGACCGACGCCCGCCAGGCGGAGGCCTTTGCACCCACCGAAGTCGGCGCGGATCATTTCCGTTCCAGCGCGGTGTTCCTGACCGCGACCCATCCTAAACAGACCGACGGAGCGGATGTTGCCGGCGGTGTCTCGATCGACCACTTGTATGCCCGGCAGTTCGGGCGGGACACGCGCCTGCCATCCATCCAGCTCGGGATCGAATTCGTCGAACCTACGAACTCGTGCGGCTTTACTTATAGCTGCATTTACTCGGACGCCATTAGTTGGGCCTCGCCGGCCGCTCCGCTGCTACCCGAGATCAATCCACGGATGGTTTTCGAAAATCTGTTTGGAGACGGTGCGGCGGCTCAGCGGAGGGGCAGCATTCTGGATGGCGCCGCTCCGCAGGCGGCCCGGCTGAAGAACCGCGTGGGGGCAGCGGACCGTAGCCGCGTCGATCGGCACCTCGCGGAGATCCGCGCGGTGGAGCGACGCATCGAGGCCATCGAGAAGCGGAACACCAGCGGGGAAGAGAGGGAACTGGCGATTGCGCCCCTTGGCGTGCCGGATTCGTGGGAAGAGCACGTGAAGCTCATGTTCGATCTGCAAGTGCTGGCGTTCGCCGCGGACATTACGCGAGTGTCGAGCTTCAAGATGAGCCACGATGTCAGCAATCGCATCTTTCCGGAGAGCGGAGTGAAGAGCCCGTTCCACACGCTCTCGCACCACAACGAGGACGCCGCCCGCATCGCCGAGTTTGCCCGGCTGAATCGTTACCACGTGAGCATGGTGCCCTACTTTCTGGAGAAACTAAAGAACACTCCCGATGGCGACGGCAGCCTGCTGGATCATTCCCTAGTGTTGTACGGCAGCCCCATGGGCGACTCGAATACGCATAACCACCGGCGGGTGCCGCTGTTTCTAGCCGGGCACGCCGGCGGCCGGGTGAAGGGTAACCAGCATTGCGCCTGCGCCGAGGGCACCCCGCAGGCCAATGCCCTGCTGACGGTGCTGCGCCGACTCGGCGTGAACATCGATCGCGTGGGCGACAGCACCGGCGAAATAGCGATTTAGTAATGCGCGGGACGGTCTTGTAAAAGGGCCTGGACACGGGCGCGCACCCGTTCCGCGGCAAGGGGCTTGCGCAGCACACCCTGTGCGCCCAGCAGGTCGGCCGCTCGCAAGGCTTCGGGAGCGAGCGACCCGGCGATAACAAGCACTCTCAGCCTGGGCCGTTGCATTCGGATGGCGCGCAGCATTTCCAGGATGTCCCCGGCCGGCAACTCCATATCGGCCATCACCAGGTCCACCCCAGGTGGAACTGCCTGCCGCGTGTCCCGCGCCACCAGCACATCGCAGCCGGCGCTCTGGAGAACGCCCGCGAGCCATTGGCCCACCGCCTGATCGGGGCTGACCACCAGGGCCCGGCGGCTGGACGACCGAACCGCCATGGTCACGGCGCCGGAACTTCGCGATTCGCCCACCGCCAGGACCAGCGGAATCGCGTCGCCGGTGGGCGCGGCGGCGGGCACGCGAAAATTCACCTGGAGTACGCCGATATTGCGCACGTCCAGAATCTCGCCGGGAACGCCCCCGACCGTTACGACGACCGGCAATTTCGATGGCCGCATGGTCCACGGCGCAGTCTGGCCATCACCGGTCGCGTACAGGCTGACCACAGTGCCCCGCGGGGCGGGATTCCGGACGGAGTTGCAGCAGCCTGTTTCGTTCAACAGGGCGGCTTGTCCCTTGCCGGAAGCGTCCAGGGTGAAGAGCGCGGGAGCGCTGCGGATCACCGGCAGAGTCACCGCCGGCGAGCGCGCGCCGTCATACTCCAGCACCACCTGCGTCTCGGACCGTTGCGAGACTTCGAACGGGACGATGGCAGCCACCTGCCCTTTCATGGCATAGACGACGGGCGCCGCGACGTTGTCGAAAAGGACGCGGGTGGCGCCCACCGGGCTAGCCGGTTTTCCCTCGTTGGTCAGGTCCCACGCTGCGATCCGCCCGGGGCCCGCACCCGAGGGAAACAGCACAACGATCTCTCCGGGCGTCACGCCGCCGCCGCGGTAATCGGCCGCATTGACGATGTCGCCGGCCCGCAACTCCGGCCCGTCCGCACCCCTGGCACATGCCCAGAAACAGAGCCACAAAACCGCCGCCCTCATGGCGACTATTCTACTCGCGCCCGGCCCATCAGGTATCATGGTGTGATTTATGGACAGAAGAACCTGGGTTCAATTGATGACGGTGCTGGCTGCCGCGCGTCCCGCCGTTTCGCAAACGCAGCCCCCCGCCGGACGCGGAGGACGCGGCCAGCAGCCCATGCGCATCACCAAAGATCAGTTGAAAGGGGCGCTGGTGCTGCTGGGCCTGGACTTTCAGGACGGCGAAATGGACATGATGCTGCCCAGCGTGAACCGCGCACTGAATAATTACGAAGCCCTGCGCAAGGTAGATATCCCATACGACACCGAGCCCTCTTTCGCTTTCCACCCCGGCCTGCCGGACCGTAAGCCCATCAAAGGGCCGCAGCGTTTTTCCACCACGATTCCCACAGTCGCGACAATCAAAGTGCCGTCGAACCTGGAAGACGCCGCCTACTGGCCCATCACCAGGCTGACTCTGCTGCTGCGCTCGCGGTCGATCTCGTCCACGGACCTGACCAGGATGTACATCGCGCGGATGAAGCAGTATTCGCCCAAGCTGCTGTGTCTCATCACCCTGACCGAAGACCTGGCGCTGGAGGACGCCGCCAAAGCCGATCGCGAGATCAAGGCCGGCAAGTATCGCGGCCCGCTGCATGGTATTCCTTTTGGGGTTAAGGATCTTTTCGATACCAAGGGTATTCTGACCACCTGGGGCGCAGAGCCCTACATGAAGCGCGTGCCCGAGTACGACGCCACTTGCGTGGCGCGGTTGCGCAACGCGGGCGCGGTGTTGATGGCCAAACTCTCCATGGGCGCGCTGGCGCAGGGCGACCTGTGGTTTAAGGGCCGGACCAAGAATCCGTGGAGTTGGAATAAAGAGAAAGGCGACTACGATGCCGGTTCCAGCGGTTCCTCGGCCGGTTCGGCGTCGGCCACTTCCGCGGGACTGGTGGGCTTCGCGCTGGG
>JARLGM010000039.1 GCA_031292755.1 Candidatus Sulfopaludibacter sp.
AGAATCGGGAAAGCAGCGTAATATGCCCACTTTGTCAGATTCTCGCGCAGAGCGCGAATTTCTTAGGTCGAGGCCGTAAATTCTCAGGGAACGTACCACCGTTCCGGTTCCAGGATCTGAGGCTTGTTCCGCGGGACGGGACGACCGATCGTTTTCAGTGGAAGCGGATCCCGCTTCAGAAGCGTTCAGCCCAAACATCGACAATGGAATGTCGAGGACGATGTCATACTCCCCCTTTATACCGGTCATGTCCACAACGGGGCGGCCACCGCCGGCACCGAAATTCATCAGAAAGCGTGCCAGATCAGTCATTGTTATCCACTTTGCATCGAATCGGACCGACGAAGTTGGTTCATTGACCGTAAAACTGACGGCGACGTTCCCCATCATTCCGCCAAATGGACGAGCCTGCTTCTTCGTCACGGTCGCTTGACCGTGTCTCCCTGGGCCCTCGCCGGCGCTATCACCGGAGTTCGCCGCCGCCCTTGAGGGCGATTCTGTTAGCCTAGGGCCGCTATCGCCCACTACCAGGGCTGCGACGAGCTCTTCCCCGGGTTCACGATGTAAGGTTAATTTGAAACGATCTTCCAGCAGCGATTGCAGCATAACATGAGCATCTCCCGTCCCGGCGCCGGCCGGCATCTTAGCCACAATGTCGAAGCGGTCTTTCATAAACCAATCGGGGCAGACGATCTGGAAGGGCATTGCCTGAAACGCCTCAGTGACGAGTTGTCGCAGCGTCATGAAGGTGTATTCGGCGGTACTTCCGTGTATTTGCGCGCCAACCTTGATCCGCCCCGACATCGCCAACTGCCCGATTTGGTTCGGATCGATCCCCGTGGGCTTGATAGACGCCACCTCGAATTCCTGGCGGGGCGCCTGCTGCGCGTTACCGCCGAAAACCAGCAGGGCGCTTGCCAGCAGCGCGTTGGCCAAGCCGATAAAGCGGGCCTTCATTTCCGGACTTCCACCTCCGGTTTAGTTCGACACCGCATTCACGCGGAAAGTTCCAGGCCCCATGCATACGTCGTAGGGAACGAAAGACACCCGATGAGGTGTGCTGACGGCCATTAGATAAACCCCGACGCCCTTTAGCGTCTACAAATCCAAGTTGACGGTTTGTCGCCTCCGGTGAGAAGTCCCGATCCCGGATTAGGACCGATAAGTCTTCTGGGAAGCTCCGCCCGGGACGCGCCACTCGGAGCAAGGTCACGTCTGGCCGTCTCCAGCGACGCGATTTTCACCTACGGTAATCTGCGGGTGCCAGAATTATTTGAGGCGTCTCGTAAACGGCCACCGGTTGTTCGTTGACCATCGGGGCGGCACAATCCCGCGGCGACCGATTCTATTGTGGACGTGGATGCGTTTCGCGTGCGGTAGGCCGAACGCTGGTGACTATGCCGCTGATGCGCCCCGTGAAGCGCTCCGTGCTCCAATCGGGCTTGACGCGATTTTCGCCTACCGTGATTTCCTCGGGCGCCAGAATCAGTTGGGGCGCTTCGTAAACGGCGACCTGCTGTCCGTTGACCGTCGCCGTCAGTTTGCCAGCACCGGGGTCATACCTCACGCGAATCTCGGCGCGGATATCGTCGCGGCCCGGCAGTTCCGTTGCGATTCGCTTTTCGTCGAGCACCGAGACGAAACGCAGGCCGCCGGGGAGGTGCTCGGCATACAGGATGTAGCGATAGGGCTGGTGGCCCGTCACCAGGAGCGGTTCGCGATACCGATCCGGCTGCGGCCGGAATTCCGCCACGAAGCTGACGTCCACCGCGGGGTTCAGCATCGGCCGGACCCGGCGGGTGGGACTGAACCACCGCGCAATCCGCAGATAGGTGGCGGGCTGCTTCTTCAGCATGTCGCCGTAGGGCCCCTGGATTGCCAGGGCCAGGTTCACCGCCGCGCCCGATAGGATGGCGACGATCAGCGCGGCACGCAGTGCTGTGCGCGGACGTCCGCGAGTCCGATGGATCCACCCCGCGAGGTTCACCAGCGCGACCAGGAGTGCCATCGGCAGAAAGTCTACCTCGTAGCGCTGCGTGGTGAAGCCGGTAGCGTTCAGGAACAGGAAAACCGCCGCGGAAGAGAGCAGGGTGCTCCAGAGCAGTATCGACCGGCGGGCGAAGGGGACGAACAGCGCGGCCGCGACGAAGGGGGCCAGATACAAAACGCCGGCCGTGGGCTCGATGAAATAATCGTGCGGGAAAGCGTGGGTCACCGAACCGAACGGATAGCGGAATGCCAGCCGGATCCAGGGGAAGACGCGGCTGAACTCCGGCGGGCAGAGCAGCCAGAAGTAGCAACCGGGCAGCAGATTCGCCAGCGCCAGCTTGATGCCGATGGGCTCGGGGCCGGTCAACAGGTAGCGAATGCCGAATTCGAACGGCTTGCCGAACCGCTCGTAGTTGTAGAGCGCCACCAACGATCCGGCCAGTGCGAAGGCCGCGGCGAAACCGGTTAATCTGGCGCGCGACCCGGCCAGCAGGATCGCCAGCCCGGCCAAAGCGAACAACCCGGCCATTCCCAGATGCGGGCGGCAGGAAATGGCCGCCCCGAAGAAGCAGCCTGACGCGGTGAGCCAGGCGATGCCGCGCGCCCGCGTTTTCGCTTCGACTCCGAGGGTAAGAAAGAACAGCCCGCCCGAAACGAAGAAATAGCCTCCGCCGATGGCGATTTCGTACACTGCCACGCGGTTCAGCAGGTAGGGCACGCCGGAGCAGAGCCCCAGTGCCAGGAGCATGGGCGCGAGCAACGCCAGACCCGGTTTCGCGCCGGCCATTTCCAGCCACCGAAGCAACACGCCGCAGGAAAACAGAAAGCCGCCGAAGCACAGCACAAACATGGCGAACCGCTCGGGCATATCGTGCCCGGTGAGCAGCAGCCACGGTGTGAACAGCAGCACGGCCGGTCCGGCGCCGTGGTACAGGTAATAGCGCCCGTGGAAATAGACCAGGTCGTGCACCTTATAGGAGTCGCTCAGCGCGGGGTCCCACGGATTGGAGGCGGCGAGCAACTGAGGAGACGGTCGCACCGGCAGCGCCAGGCGGCCGTGTGCCAGGGCCTGCCCGAGATAGTTGTAGTAGCCGGTCTGCGGCCCCATCCAGTCGAACCGCTCGCCAGTGGCTTGCAACTGCGACAGATAATAGGAGCCGACAGCCAGGATCGCCGTGCCAATCGTGCCCCAATACGCAAAACGGTTGATCTTCTGCATGTGCGCCGGATTTACTCCACGACCAGTTCATCCACATCGGCGAACCGGCCGGTAGCCTCCTTACGGGCTTGTCCCAGGGCTCGAATCACGGCGATGTGCCGGCCCGGCGCCAGGCAGCATACGCGATAGCGGCTCTGCCACTGCGCTTCGGGCGCATACAGGTCCAGCACTCCCCTGCTGACGCCATCGATCAGCAGTTCGGCGAACCCGCGATTGGGAGCGCGCGTGAATACATAAGTCAGCCCTTGTCCGTCGAAAATCAGCGCCGCTTGGGCCCCCTTGGTATTGGTATAGCTCACGGTGCGCTGCCACGCGGCGGGGAATTCGTCACTGTGGACCCATTTGCCGTGAAATCGCAAAGCCGGGTCGAAATCGTCGTACGTGCCCGGAGTCACCGGCGGAGCTGCGGGCACTTCGAGACACCGGCCATTGGCCTTCGCCAGAAACACTCCATCGCGTTCGAGCTCGGTCTGCGTACACTGCGCCAGAAACTGGCGCAGGCCCCGCGATTCGTCAGGCGAATTCACCGCTTCGTTACGCCCAATAAAATATTGCAGCTTCCATGCATCCACGAGCTCGATCATCTGGGGCAGGTTGACGGCATTCTGAATCTTCGTCCAGGTGTCCCACTGGTGCCAGTTGTTTTCGTACACCGTGCCGCGCGCGTCCGCCAGGTCGTTATCGGAAACCAGCAGCATGGTGGAATTGGGGTGCTCGCGATTGTAATACTTCACCACCGCGCGGGCGGGCGCGTCCTCGTCCAGGTATCGCTCGAAGCCGTCCGGGCGGAATTCATAATGCGCGTAAAACTTCTTGTGATACCAGCTCGACGCGGGAAGGAACCAGATGTCGATTCCGGTACAGAGCACCGCGCAGGCGATGAGGGCTCCATACAGCAGCCGCCGGTTTCGCCTGGCACTCGCCAGCAGGGCGGCAAACGGGATAAAGAGCAGGGGCAATCCGGCGTACAGATAGCGGGCGTTGGGTTCCGAGCGCAGCACCACGGTCATTGCTGCCAGGGCGATGACGGAGGCGCAGATCGCCGGCCGCCGCTTGCTCCAGAGCGCAACCAGCGCGAAGGGCGCCAGCAGCAGGTACTGAAAACCCATAGATCCGTTTTGCCCTTCGTAGAAGCGGGAAGTGAGAAAGGTCAGGTCGAAGGGAGTGCGCCATGTCAACGGCCGCCGAAAACGATAGTCGCGAACCTCCGCGGCGCGGTCGAGCAGCGGCGAGGGAAACGTGCCGTTGAGGAACGGAAACACCGGATTGCCCGTCTTCAGCCACGCGATGGCATAGGTGGGCAGCGCCGTGGCCAGCAGCAGAAGCAGGGCGAGCAGGCAGGGCGCAGGGCCTACGCGCTTCCAGTGACGGCGCACTTCCAGCGCCGCGAAAGGCATAGCCAGCACCACAAACGGCAGGGCGGCCAATTTTGTGGTGAGCGCCGCGCCGCCCAGCAGAGCGGCGGCATAAAGGAATTTGCGATTGCCGGTGTCGCCGAAACGCCAGACTGCCGTTAACATCGCGAGCAGCAGGGCGGCCAGCAGATTCTCCACGAAGAGTGAACCGGTGACCAGTTGCACCAGCGGAGAGGCAGCGAACAGCGCCACCAGCAGCAGGGCGGCAGCGCGCGGAAGCCACCGGCGGACGGCGGCATACAACAGGCCGGCCAGCGCCAGCAGCATGGCGAAGTTCAGCAGGCGCGCGGCAAGTTCGCCGCCCATCAGGTACACGATGGAGTAGGCCCAATCGGCGCCCATGGGCATCACTGCCCATAGCAGGCTGCCGGGCTGGAACGTCATGGCATGATGCGCGGCCATGTTGACGGGAATGGCCAGGTGCATGGCCAGCCCGTCGGCGCTGATCTCCGGCTTCAGCGCCACCAGCCAGTGCGCCCCCAAAATGAAGGTGAGGAGTGCCAGGGCCGCGCGTTCCGCCACCGGGCGCGTTCTTCGCTGGCACATAGCGCGGACCCATCCGGCGAACCGGCGCGACACGCCGCGAAGATCCAGTGCGACCGGCAACAGCAGCACCGCGGCCCACACGGCGGGATAATTCACCGGCAGCCGCGCGGTGGCCAACATCGACAGAATAAAGATGCCCGTGCCGGTAAGCGTGGCGAGCAGTTCGTCATCCACAATGCGGCAGCCCAGCGCGCAGGCGGAGACTAGAAACAACAGGACTGCCGCCGGCGCCAGCGGTCCCGCGGCGAGCGTTGTGCCCACCAGCACCACGGCGCCCACTACCGGAATGTAGAAGCGCGGAGCAAACGCCAGCATCGGGACGGAGAACAGCACGAAGAGGCGCACGTATCGCAAGAAGCGATCGAGGCCGATGGGGTGCCAGATCTCCTGCGCGAACAAATGGTTGCTCCGGAATCCGTACACTTCCAGGCCGAGAACGGCCGCGAAAATCACCCAGAGCAGCACGAAGGCCGCTCCCCCGGCGTGGCGCTTGCGGCCGTGCGACGGTCGAAAAATCAGCATCCGCTGCACGACGAAGTTCACGAAGAACAGCGCCGATTCCACCATCAGCTTGGCGGCCACCGGATGAATCCCCAGGCTGGCACCGAGCAGCCGGATGCCGCCGTAAGACGCGGCGCCGCTGACCGCCACCAGCGCCAGGTACTTCGGCAGAGTCGAAAGGTGGCGCTGTTGCGAATAAAACACCGAGCGCCGCACCATCCAATAGTTGAACGCCACTGCCAGCACGCGCCCCAGAACCTGCGACGCCAGCACGTGCCCGCTGTGCCGGTACGCCAGGTAGAAGACCAGGTTGTCCAGCAGCGCGGTCGCGAGCGACACCGAAGTGAAGCGCAGCAGCACGAAGTAGATCTTCATCGAATCCACAAGCGGATTGAAATGCGACGACCGGTTGCCCGCCTCGTAGATGGTGCGGATGGGTTCTTCCGCCACCGGGATGGAGAGTTGATGCGCCAGGATCAGCATCTCCAGTTCAAACTCGTAGCCGCTGGATTCCAGCTGCAGAAGCTGCGGGAGCATGGTTACGGGGATGGCGCGCAGGCCGGTCTGCGTATCCCGCAGTTTGCAGCCCAGCAGCACGTGCATGATGGATCGCGTAAGCACATTGCCGATGCGGCTGCGCAGCGGCACGGCGCCCTGGAAAGAACGCGACCCCAGCACCAGGCTCGCGCCTTTGCCCGCCGGCAATGCCGCCATCACGCGCGCGATATCTTCCGGATGGTGCTGCCCATCGGCATCCGCCGTCACGACGCCGGCTAGGTCCGGGTATTCGGCAAGCGCGAACCGGATGCCGGTCTTCAGCGCCGCTCCCTTGCCCAGATTGGTGTCATGGCGCAGCAGGCGCACTCCGGGGTACGCGGCAGCGCGCGCGAAAATGTCGGCCGATTCCGGTCCGCTGCCGTCATCGATGAGCACGATGGGAGCTCCGCCTTGCTCGCTCAGGGCGCCTACGACATCGATGAGCGCCGGGGATGGCCGGTATGCTGGGATGAGAATGGCGCAGTGACCGGGTATCACCTGGGCCGGGTATCCTTGGACGCCGTCCTGTATTCGGGAGGCTCGGGGAGCACCGGGAGCGCTCTGCCGCGAAAGGCAGGGGCGGGCGGGCTGGCCGAGGTAAAGAAAAAATCGAAATAGCGATCGGCGTCCGGAGCGTTGACATTCCGCTCGCCCCACGCGGCCATTTCCCCCACGAAGTAGAACCAGCCGCCGATGGGATCTCGCTGGGCCGCGAAATTCCGGCAGAACACGCAGCCGCACTCTTCCGCGAATCCGTGCTTCAGCCCCGCGTAGATCGCCGCCGTGGCTTCGCGATCATAGCGGACAACCTGGTCCCCGGCGCGCGCTTCTGTCATCGGCATCTTTCATCCACGGTACAACGAGACGAGAACGGATTGCCATCTTGCGGGTGAGCGCGGGCTATTCATCGTACCCGCGAATTTACCGGCAAAAGCGCGCCAGGGGACAGGCGTACTGTATATTGCAGGTGTGTACCTTGCGGCTCTTGTGGAACTGGCGGTCTGCTGGGTGGTGTGGTGGTATCCGTTTATTTTAAGGGCGCCGCACCGGCAGAGTCGCGCCTCGATCGCGCAGCCCGGTCCCACTGGTCTCGGCCTGCTCCTGGAGGTCACCGCTTTCGCCATCGCCCTTCTGTTCCGGCTGCCAGCGGCCGCAGAGCCCGGCCTGCTGCGAATTCTGCCGTCCATGCTCCTCGGGCCCATCGCTCCGGTGCTGGGCTGGACGGCCGTGAAGCACCTGGGCCGGCAGTTTCGCATCACCGCCGGCCTGTATTGCGATCATCAACTAGTACACACCGGCCCGTATGCCGTGGTGCGCCATCCTATTTACGCGTCGCTGCTGGCGATCCTGGTCAGCACCCTGTTGCTTCTGACCCGTTGGCCGTGGGCGCTGGTTTCGCTGGCCGTCTTCCTGGCGGGCACGGAGGTCCGGGTACGGGCGGAGGACGGACTGCTCGACTCCCGCTTCGGCGCGCAATTCCAGGAGTATCGCCGCCACGTGCCTGCGTACATTCCGTGGCTGCGGTAGCGAGCGGACTCTTTGTGCGATATTGATTCTATGTCTCGCCGCGCCTGTACCTTCGCCCTGCTGGCACTCTCCGCCGCGGGCCTGAGCCGCTCGCAGGAACTGACCGAAAGGTATAAGCCCATCGCCGACAAATTGATCGACGCCGCCCTGGCCGACGACGAAGGCTACAAGCGGCTGGAGTATCTCTGCTACCGGATCGGCAACCGCTTGAGCGGATCGGAATCGTTGCAGCGTGCCATCGCCTGGTCCGTGGAGCAGATGAAGGCGGTGGGCCTGACGAACGTGCGGGTCATCCCCACCAAAGTGCCCCACTGGGTGCGCGGCGCCGAATCTGCCCGGATGGTGGCGCCTGTCGATAAGCCTCTGCACATGCTGGGACTCGGGATGAGCATCGGCACGCCGCCGGGCGGCCTGACCGCGGACGTGGTCGCGGTATCCTCCTTCGACGAACTCATGGCGCTCGGCGCGGGCAAGGTCAAGGGCAGGATCGTGGTCTATAACTACGTGTTCCAGGGCTATGGGCCGGCGCGCGGCTACCGCTCCGGCGGCGCATCCCGCGCGGCAGCCCTGGGCGCTGTCGCGGTGCTGGTGCGCTCCGCCACGCCGCTCTCCATGCAGATTCCGCACACCGGAGCCATGGAATACGACGAGAAGCAGCCCAAAATTCCAGCCGCCGCCGTTTCGCCCGAGGATGCCGCCATGCTCCAGAGCCTGTATCGGGACGGCGTGCCGGTGCGGGTACACCTGGAGATGGGCGCGCGCACGGAGCCGGACGTCGATTCCGGCGACGTGATCGGCGAAATTCGGGGCAAGAGCCGTCCCGAAGAGGTGGTGGTGATTGGCGGCCACATCGATTCCTGGGACGTGGGGCAGGGAGCCCAGGATGACGGCGCGTCCATCATGGCCTGCCTGGAGGCGCTCGCACTGATTCATAAACTGGGCCTGCAGCCCGAGCGCACGCTGCGGGTGGCGTTCTGGGTGAACGAAGAGAACGGAGGGCGCGGCGGCGAGGCCTACCGGGAATTCGTGGGGGACAAGCTGAACAACCAGGTGGCCGCACTGGAAATGGATGGCGGAGCGGAAGCGCCGCTGGGATTCGGCGCCGGTGTGGACCAGGATTCGCAGAAACTGCTCCAGCAGGTGGCCAAATTGCTGGACCGCATCGGCGCCGGCGAGATCACCGCCGGCGGGGGCGGGGAAGACATCGCTCCGCTGATTCGCGACGGCGTGCCGGGCCTCTCCGAGCGCACCGTGGGGACTCATTATTTCGACTGGCACCATACCGAGGCCGACACCCTGGACAAAGTGAGCCCCGGCGATTTCCGCAAGAATGTGGCGGCGCTGGCCGTCATGAGCTACGCCCTCGCCGATATGCCGCAGCGCCTGACGGCCCCGGCAGGCGGTCGGCGCGGCGGCCCGGGACAGTAACGCCGATATAATGAATTGATGAGGTACGGTTGGCCGGTTGCGGGAGTGGTGGGTGCGTGTGTGCTTGCCTGCACGGTGTTCGCCCAGAAGCCCTTCCGCGAATATCCCGCTTGGGAGTACAACAATTTCCCCTTGCCCAAGGACTACATGGTCCCCGGCGAGTGGACCTTCGCCCGCCTCATGTACCCCACCACGCACCTGCGCATCGACTGGCAAAGTGAGTTCAAGCGCGGCTTCGACTGGCATGAAGGCAATACCAACTGGACCATCGACTATCCCCGTTCCGACCGGCATCTGGCCTTGGCCGTCCGCCGCCTCACGCGCATCGATGGACGCTCGGCCGAACAGACCATCAATGTGGACGCGGACGATGACGTGTTCAATTACCCATGGCTGTACGCGGTGGAAGTGGGCCACTGGGAACTGAACGACCGTCAAATCGCCAAACTGCGCGAGTTTTTCGACCGGGGCGGCTTCTTTATGTGCGATGACTTCCACGGCACCGACGAATGGAACGTCTTCGTGGCCAGCTTCAAGAAAATCTTCCCGGACCGCCAGATTGTGGATATCGACAGCAAGGATGCCATTTTCCACACCGTCTTCGATCTGGACGAGCGTTACCAGGTGCCCGGCATGCAATACACGCAGACCGGCCGCATCTACGAAAAGGACGGCGTGAATCCCGAGTTCCGCGCGGTTTACGACGATCACGGCCGCATCATTGCCGCCATCTGCCACAACATGGATCTGGGCGATTCCTGGGAAAACGCCGACGAACCCACCTATCCGCAGAAGTTTTCCGCATTGGGCCTGCGCATCGGCGTCAACTACATCGTCTACGCCATGACCCACTAAAGGCTGAAACCCAGCCTTTTGGCGCGCGTACAATAAGTAACGGAGGTTGCGATGTACGCCCGCGTTGCCGCTGTCATTTTGTTCCCGGCCGTTCTCGCGTTCGGCCAGCTTCCGCGGCCCACCGGTTCCGAGCCGCCGGCGAATACCAGTGGCATTGCGCCGCGCGCTACTCCGGGCGATTACCCCGTGCGCCAATCCGCTCCCGGGCTCACGGTTGCGGCCACGGTGCTGTCTCCGGCCCAAGTTAAGAAACTGTTCCCCATGAATCTGGACTCCGCCGGCTATGTTGTGGTGGAAATCGGGATCTTTCCGGACCCCGGAAACCAGGTGAGTGTCGATAACGGCCAGTTCCGTTTGCAGGTTGGCGATGACCGCACCATGCGGCGTCCGGTGGAGCCCGTGGAGATCATGGCTGCGAAGCGGGGCGGCGGCAAGAGCCATCAGCCGCCCAGTTTGCCGGGTAACATCCCGGTGATGACCACGGCGACCATCGGATACGAATCCGGCGGCCCTTACAACCGCGGTGGAGTTTATGGGGGCGCCAGCACGACGGTCGGCACTCCTGGAAGCCAGCCATACCCGGCGCCCGATCCCCGAACTGCCGCGCCGGATCCCGTGGATATCGAGCACGACTTGGTCGATAAGGAACTGGCCACGGGTATGACCACGGTGCCGGTGGCGGGATATTTGTACTTCGCCAAACCCAGGCAGAAGCAGAAGAATCCGGCCTATGACCTGACTTACCGTGGCGCGGGCGAATCCATCCACCTGGCGCTGCCGGCTGTGTCAGCGAAGTGATTGGCTTGGAGGGAACCGTCGGCCGGCCCCGGCTGCACCGCGGCGGCGGCAGCCTCGCGGATCTCGGCGTCCTGGCTCGCCAGGCCGTGTTGGAGAGCCTCCTGATTGCGCGTCGTGGCCGGCAGGTACCGTAGCAGCCGCATGGTCTCCAGACGGACCGCGCGATCGGGGTGCTTCGCCAGCGATCCCACATCCGTGAGCGGCAAAGCCCTCTCCCAGGAGGCCAGGATCTTCAAAATGTCCAGCGGATTCTCTCGCCGTAAAGCCCACTGGATGGCATTCTCACATAACGCCACGGCATGTAGTCTGAGTTCGCCGGCCAGCGCCGACCGGATCCCGGAAGTCTCCATCATCGCCGCTTCAAACACGTGCGTGATGTCCACGTCACGGCCGCCCGCGAGCAGAATACGGTCCGCGTTCAGCCGGATCTGCCCGTCGGTATCCCGGGACGCCTTGCAGGCAAGCTCGCGCACCTTCTGGAATACCGGCTGGTGATGCGCCACGGTGGCGATGCGGACGAAGGCCGTGCGCCGCCTGGCAAGAGTGGCGGACCGGGTCTCCCGCAGCCAGCGGTCCACAAATCCGAGAGCCATGGCCAGTTCGCAGAGCTCCTCGCGGCGGGCGGCTACCCTGACCTGGTATGCCAGCAGCATCTCGCACAGATGGCCCGGATGCGCGTCCGCGAGTGCGCGCAAGGCCCCTAACTCGCGGCTGCCGCACAGGTAGGCGGCCAGGGCGTTCTCCATCTCCGCCTGCACGGCGGGGGTGAGGCGCCGCCCGCGGGATAGGGAAACCCACGCCAGCATGGCCAGGTACGCCGCGGCCAGGATGGGCACCAGCACCAGGAACGCATCCAGAAGCTGCGAGCTTGTCATAGCAGAAACCTCTTCAGGCGAGCTACCAGCTCGAAGGGGTTGAAAGGTTTGGTCACGTAGTCGTCCGCTCCCAGGTTGAAAGCCCGCAGGATGTCCTTCTCCCGTCCCAGCGCGGTGAGCACGATGACGCGCGTCGGGATCTTCTCCTCGCGAATGGCGGCGAGCACTTCGTAGCCGTCCATCCCGGGAATATCGACATCCAGGATGGCCACGTGTGGCTGCTCGCTTCGGATCAGGCTCAGGGCGGTGAGACCGTTATCGGCGGCTTTGCAGGACATACCGTGGTTCTGTAACGCCATGCGGACCACCGTATGCACGATGTGATCGTGATCGGCCAGCAGGATCCGGGGAGAGCCGGCGGCCATGCGGGGCCGCGGCGGCGCTTCGGTGGCGATCGCAGGAGCCGGCGCGGGGGCAGCCACCACATGCCGTGAGCCGGCGAAGGCGATGCGCAGTAACACCTCCTGCGTATCCGAACGCCCTACAATGAAGTCCACCGCGCGGGAGCGCACCGGCGTAGCCAGCGCCACCAGGTCGCGCTGTTCGCCGGCGAATACCAGCTTTATTGAGGCATGGAAGGGCTCGTCCGCCTGGACCCAGCGGCTTTGCAGGGTGTCGCGCCTTACGTGAAACAGAACCAGGTCGCAATTCTGAATGGCTTCGGAGGCGGGGTCATCGCCTTCGCTGAACAACAAAGGCCGCGCTTTCACGCGCTCCAGCACCGTACACATGCCATCGGCGCGTTCGGCCGTAAAGCCGACCAGGGCGACCCGCTTCCCGGCCACCGCTTCGGCAAGGTAATCGGGGACGGGCGCGAACGCATCGCCGGAGAGCTCCGAAAAGCTGAGCAGCAGGTCGCTGACCACCTCGCGAAGCTCGGGCACCACCAGCGGCTCTTCGCGCAGCAATTGTTCCGCTCTCTGAACCAGCAGGGAAATCTCGCTGTGTCCCAGAAGCGCCGCGCTGCCCACCCACTGATGCAGTTGCCCTGCCGCGCGCGCTGCGTCGAAACCCGATTTCATGCTATCCAGCAACTGCCTGCAGTACTCGGAGCCCTCATGCAGAAAGCCGCGCCGCAGGGTCTCGATTTCCGAACCGAAGATGGCCTGCGCAGGCTCGCCGGGGCGCTGTGCTTCGTCCTTGGCAGGAGTACCGGCGTCCGGCGCGAGCAATTGCCGCACCCGGAAAGCCAGTGCGGCGGTGTCGATCGGCTTGCTGATATAGTCGTCACAGCCCGCGCCAAGAGCGCGTTCGCGGTCGCCGGCCATGGCGCAGGCGGTCAGCGCCACGACACGGATGGCCTTGGTCTGCGGATTCTGTTTGACACGCCGGGTCATTTCCAGACCGTTCATGCCCGGCAGTTGGAGATCGGCGAGGATCAGTTCGGGCCGGTAGCTGGACAGCATGAGCAAAGCGTCTTCCGCGCGTTCCGCGGTGCGGACCTCGTATCCCTCATGAGTCAGCAGCAGGCGCATCAGTTTCAAGTTCACCGGCGCGTCGTCCACAACAAGAATGGGTGCTCCAGCCATGAGACGAGTATGCGTTTATGCGGAGGCCGGCCGGAAGGTCTAGCCGTACCGAAAAAGGCGGCGAGTGGGGTACCGAAAAGTCTCGAACGTCCCAAAACGATTCGGAGGTACTAACGAAAGCGGGGAAAGTTCTATGCGCGGCGTGTCCGCTTTCGGACGGCCAGTCGCAAAACGGGACACCGGAGTGGCGGACACCCCCGGGGTTTGACTGATCGCGGCCCGGCATGGCGCGTGCACTATGCGTGGTTTATGTTGTATGACCTTCGTTATGCCTTGCGGACGCTGGCGAAATCGCCGGGTTTCGCCTCCGTCGCCATTTTGGCTCTGGCTCTGGGGATTGGGGCCAACACCGCCATCTTCAGCGTGGTGAATGCGGTACTGTTAAAGCCTCTTCCGTATCGCGATGCCCGGCGGCTGGTGCTCGTGCAGGAGCGGATCCCCAAGGTGTTTGCCGAGTGGATAGCGGTTTCGCCTCCGGATGTCATCGATATCATGCAACGGACGCGATCGCTGGATGCGGTGGCCGCGTTCGAGGGGCAGCGGGTGAACTTCGCCATGGGCAACGCGGAGCCGACACGCCTCACGGGCGCGCGCATCTCCGCCAGCCTGATTCCTGCTCTGGGAATTCCCCCGATGCTGGGCCGCGCGTTCACACCGCAAGAAGACTCGCCGGACCACCATGTGGTGATCCTCGGTTATGGCCTGTGGCACGACCGTTTCGGCGCCGACCCGAACGTCACCGGGCGGCGCGTTCAGTTGGACAGCCAGCCGTACACGGTAATCGGCGTGATGCCGCGCCAGTTCGTATTTCCGCCGCGCGGCACGCCCCACGCGACCACCGATCCCGCGGAGTATTGGGTCCCGATGGCATTCACCAAAGACGAGCTCGCCGATTTCGTGGACGATTTCGATTTCGGCGTGGTGGGGCACATGAAGGCCGGCGTGCCGGAGGCGCAGGTCCGTGACGACATGACCGCGGTGGCGCACCAGATAGAGGACAAGTATCCGGAAGCGTACAAGAGCGGGCTCGGGCTCCGGCTGGAGATTGGCGCGACGTCGTTGGGCGAAATTGTCTCCGGGCCGGCGCGCCCCATTTTGTTTGTCCTGCTGGGGGCGGTGGCCTTCGTGCTGCTGATCGCCTGTGCCAACGTGGCCAACCTCCTGTTGAGCCGGGCCGCGGGGCGGCAGCACGAGATGGCCATTCGCTCGGCCTTGGGTGCGGGCCGCTGGCGCATGCTGCGGCAGGCACTCACCGAGAGCCTGGTGCTGGGTCTTGCCGGCGGAGCGCTGGGCGTGTGGCTGGCCTCGCTGGCGCTGAGCACTTTCGTCGCGGTGCTGCCGGGCAGCATTCCACACTCTTCAGACGTCACGCTGGATCTTCGGGTCCTGGCCTTTGCGGCCGCGCTTTCGCTGCTGACGGGGGTAGGTTTCGGAAGCGTGCCGGCGCTCAGCGCGATGCGCGGCAATATGGGCGCGGCGCTTCACGAAACGGCCCGCGGCACTACCGCGGGAGCGGCCCGGCGCCGCATGAAGAATGTGCTGGTGGTGGGCGAGATTGCCCTTTCGCTGGTCCTGCTGATGGGCGCGGGATTGCTGGTTCGCAGCTACATCAGCGCCATGAAGACCGACCCCGGCTTCCGGCCGGAGCACGTTCTTTCGTTCGGTGTTTCCCTGCCGCCGAACCAATATCCACAGGACCGCGTATTGCCCTTCTTCCATGAGCTGACCGCGAAGCTCCAGGCGATTCCGGGCGTGGTGGCGGCAGGCGGCGGCAATTATATTCCGCTGCAGGGCACAACGTGGAATCGCACGTTTATGCCGGAAGGCTGGCATCCGGCGGACGGCAAGATTCCGATTCACGACTTCACGCCGGTGTGTGGCGACCTGCTGCAGGCACTGGGCGTGCCGTTGCGGCGCGGCCGTTACTTCACCAGCGCCGACCGCAAGGATGCGCTTCCGGTGGTGATGGTGAGCGAGAACCTGGCGCGCCGCTACTGGCCCGGGCAGGACCCCATCGGCAAACGCTTGAAATACGGGTCCGGGAGCGACAAACGGAACTGGGCCACGATTGTGGGCGTGGTGGCCGATGCCAAATCGACCAGCATGGAAGGCGAGCCCATGCCTCACTCCTACCAGCCGGTGGATCAACTGGAGGACGGCTACTCCACGGTCGGGGCGCTCACTTTTATGATCCGCACCAGTGGCGACCCGGCCGCCGTGGCGTCCGCCGCGCGGCAGGCGGTGGCTTCGCTGGACCCGGCCCTGCCGCTCTCTGCCATGCGCACCATGCAGGAGGTGGTGGACGCCAGCCTGCAACCGCGGCGGTTCGATACCTGGCTGGTGGGCCTGTTTGCCGCGCTGGCCCTCTTTCTGGCGATGCTGGGGATTTACGGCGTCATCGCGTTCGCCGTGGCGCAGCGCACGCAGGAGATCGGCATCCGCATGGCTTTGGGCGCGAACGGCAGCGATGTGCTGAATCTGTTCCTGCGCGAGGGGCTGGTGCTGGTGCTGACAGGCATCGTGCTGGGTTCCCTGGGCGCCCTGGCGATGGGCCGCTATATCGCGACTCTGCTCTACGGCGTGCAGCCTTCGGATGTGGGGACGCTGGCAACGGTGAGTGGGGTGCTGGCGGCGACGGCGATTGCGGCGACTCTGGTGCCTGCGCGGCGCGCGGTGCGGCTGGACCCGATGACGGCTCTGCGCCATCAGTAGGGAACGCTTAACATTCCTTTACGCGGAAAGGCCCGGCGCTCGCGGGTATAGTTGCGTCATCCAGGTAGAGAACAAGAATGCAATTTTCCATGCTGGTCGCGGCGCTGCTGCTCGCTGCGCCGCTAGCTGCGTCCCCGCCGGCGAAAGGCAGTCAGGCTTATGCCCAAGGGCGCGCCCTGGAACAGCGGAAGGATTGGAGCGGCGCGCTGGCGCAATACCAGAAGGCGGCGGCCGAAGATCCCGCCAACCTGCTGTTTCAGATTGCGGTCTATCGCGCCGGGTTCGAGGCCCGGCAGGCGCAAAAAGAAGCGCAGGCAGGCGCCAGCGTTCCAGGGAAGGACCAGACGCGGGCACGAATCGCCAGGATTCAGCCGGCGCCCGAACTGCAGCCGCTCAGCACCGAACCGATCGATCTGAAGCTGATCGACCAATCGCCGAAAACCATGTTTGAAACCGTGTGCAAATATAGCGGGATCAACCTGGTGATCGATCCGGAGTATCAGCCCGGAAAGAACCTGTCGCTGGATCTGAAGAGCGCCACCATCGATCAGGCGCTGGATTTTCTCGCGTCCACGACCAGGAGCTTCTGGAAGCCGCTCTCCAGCAACACCATTCTGCTGACCAACGACAATCCCAATAAGCGCCGCGACTACGAGCAACTGGTGACGCGCACGTTCTATCTCTCCAATGTGAATACTCCGGCGGAGCTACAGGAAATCGTCACCACCATTCGCACAATCGCCGATTTGCAGCGGGTGACGGTTTGCAACAACCAGTTCGCCAGCATTGCCCGCGGCGAGGCCGGCAAAACAGCGCTGGCGGAAAAGATTGTCAGCGATCTGGATAAGCCTCGCAGCGAGGTGCTGGTGGACATTCTGGTGCTGGAAGCCACCAGCACCTTCAGCAAGCAACTCGCCACGGCACTGGCTTCTACCGGCTTGAACGTGCCGGTGACTTTTTCGCCGCGATCGGGTATACAGGTCAGCAGCTCCAGTTCGTCGTCATCCGGTTCGAGCGCCACGAGCGCGGTATCGCTGGCCAGCCTGGGCCACCTTTCCAGCGCCGACTATGCGGTAACGCTACCCGGTGCGCTGTTGCAGGCGGCGTTGAGCGATGCCCGGACCAAAATCATGCAGGCGCCGCAGGTGCGCGCCGTGGACAATGCCAAGGCGGTTCTGAAAGATCGGCGAACGTGAGCCCATCGCTTCCGGTAGTTACTCGGCCGGGGCCAATGCCACCGCCGCAAACGCCTTGGTCAACACGCAGTTCACGTATATCGATGTGGGGGTGAATGTGGAGATGACGCCGCGAGTACACGATGGCGGCGAGGTGTCCATCCATATCGAACTGGAGATCAGCAGCGTCACCGGACAGGTCAGTCTGGGCGGCATCGATCAACCCGTGATCGGGCAGAGGAAAGTAACCCACGACATCCGGGTGCGCGAGGGCGAGGTGAGCTTTGGGCGGTCTGATCAACGACAGCGAGTCGCAGACGATCACGGGCATTCCGGGGCTGGCCAACATCCCGTTGCTACGCCGCTTTTTTACCGGAACCGCGAACGGCCGCAGCCACAGCGAGCTGATGATCGCGATGGTGCCTCATATTGTGCGCCGGCCGGATGTTTCGCCGGAAAACGCGCGAGCAATCGGCACCGGCACGGCGAGCGCGGTGAAGCTGACCTACTCGCCGGAGAAGCGGTGACTTTACCGCGGGGGCACGCGGCGGATCACCGAACCCATCTCATCGGGACTCGCCCGGGTGAAGGATCCATGATCGGCTGCCGCAGCCTTGGGTGCGGGCGTCTTCTTCCCGGCCCGGGGTTTGCCGGGAGGCGCGGGAGGCACTTCCACCAGATAATCGTAGACCCCCAATCGGCGCTCGGCGGGCTGCGGTGGGATGATCACCGTCTTTTCCAGGATGGTGCACCCCTCCACCTTTTCGCCGGGCTCATGACTAAATCGTGACCGAACCATCTTCGTGAGCATTACATTAAGCATGACACACCGGGGATCACCGCCGCACGGGCTTGTTCCCTTCGACGCATTCGTATGCGCCCGCGGTGAGGGGACCGTGTTCGTCCACACGTCCGCTGGGCCATTCGATAACGAGGCGTTCCGCCCGCGGGAGCCGGCCTAAACCGAACGTCAGGGCAAGTTCGGATTGCGAGAGGTAGCTGGATCCGCCCTTGACCATACGGGACTGCCGGCCCTCGGCCGTAGTGATTCGCGCGACTGCGCCGATGGCGTCGCGATTCGACCGGGTGCCGCGCAGATGGAGCCTTAACGACCGGTTCCCGCTGGTCACGTCGTTGCGATACAGGCAGGCGGGCCCCTGGTTGGTGGTGACCAGGAGATCGACATCGCCATCGTTGTCGAAATCGCCGGCAGCCGCGCCACGGGCGACTTTGGGGGAGGCGAATGCCGCGCCCGCCTGGCGCGCCACATCGCGGAACTGGCCGCGGCCGTTGTTGAGGAACAGGTGCGGAGCCTGGGCGTAGCCGGTCTTTCCGGGAAGATTGCGCGCCGTCTCGTCGATGTGCCCGTTGGCCGCAAACAGGTCCAGGTGGCCATCCAGGCCGGCGTCGAAAAACAGGCATCCGAAGCCCAGGGTGTTTTGCGAAGGCTGCCCCACGCCGCTGGATAGGGCGGCATCCTTATAAGCGCCCCCGGCGCCGGGCTGATAAAGGGCCATCATTTCGCCATCGAAGTTAGTGATGGCGATGGATTGCGCGCCGCTGCCGTCCAGGTCGGCCACGTCGATGCCCATGCCGGCGCGCGCCTTGCCGTCTTCGCTGAAAGCCACGCCGGCGCGCACGGCGACATCTTCGAAAGTGCCGTCGCGGCGGTTGCGGTAGAGCTTGTTGGGCTGCGTATCGTTGGCCACGATCAGGTCCGGCCAGCCATCGCGGTCACAGTCCAGCATGGCCACGCCCAGTGATTTGGAGGAGGTATCGAAGATGCCGCTGCGCGCCGTGACGTCTTCAAATGTGCCGTTGCCGCGATTGCGAAACAGCCAGCAGGTGGCGCCGCGGTAGGCTTCCGGCGTGCAGTAGGACTTGCGTTTGCCGTCAACGCTGCAGAATACATCGTGTTCCGGCGCCCACTTCACGTAATTGCAGACGAAGAGGTCCAGCAGCCCGTCGCGGTCGAAATCGAACCACAGGGCGGAGGTGCTGAAGGCGCTCCGGCCACCCAGGCCGGCTTTTTCCGTGACATCGATGAAGCGGCCGGCGCCGGTATTCCGGAACAGGCGATTCTGTCCCACCGCCGTCACCAGGACGTCCGGGAAACCGTCGTTGTCATAATCGGCCACCGCGACACCCATCCCGTACATCTCCACCGCGAGCCCGGCCTGCTGCGTCACGTCCGTGAACGTTCCGTTGCGATTATTGCGATAGAGTTGCAGGGTGGTGCGGCGGCGGGTGTGGCCGGGCCAATCCATGCCGTTCACCAGTAGAATGTCGAGCCAGCCGTCGCCGTCGTAATCGAGGAAAGCGCAGCCGGGGCCCAGGGTCTCGGGCAGGTACTTAGCGCCGAACGCGCCGCTGTTGTGTTCGAAACGGATGCCGGCGGATGCCGTCACATCGGCCAGGCTGAAACCCAGGCCCGAGGCGCGCAGCGGAAGAGCGGCCCCCGCCAGGAGAAAATCGCGCCGCTTCACGTGATGCTCGCCAGGCCATGGCGGATGGCATACACCACCAGGTCCGCGGTGTTGTGGATGCCCAGCGCCTGCATGAGATTGGCGCGATGCACCGCCACGGTGTTGGCGCTGAGCCGCAGCAGTTGCGCGATTTCGCGATTGGATTTGCCGTTCACGATCAGTTGCAGCACCTCCAGTTCGCGCGCCGTCAGGTCCGGCGCCTGCTCGCCGCCGGACGCGGCGATGGGCTGGAGGCGCGGGTCCAGCACCTGCTTGCCCGCGGCGACCTTGCGAATGGCATCGCTGAGTTCCAGATCGACGGCGTTTTTCAGCAGATAGCCGCGCGCTCCGGCATCCAGGCAGGTGCGCACATAGTTCGGCTCCGAGTGCATGCTGAGCATCAGAATGGCGGTTTCCGGCGCTCCTTTGAGAATTTGCCGCGCCGCGGCCGCACCGTTCATTCCAGGCAGCGCGAAATCCATGACGATCACCGCGGGATTCAATTCGCGGGCCTTGTCGATGGCTTCATGCCCGTCGCCGGCCTCGCCCAGGATCGCGATGTCCCGCTCGTCTTCCAACATGCGGCGGAAGCCGCGGCGAACCAGGTGATGATCGTCCACCAGCAGAACCGTGATTGTTCGATCAGACATGCGCCTCCTGAGGAGCCAGCGGCACCGTCAGCCGCACCAGCACGCCGCCGCTCTCCGACGGCAGCAGTTCCAGATTGCCATGCACCAGTTCCGCGCGCTCCCGCATGGAGACCAATCCCATGCCGGTGCCGGAGCCCGAATTTGCCATTCCGACGCCGCCATCTTCCACTTCGAGCACCATGCAATCCGCCGTATAGCGGAGGCGCACGGCGGCGCGGGCGGACTTAGAGTGACGAGCCACGTTGTTGAGCGCTTCCTGCACCACACGGTAGACGTGAATGGCCACGGACTGATCCAGTGCCGGCCCCGCGCCGGACGATTCGTAGGCGATCTGAATGCCGGTCTGCTTCTGAAAAACCGGCAGGTGCTGTTGCAGGGCAACTTCCAGGCCGGCCTCATCCAGCGCGGCCGGGTGCAGCGCCTGGGAGAGCGTGCGGACTTTATCGAGGGTGGATTGCACGATCTCCTGCACTTCCTTCAGATCGGCGCATAGCGGCGATTCCACCGCGGACGCGCGGCGCCCGGCGCGCTGGAGCATGGCTCCGATGGCGGTGAGGATCTGCCCGAACTCATCGTGCAGTTCCCGCGAGATCGAGCGGAACGTGTTTTCGCGCATGGCGATGAGCTGCTGCGCCAGTTCGCTGCGGCGCTCGGAAAGGGCGGCCACCTGCTCAAACATACGGCGGTTGTATTGCACCAGGTAAAGTCCGGTAGCCAGCAGGACAATCAGAATGGCCGCGAGGAACAGGTACACATTGCGCTCGCCGCGTGCATAGATCTGCCGCGTCTGCGCGGCTGCCTGCTTCTCATTGTCGTTGTTCTGCACCAGCAGGCGCGCCACCGCGGTGCTCAAGGCGGCTTGCCGCGCCTGGAGGGAGATGCGGATGCGGGTGCGCGCTTCGGACTCGTCGGTCCGGGCCAGAACGAAGATGCGGTCGAGCGCGTCCCAGAACTGGGCCACCGACGCGGAGAGGTATTGCCTCTGCGCATCGGCACGGGCGGCGGGAGAAAACTGGGTCTCGCGCGAGACGGCATCTTCCAGGTCGACGCGGAGGCGGGCGAACTGCGCCTGCCACGCCGTGAGGGGATACGGTTCGCCGTTATCCAGCATGTCGCGCATCGCCAGGTCGACCGAGTTCAGATCGTTCTGAATGCGCAGGAGCAGGAGCGAATCGGTGCGGTTGCGGTCGATGGTCTCCGCCTGCAACTGGCGCAGGGCGCGCAATTGGATGATGGTATACCCGGCGTAAACGGCCACCGCGGATAAGGTGACCGCGAGACCCGCCAGCAATCCGAATGTAGGAGATCCACCGGTGCGCACAAACTAGTATTCTCGCACCGAGTGTCTCGCTTGGGGCGAGATTAGTATGTCGCCCGCATGGCGGAGCCGGTGGGCAGCTTGGAGGCCAGCACGTCCGCCTTTTCGATTACGGGCGGGCCGGCGAACAGCTCCGGCGTTTTTGTCATGAGTGCCGCTGCGACTTGCCCGGCGAGGTGTGCCTTGCGGCCCGCCTCGTCGGAGAAGACATCGAAGATGCCGAACGTGGAGGGGCCCATGCGAATCGCGAACCACGCGGCGGTGCCGGTTTCGGATTGCACGATGGGCAGCGCCCCGCTCAGAAAATTGGCGACCTCCTCTTCTTTTCCCTTTTTGGCTTCCAATCGAACCCACAAACCTACGGTAATCATACCTGGGCACAAACACGGGCCATGCCTTACAGTTGCGATTGCGCGTGTAATGAGCGTAAGCTTCAGTGCCGTTCGGGCGAACATTAGGTGCCGGAACGTACCGGGGAAGCGGCGACACCGTGCTTATTCATCCCGGGAAAACATTCTGGGATTTTCTGGGATTGGGCGCCTTCCAGCCCCCGAACAGTTGTTCCAGCCGCAAGGCCACCGCTAACGCTACGTCTTCGCGCCACGGATGCGCGGCTACCTGCAAATCAATCGGCAGGCCATCGGGAGTTTCGCCGCAACGCACTACGGCGGCGGGCCAGCCGGTAACATTGTAAGTCATGGTGTAACTGAATCCACGGAAGGTAAGTTCTTCGATTGACTTTCCATGTGGCACCGCAGGAGTGGCACAGACCGGCGATAGGATCGCGTCATAGTCCTGAAAGAATTCGAACATAGCAGCCCGGAAGCCGTATAGCGACTCCCAATATTTACCGAACCCTGCGATGTTAGTGCGGTACGGTCCCAGTTTGTCCAGCCACCCTTGTAGCAAAGGATGCGTCCGCGTGCTTCCGGCTGCTTGCAGCCAGGCGCGCAGGCCGTCGCCGCCATCGGGGCCGATCAGTTCCATCTCGCGGTCGTAGCTTTCTCCGATGCGGGGAGGCCGGCATTCCTTCGCGTTCAGGCCTTGCGCGGCGTTGCACACCAGGCTGGCCGTTTCCTTGGTGGGCGGCGCGATTCCGTTGTCGGCGAACCAGGCGATGCGGAGGCCCGCGGCATCGATGGCGCGCGCATCGCCATTTGGCATGGGGACGACCGTATGATCCTGTCCATCGGGACCGGTGAGGACTTCCATCATGACGCAGAGGTCCTCGACGTGCCGCGCCATCGGTCCGATCTGCCACAGGGTTTCCATCCAACCGCCGGAAGGAGGCACATGTCCGGTGCGCGGCAGGCGGCCCGAGGTGGGTTTCAGCGACGCGATGCCGCAGAAGTGGGCGGGCAGGCGGACGCTTCCCGCGGCGTCGCTGCCGAGTCCGAAGGGCGAACCGCAAGCGGCAATCAGGGCCGCTTCGCCGCCGCTCGATCCGCCGGAGGTGCGGGTGAGATCGTATGGGTTGTTGGTGCGGCCGTGAATCAGGTTGTCGCTCTCGAAAGCGAAGAGCAGGTCGGGCAGATTGGTGCGCGCGATGGGGATGGCGCCGGCGGCGCGCAAGCGGGCGACCAGGGTCGCATCCCGCTCCGAGGGCGGAGCGTGGCGCATGCCCAGCGTGCCCGCGCTGCAACTGGTTCCGGCGACTTCGATTGAATCCTTGATAGAGAACGGCACGCCATCCAGCGGGCCGAGCAGTGCGCCGCCGGAACGCCGGACATCGGCGGCGTGTGCTCCCTGACGAGCCTGCCTGGCCAGTACTTCGACCGCGGCGTTCAGCGCGGGGTTCACCTGCGCGATGCGCTCCAGGTGTGCTTCCACCAGTTCCGCCGAGGAGAGCGAGCCCTCACCGATGAGCCGGCCCAGCGCCACGCCGGAGAGAGTCAGGATTTCGTTCATGGTTCCTTGACGGTGAGTTGTTGATTGGCCGCTACATTGGATAGCTTCTGATGCGTTCCGCTGGGCCACTGGATTTCGATGGTGGTTGCCGTTGCGTCCTTGCCCAGTCCGAAGGTCAGGGCCAGGTCGCTGGCGGAGCAATAACTGGAGCCGCTATGCACGGTCTGCCACTGCGTCCCGCCCGCGCTGGTGACGCGGGCCACCGCCCCGATTCCGTCGCGATTGCTTTTCGAGCCCACCAGTTTCAATTGCAGCCAGTGATTGCGGTTGCCGCCATCGTTGCGGTAGAGGACCGCGGCGCCGTTGTTAGTAGCCAGCAGAACGTCCAGATCGCCATCGCGGTCGAAATCGCCATAGGCCGCGCCGCGGGCCACCAGCGGCCGCGTGAAGGCGGCTGCCTGATCGAACTTGCCATGGCCGTTGTTGTGAAACAGCAGTGGCAGTTCGGCGTATTGAATTTTGGGTTGCACGCGCCCGATCTGCTCTTCAATGTGACCGTTGGCCGCCAGGATATCGGGGTAGCCATCCAGGTCGTAATCGAAGAAGAAGAGGCCGAAGGTGAGGCTGAGCAGGCTGGCGCGGCCCACCGTGGAGCGCGGCGCTTCATCCACGAACAGGCCGTTGCCTTCGTTGTGATAGAGTCCGATCATCTGGTTGGCGAAGTTGCCGACGATCAGGTGCTGGCGGCCGGAGCGGTCATAGTCCGCGAAGTCCACGCCCATGGCTCCGCGCGCCGTGCCGTCTTCGCCGAACGCCACGCCCGCGGTAAGCCCTTCGTCTTTGAAGGCGCCGTTCTGCAGATTGCGGTACAGCTTGTTGGGTTGGGTATCGTTGGAGACGAAGATATCGGGCCAGCCATCGTTGTTATAGTCGAAGACGGTCACGCCCAGGGATTTGCTGCTGCCATCCGCCAGGCCCGCCTTCGCGGTGACGTCTTCAAACTTGCCGCCGCCCAGATTGCGATAGAGGCGCGAGGAGGTGCCTTTGTAGGATTCGGGCGTGCAATACGATTTCGTCGAGCCATCCAGCGAGCACCACAGGTCCCCCTGCTGGGTCCACTGCACGTAGTTGGCGACGAACAGATCCAGTTTGCCGTCGCGATCGTAATCGAGCCATGCCGCGCCCGTGCTGAATGCGGCGTTGGCGATTCCGGCCTCGCGGGTGACATCGCGGAAATGGCCGCCGCCTTCGTTGTGGAACAGGCGATCGCCGCCCAGCGCGGTGATGTAGACGTCGTCCCGGCCATCGTTATCGTAATCGCCGATGGTCACGCCGAAGCCGTAGATGTCGACATCCAGGCCGCTGCCGCGAGTCACGTCGGTGAAGGTGCCGTTGTGATTGTTGCGATAGAGCGCGGCGGTGGTGTGGCGGCCGTGCGGCACCAGGTCCTTGCCGTTGATCAGCAGGATGTCCAGCCAGCCGTCGCCATCGAAATCGAAGAAGGCGCAACCGGGACCCATGGTCTCCGGCAGCCACTTCTTGCCGGAGCGGCCGGCGTTGTGGGTGAAGTGAATGCCCGCGGTTTCGGTGACGTCGGTGAAGCGGACTCCGCCGGACTCGTCAGTTGCCGCCGGCCACGGGAAGATTGCCGGAGCGGCCGCCAACAGGGCCAGAGACGTGATCGTGAATGGGCTGCCTCTCATTGTTATCCTCGGGACTCAATAATCGCGCCTTGGCCGTCAGGGCCTGCGACGCCTCGTCCGCCTTGAATCGCAGAAACAGTTTTTCCTCGCGGGCGGCCTTATCGGTCTGGCCCAGGCCGCGATAGCAAAGCATCAGGTTGTAGTGCGCCTGCACATCTTCGGGGTCCACGTCGAGCGTCTTTTGGAGCGCCTCGACAGCCTCGGCATAGCGGCGCTGCAGGAACAGGACGCGGCCCAACTGGTTGGTAGTCACGCGGTCGCGCGGGTACTGCCGTTCGGTCTCCCGCAGGTTGCGGAGGGCGCCATCGTAATCGCCGGCCGCCTTCTGCGCCATGGCCAGGAAGAAATATCCGCGGGCCAACCCGGGGCTGAGCGCCAGGGCCTTTTCGACATACGGCCGCGCCGCGTCCGTCTCGCCCTCCTGAATCAGCGCCCTGGCGATGTTCAGCCAGCCATCGGCGTAGCCCGGCTCGGCTTCGGTGACGCGGTGGAAGGCGTATTCGGCGCCCTTCAGATCGCCCTGCAAGAGCAGACCGATGCCCCAATCGTTCCACCGCTCGCGATCCTGCTTGCGGATAACGGGCTGCCAGTGCGGCTCGCCGAGTGCGACGCCGGCGGTGGCGCGCGCCAGCGTCACGATGGGCAGATCGGGAACGGGCGCCGAATCGTAGGTGTATTCGCGGCTGTCGTGGTCCAGACCGGCCGATCCGGGCTTGGCCACTCCCGCGTAGGCGAAGCGTGTGTAGTCGTAGGCGAACTTGCGGTAGTTGAGTTTGGCTTCCAGGGTAATGGGACCGGCGGCGTCTTTCGGGATGGCCACGCGGAAGTGCACCGTATCGGCCGCGCCCGGCGGGATGAGGCGCACGTACAGGACGCTGCGGGTCTGCCAGGCATTGCGCTTGTTGATGGGGTTGGCTTCACCATCCAGTTGGTAGGAGCGGTAGAAGTGCGCGCCCGGGTCCACGGGGCCGCGGCCATTGTCGTCCACCTTGCCGCTCCACGCCAGGATGCGGCCGCGCGCGTCGCGAGCCTGGAATTCCAGCCACACATCGTAGCCATCGACCGTGCCGGCGGGAAAGAAGTGGCCGATCTTGCGCGTCCGCACCACCGCATCGACGCGCACCGAACTGCCGGGGGCGAAACAGACGCCTGGATCGTCCAGAGGCGCGGCCAGCTTACCCACTTCGCGCAACATCACGGGACCGGATTGTTCCGCCTCTTCCCCTACGGCGAAGGTGGATGCGGCGGCAGGGGCATCGGCGGCGCGCCGGCGCATTTCCACCGCGCCTTTGGACTCTTCCACCGGGCTGGCGGCGAAAAGGTCCACGGTAATGAATCCAGATTGCAGAAACTGCTCGGTGATGCGCAATTGCTCTTCGTCGCGATTGACGAACGGAAGCGCGGTGTTGGCCGCGGGGAAGCGGTGCGAGTGCACCTTGCCGTCGCGATTGCCGGGATCGCGCGAGGCGACTTGCGGCATGTGGCAATCGGCGCAGGTGGAGGGCTTGGCCGGGTAATAGAAGGAGCGCGCGCCCTGGCCCGATACGCCGCTGGCCTGCCAGTTGTCGTATTCGTTGAAACCGCGCAGCCAGCGGTAATGATTCACCGGCTGATCCAGGTGGACCTTGTGGCAGGTGGCGCAATACTCGGGCGAATCCAGGCGCATAAACGGCTTGAGGAAGGCGCGGCGGTGCGGCTCCGGATTCAGATAGGTGAGGAACGCGTCGAGCTTGCGGATATACGGATTGTGGCTGGAGGCGATCTGGTGCAGGGGCGGATATTCCATGGTGAAATCGCCGTTGCCCATGCTGCTGGCCACGTGGACGATGGAGTGGCATGACATGCAGCCCAGGCCGTTCTGCGCCTCGGGCGTATCCGCCTGTTCCTTGATGGGACGCTCGAAGCGGCCGTTGAAGAACACGGCGTGATCGTGGCATCCGGCGCACCACTTGCTGCCCTGCGTGCCGCTGAGTTCCTGCATGTGGAGAATGGTGCTGCGATAGAACTTGTTGTTGAACGATGCGAAGTGGTGGGCCGAGCTTTTCCACTGCTCGTAGATATCCTTGTGGCATTCGCCGCAGAGTTTGGAATCCATGAAGAAATCGGACGGGATAGTGGCGCCGGTGTTGGTATTGGACGAAGAGGGCCAGAACGGCGAGCGCGGGCCGGCGCCTTCTTCGCTCATGGAGACCGGGACGACGTGGGAATTGCGAATGCGGTCTGGCGTCGTGCCGAAGCGGAGCGTGAGGGCCAGCAGGGTAAGCACACCCAGCGGGACGGCGAAGCGCGGCAGGAGCAGCGCCAGGCCCGCCACCGCAAGCCCGATATGGGCCCACAGAATGGCGCGATGATCCGTGGTGGCCCCGGCGAAAATCAGGTTCACGCCCAGGACTCCGGCCAGCGCGAGGGGAATCAGTTTGGGGCTGCGGCGGTAAGTGAATGACAGCCAGATGACGGCGGCCGCGCCGAGCACGAGGTGGAGCACGACGTTGGCGATATAGAAGACGGTGGCCGCGGGTGCGGCGGCGACGTAGGCGGCGTTGAGTGCAGTAACGATGAGAAGGGGGAGCATCAGCGCGTGGCTCCCAAAGGCCGGATCAGCCGTAAGGCCGGGCGCGTGTTGTATTCCTGGCGGTAGCTCTGGTGCGCGGCGTCATCGGGGAAGTGCTCGCCGGCGGGATACGGATAGCGGCTCATGGCATGGAATGGCAGCGGCTCCACGCTGGTGGAAAATGCCGTGTTGGGATCGCGGTCCTTGGCCCAGCCATCCACCTTCAGCAGGAAATCGCGCGTCCAGCCGGCGGGTGGCGGCGCGAGGGCGGCGTACTGTAGGCGGATTTCATCGCCGGAGCCCAGAATGGCGAGCCGGTCGTCCACGTTGCGCAGCAGTTCGCGGATATCGCCGTAGCGCGTGTACATGCCGGGCGTGGGATTCCAGAAAGAGCTGGACGAAACGGAATCGTAGAAGAATGTATCGGGCTGTTTGCGCTCGGGATGCACGCGGGTTTGCGAGAATCCCCGGAAATGCAGGTCGGCGGAAAGCAGCGGAACTTCCTGCTGCTTCACCTGCGCGATGGACGCGCCTTCGCTCAGGAAGATTTCATCCCAGTAGACGCAGAGGTTGGTGACGATCCGCAGCTTGCGGCTGGCGGAGGGGAACCGCAACTCCACGGCGATCGTCTTCGGTTTGCCGGCGGGCATGCCCATGTCTTCGTTCACGGTCTTCCACCGGCCGGCGGCATCCTGCATCTGGAGGTACGGCATGACGAGCCCGCCCTTTACTTCCTGGGACGCGGCGCGGAAGGTGCTGCCATCGGGCCAATCCACCCAGCCGTTCAGCAGGAGCACGGAGTGGCCGTCGGGCGCGGAGTTGCCGAAGTCCAGCTCCAGCGTGTGCGGCGCGGCCACGCCGAGTTCGGAGCGCGGAAACTGGTCGGGATACTGCTGGTCGCGGGCCAGCAGGCGCGGGAGCGCATCGCGGCCCTGGTCATCGCGCGCCGCTTGCGGATACACGCGCTTTTGCACGCCGAACAGTTTGAACTCCGGATACGGCGGTCCTTTGAACTTCTCGTTGGTGAAGATCTCGGTGCCGGCGGGGTGATCCACAGCCAGCAGTTGCACCTGGTCCAGGTAGGAGACTTCGCTCAGCTCTTCGGTGATGCGAATGTCATAGCGGCCGCCCGAGGGCGCCAGCGCCGCGCCGGGAATGGAAACGTACTCATCGTGATCCACCGGGAAGTAGGTGCCTTCACCGTCGCTAGCGCCCAGGGGAGCCACGCCCAGCACGTCGGTGATGAACTGAACGGCGCGCCCGTTCCAGGTCCAGATCATGGGGCAGGAGCCGGAAAGCCGCTGCGCCTCCGGGTAGGTATAGCCGCGGCCGGCGGCCTGCCGGGTCTCGTTCTGAATCAGGCCATTGGGCCACGTGATGCGCACCACGTCGATGGTAGCGGCAGCGCCGGTGTCGAACAGCAACGGCACTCCGGCGTAGGTCTCCTTGCGGTAGAGCGTGCCGGCTTTGATTTCGACCTCGGCATCCTGCGCCAACTTCAGGCTTTTGATGCCCTGCAGGCGCACGCGGATCCAGTGCGACGCGCCCCGGCTGCGGTTCAGGCCGATATGCAGCTTGCCATCCGGCGCGATAGTGGCGCGATCCATGCGGCCATCGTTGTCGAAGTCGGCATCGAGGCGGGATTCGTCGGGCGGCGCGCCCTGAAACGGCCCGGCGGCATAATGCCCGCCGAGTTGATCGCGATACAGCACCGGCGCGTGGTCACGATAGAAGACGGCCAGGTCGAAAGCTTTGCTGTCCGGCACCACGCGCAACTTTTCGGCCGCAGTGGCGGGCGCTTGGACGAACGGGAAGTCGGCGGTGCGGTCGGCGAATCCGGCCGCGCCTTCATTGCGGTAAAGTGCCGGCGACGCGCCCAGCAGAATCAGGTCGAGGTCGTAATCGTGATCGTAATCGATCCACACAGCCCGCTCGAAGCGCCGCTGCGGCAGGCGGGCCTCCACGCGGCTGAAATGGCCTTTGGAATTGGCGAACAGCAGTGGTCCGGCCTCGGTGAGAATGCAGAGGTCCATGAAGCCATCGTTGTTGAAATCGCCGGCCGCCGCCGAAATGACGCCGGTCACATCGCCGAGTCCGGAATCCGCCACGGGCAAGAGGCCATCGCGGTAGAGCGTGACACCGCGCGGCGACCACGCCAGCAGATCGGTGCGCCCCTGGCCTGTGGAATCGATCGCGAGAAATCCGGTGGCCGCGCCTTCAAGCACGTGGTCCTCATAAGCAGGCGCGGGCGTGGATAGCTTTTCGGTGGGCCCGGCGGGCGGATCGTAAATCTCGGCGTAGGTGCACCAGTCCACGTCTTCGGGAATGGCCGCGCCTTCCTGCAATTTCTTAAGGCGCTGGAACTCTGCGAGGGCGCGCGCGGCGTCTTCAGTCTTGCCTTCCTGGCGATACAGATTGTAGAGCTGGAAACGCGCGGCGGCCAGTTGCGGATCGAGTTTTGCCGCGAGTTCGAATTGCGCTTGCGCCTCGCCGGTGCGGCCTTGCAGTTTGTAGAGCGACCCGAGTTGATAGTGCGCGACCGGCTCATCGGGCACAAGCTGAATCATGCGCTCGAACTGCGCGATGGCGGCTTCGGCATCGCCGGACTTCTTGTAATAAATGCCCAGATTGAACCACGTGTGCGGCAACTTGGGGTCGCGGCTCTGCACCTCTTTGAGCTGCGCCACGCCTTCGGGAATTTTTCCCGCGCGCAGCAGGGCGAGGCCGTAATTCAACTTTTCCCGATTGGAAGCCGGCGCCAGGTCGAGCGCCTTTTTGAATTCGACTACGGCTTCGGCCTGCGTGGTAGGGTTCTCGTAAAAGGCCTTGCCCAGATTGCGATGTTGCGCCAGCGCGGGGGAGACGGTGGAGGTGTCCGCGGCCCATAACAGGAACGCACCAAGCGCCAGCACACCACCAATGTAAATTCGCGTAGCTGCCCCCCTCATGGAATTAACGGGATTGTACTGGAAGCGGCAGGAGTCCACAATAGTATGGATATATTAGAGTCATCTATGAGCACGGAACTGAGTCGACCGGGAACTCCTTCCAGACGCCGCCCCTTGAAGAACCGCAACTACATCATGTTCCCCCGCGAACTGCGCGATGCGATTCCCGATCTTCCCACCTATACGGGACGCGTCCTGGAACTGGAGTCAATCGATGGCGGAATTATCGATAATCCGCTGTTCGGCCAATCGGTGAACGTGAAGTTGGTGGTGACCGAGACGGGAAAGCTGAAGGGCAAGTTCGAGGTCCGGCTGGGCTTGCAGGCCGAGGCGGCGCGGGCTTTGGCGGAAACGCTATTGCAGTTGGCGAAGCGGCTGGAAGAGTAGGACAATCGGTAAATGCAGACCCGATATTCCTGCGCCCTTCTTGTCGCCGCGTGCGTTTCGTTGGCCGCACAACCTTTCGACACCAGCCTGTATCGCGCGATGCGCTGGCGGCAGATCGGGCCTTTCCGCGCCGGGCGCGTGACCGCAGCGGCGGGCATTCCCGGCAACGCCGCCATCTACTATATGGGCACGCCCGGCGGCGGCCTTTGGAAGACAATCGACGGCGGCGTGATCTGGACGCCCATCTCCGATTCCGTGCCCGTCTCGTCCATCGGCGCGGTGGCAGTCGCGCAGTCGAATCCGAATATCGTATACTTCGGCACCGGAGACGTCAGCATGGTGGGCGGGTCCGTCAATATGGGCGACGGCGTGTACAAGTCCACGGATGCCGGGAAGACGTGGCAGCATATCGGCCTCGAAGAAACCGAGCACATCGGCGCACTATGGGTGGACCCGCATAATCCCGACATCGTGCTGGTGGCCGCCCTGGGCCGCACCTATTCCAAGAACAATCAGCGCGGCGTTTTCAAGACCACCGACGGCGGCAAAACGTGGCACAACGTTTTGCACAAAGACGATGTCACCGGCGCGGTGGACCTGGTGTTCGCGCCCGGCAATCCCCGGGTTGGTTACGCCGTCCTGTGGGAGCACTACACGGCGCCGGGCGGACGCGCCGCCATCGAATCGTCGGGCTTCGCCGGCGTCTACAAGACGGCCGATGGCGGCGACACCTGGACGCAGCTCACGGCGGGCTTGCCCACCGGAAGGTTGGGGCGCATCGGCGTGGCCACGGCCGCGGACGGGCAGAAGGTCTTTGCCATCGTAGCCGGTGGCGGTGGATTCGGCGGGGGCGGTGGAGGCGGCGGCGCTGCCGGCGGTCTCTACCGCTCCGACGATGGAGGCGCGCACTGGAGCAGAAGCACCCAGGATCCGCGCATTCAGGGCAGCGGCTATTTCAGCAGGGTGTTTCTCGATCCCAAAAATTCCGACGTGGTCTACGTGGCGCAGACGTCGCTGTATCGCTCCGAGGATGGCGGCCACACTTTCGACTCGTACAAAGGAGCGCCCGGCGGCGATGACAATCACGCGCTTTGGATCGACCCCACCGACAGCCTCCGCATGATCATGGCCAGCGACCAGGGCGCCACCATCAGCATGGACGGCGGAAAATCGTGGAGTTCCTGGTACAACCAGCCCACCGGCCAGATCTATCATCTTTCCACCGACAATCGCTATCCCTACTGGGTCTACGGCACGCAGCAGGACAGCGGGTCGGTGGGCACGCTGAGCCGCGGCGATTATGGCGAGATCACGTTTATGGATTGGGACCCTGTGGGCGGTTACGAGTTCGGCTACATCGTGCCCGATCCGCTGAATAACAACCTGGTGTACGCGGGCGGACCCAGCCGCGGGCTGGTGCGCATCGACCGCACCAACCGGCAGGTGGCCACCGTCTCGCCCAGCGTGGTACGCGGCGACACGCAATATCGCATGGCCACCAATCCGCCGCTGGCCTTTTCGCCGCAGGATCCGCACATCCTTTATATGGGCGCGCAATTTCTGCTGGAGACGCGCGACGGCGGCCTGCACTGGAAACACATCAGCCCCGACCTGACGAAGACTGCCGACGCGCCCGCCCCTGCCACCGCGCCCGATGCGACCGCCGCCGCCCCTGCCCTTCCGGCGCGTCCGCGCGCACAGGAGCAGCAGGAGACCATTGCACCGAACAATCGCGCGGCCATCAACACTTTCGCGCCTTCGCCCAAGGCGGCCGGCGAAATCTGGGTGGGGACCAACAATGGCATCGTGCAACTGACGCGCGATAGCGGCGCCACGTGGCAGAACGTTTCGCCGCCCGGGCTCGCGGTACTGTCGCAGATCAGCATGGTGGAGGCCTCGCACTTCGATGCCGGCACCGCCTACGCCGCCGTGGATCGTCACGAGGAGAACGATTTTCACGCCCACTTCTACCGCACCCACGATTTCGGCAAGACCTGGCAGGAGACGTCGACCGGCATTCCCGACGGCAGTTTCGCGCGCGTGGTGCGCGAAGATCACATGCGCCAGGGCCTGCTGTACGCCGGAACGGAAAACGCCGCGTATGTTTCGTTCGACGAAGGCGGCCATTGGAGCAGCCTGCAACTCAACATGCCCACCACCAGCGTCCGCGACCTGGTGGTGCACGGCGACGACCTGGTGGCCGCCACCTACGGCCGTGCCTTCTGGATTCTGGACGACGTGACCCCGCTCCGCCAGATCGACCGCACCATGTCCAGCGCTCCGGCATTTCTGTTCCGGCCCGAAAAGGCGCTGCGCGTGCGGCTGGACCTGAACCAGGACACGCCCATTCCGCCGGACATGCCCGCGGGCCAGAATCCGCCCAACGGCGCGATTGTGGATTACTGGGTGGCGTCGCAACCTTCGCAGGACATCCAACTCGCCATTTACGACAACGCCGGGCGACTGGTGCGCGAGTACTCCACCAAAGCCGAAGAGGGCGAGAAGGAACCGCCGCCAAATGTGCCTGAATATTGGGTGGGACATCCAGACCCGCTCACCCGGAACGCCGGCATGAACCGCTTCGTGTGGGACCTGCGCTACGCCCCGCCGCCCGTGCTGCGGCACGAGTACCCCATCTCGGCGCTTTACCAGAACACCCCTGGCCTGCCGCTGGGCGCCATGGTGACGCCGGGCACTTACAAGGTCCGCTTGACGGTGAACGGGCGTACCTTCGAGCAGCCGCTGGTGGTGGGGATGGATCCGCGGGTGGACGTATCGGCCGATGCTCTGGCGCAGCAACTCACTCTCTCGCGCAAGATCCTGGAACTGGTGGCCGGCAGTTACGAGTCGTATAAGAAAGCGGTCGCGCTGCGGCAGGCCCTGGCCGGAGATCAGAAGGAACTGGAGAAACAGTCCGCCGCGTCCGGCATCACGGCCCTGAAGGAGTTCGATCAGAAGGCGCAGCGCCTGCAAGGCTCCGACGGAGGTTTCGGCGGAGGTGGCGGTGGCCGCGGCGGACGCCAGTCGCCCGCATTCGCCGCGTTGAACCGCTCGATCGGCTCCCTGGCCTCGGTAGTCGATGGGCAGGACGCCGCGCCCACCCCTGTGATGCAGAGCGCCTACGAGAGTTACTGCCACGAACTGGCAACGGCCGCGCAGAGTTGGAACGAGCTCATGAAGGCGGACCTGGCGAACCTCAACGGGGAACTGGCAAAGCAAAGCCTGGGAGCCGTTCCGGCAGCGCCGGTCGCTGTGCCGTCCTGCAAATAAACCCGTCAGCCTGATCTGCGCGATTTTTCAAGAGAAATCGCGCAGATCAGGCTGACGGGTTTTTTCGTGGGGCATCGCCTCTTCCGCAATCCGTCCAAACACGGTACAATGTGCTTGAGTGACGACTTATGAGAGTGGGCGAAAGCCCACTTTTTTGTTGGATTTCGCACTTTTCTGATCATGAAAGAAGGCATCGCGTCCAAAATCGAGGAAATTGCCCAGCGGGTAGCCGGATCCGAAGGAATCGAGGTAGTGGAAGTGGAGGTCAAGGGCGGCGGAATGCATCGCTTCGTCCGCATTTCCATCGACAAGCCGGAGGGGGTCACCCATGGCGATTGCGAGCTGGTTTCCCAGCAGGTGGGGACGATTCTGGACGTGGAAGACGTAGTTCCGGGGGGGCGGTACACGTTGGAAGTCAGTTCTCCGGGAGTAGAGCGGAAGCTGTTGAAGCCACAGGATTATCTGCGGTTTCAGGGGAAGAAGGCCAAGATCACGCTGCGCGATCCCCTGGAGGGACGCCGCAACTGGGAAGGCACGCTGGCGGGCATCGAAAACGGCGAAGTGACCGTGGAGACTGCTCCCGGGCAGAGCATCCGGTTTCCCCTGGATAACGTACAGAAGGCCAACCTGAAGTTCGAGTGGTAGGCGCGCCGAAATCATCAATCGCACAAACGAGGGCACTTTGGAAACGATTTTTCAATCCATCGAGATATTGAGCAAGGAAAAGGGCATCGATCCGCAGATCGTGTTGGACGCGGTGAAGGATGCCATGCTGATCGCTGCCCGGAAACATTTCCGCACCAACGAAGATTACGTCGCGGATATGGATCCAAAAACCGGCGCAATTAAACTCTTCGCGGTGAAGAAGGTTGCCGAAGTAGTCGAAGATCCTTCCCACGAGATGACCCTTGCCGAAGCCCGGCGCATCAATTCCGAAGCCGAAATCGGCGGCGAAATCCGCATTGCCAAAAGCACCGACGCCCTTGGACGCATCTCCGCGCAAACCGCCAAGCAGGTGATTTTCCAGAAGGTCCGCGAAGCCGAGCGGGAGACCGTTTTTAACGAATATTCGGGACGCACCGGCGAACTGGTGAACTGCACCATCAAGCGCGTGGAAGGGCCGGACTATGTTCTGGACCTGGGCAAGACCGAAGCGCGTCTGCCCAAGAAGGAACAATCCCGGCTGGAAGGCTATAGTGTGGGCGACCGCGTCCGCTGCGTGATCCGCCTGGTGGATAAGTCCAGCAAAGGCCCGGGCGTGCTGGTTTCGCGCGCCGCGCCGGAACTGGTGATGCGCCTGTTCGAACAGGAAGTGCCCGAAATTTACGATGGCACGGTGGCCATCAAAGGCTGCGCGCGCGAGGCTGGCGAGCGCACCAAGATCGCGGTCCAGAGCCGCGACCGCGACGTGGATAGCGTGGGCGCCTGCGTGGGCATGAAGGGCATGCGCGTGCAGTCCATCATTCGGGAACTGCGCGGCGAGAAGATCGACATCATCGAATATTCGGACGATTCGGTGACCTTCGCCACCCATGCCCTGAGTCCCGCCAAAGTGAGCCGTATCACCATCCTCGATCCTCTGGAAAAGCACATGGAAGTGATCGTGGACGATTCGCAGCTTTCCCTCGCCATCGGCAAGAAGGGGCAGAACGTGCGCCTGGCGGCCAAATTGCTCGGCTGGAAGATCGACATCAAGAGCGAGGAAGAAAAACGCCAGGAAGTGGAATCGCAGATGGCCGCGCTGGTGGCTCCGGGAGCGCCGGTGAGTGTGCTCGTGGATTATGGGCTGAGCGATAAAGTAGTGGAAAAGTTGCTCGACGCCAGCGTCGGCACCATCGAACGGCTGGGTAGCATGACGCCCGAACAGCTCGAAGAAATCCAGGGCATCGGGCCGAAAATGGTGGAGCATATCCAGGAGGCGGTCAACGCCTACTACAGCCAGTTTGAGGACAGCCCGGAGGATGCCTCCGAACCGGCCACCGAGCCGGCCACCGAAGCTGGCGCCGGGGACGTTGTGGCGGAGGAATTGATCGTCTCCGGGGAAGAACCGGCGGCGGAAGAAAGTTCGGCGGAGCCATTGGAAGCGCCGGCCGCAGCCGGGACAGAAGAACCGGAAAGTGAAGAGACCGTGGAACTTTCTGGTACGATAGAGGACGCGGGGTCCCCCACTGACAACCCGGGTCCGGAGGAAGGTCGCGGCAATTAGGAGCGCCTCCGCAGTTGGAAGTAGACCGTTTTATCTATGAAGAAGATTCGCATCAACGAGCTGGCGCGCGAGTTGGAAGTAAAGGCCCACGAGATTCTCGATCGTCTACCCGAACTGGGTGTCACGGAAAAGAAAACCCACTCCAGTTCCATTGACGAAGACGTGGCGATCAAGCTGCGGCGGCTCTACGGCTTCGATACGCCGGAGATGGAAGGCGATCAATCCGGCAGACCCGAACGCGCTATCGCGTACGAGGAGCACACCCCGGAAGGCGCCCGGGAAGAGCCGGAAGCGGACCATCCGGCGGCACACGAAGCCAAGCCCGAGGCCGCTCCCGACGCGGCGCCGGCAACCGCGGGGATGCCACAGGAAGCCGCGGCTCCGAAGCCGGTGGAAACGCACGGCGCGCCGGCTCTGCCGATCCGTCCGCCCTTGGCTGGCCGGCCGATTCATCCGCCCATCGGAGGCCACCTCAGTACACCGGCGGCGAAGCCTGCCGCTCCGCCCGCCGCTTCTCCCGCGGCGCCCGAACCCGCCGCGTCCGCACCCGCGCCTGCGCCGCCCAAGCCCGCGATGCCGCCGGCTGCCGTGATTGCGCCCGGAAGGCCCACGGCGCCCTCGGCGAAACCGATTCCCTCTTCTGCCGGACCCGCGCCGAAACCCGGACAGGTTCTCTCCGGACCGCGCCAGCCCTTCCCCTCCGCACCTTCCGAAGGTGGCAGGCCGACGCCGGGCGGACCCGCTCCGGCCATGCCGCGCCCGCCGCTGGTTTCGCGCCGCCCGGAAGGCCCGCGTCCGGAAGCTCACATGCGTGGACCCGGCTCGGCGATGCCCTCGGGGCAGTCTGCCGGCCCCGGACAGGGACGGCCGCTCGCCGGACAGCCGGCGGCGCGTCCGGTTGTACCGCCGCGTCCCGATCTGGCGGCAAAGTTGAGCGCACCGCGGCCGGCCATGCCGTCGCAGCCTGCGCCGCCGCGCCCCGGCGTGCCGAAAGCCCCCAGTTCACCCGTGCCGGGTCAGCCGATTTATCGCGGACCCATTCGTCCCGGACAGCCCATGGTGGCGCGTCCTGGAGTGCGGCCGGGAGCGCCCGCGGCGCGCACCGCCGGACCCAGGCCGCAGCACCCTACGTCGCGCGGGCGCATCGAGCCCGGTTTGGCGCCGCCTCCGGTGGAACCGGCCCGCGGACGTCCCGGCGATAAGCGGCCCTCCCGTCCGCAGCCTCGCGAGCGCAACGAGGAAGAGAAGATCCTCCGGCCGCAGCGCCGGCAGGTGGAAGCCGGTCCTCCGCCTATCAATCGCGAGATCACCATCAGCGAAGGCATTACCCTGAAGGAGCTTTCCGAAAAGCTAGACGTGAAAGCCGCGCTGGTCATGAAAAAACTGATGGACCGCGGAATTTTCGCCACCATCAATCAGACTCTGGATTCCAAGCTGGCCACCGAAGTGGCCCGCGAGTTCGGCGCCTCCACGGCCACCATCAGCTATGAAGAAGAGGCCATGCAGGCGGTGGAAGAAGCCCAAGACACCAAGGACCTGCTGCGGCGCGCTCCCGTGGTGACCATCATGGGCCACGTGGATCACGGCAAAACATCGCTGCTGGACGCCATTCGGGAAGCCAACGTGGCGGGCCGGGAAGCGGGTGGAATCACCCAGCACATCGGCGCGTACCAGGTGGAGATGAAAGGCCGCAAGATCGTCTTCATCGATACCCCCGGTCACGAAGCGTTTACGCGTATGCGCGCCCGCGGCGCCAAAGTCACCGATATTGTGGTCCTGGTGGTGGCGGCCGATGACGGTGTGATGCCGCAAACCCTGGAAGCCATCGACCACGCGCGCGCCGCCAAGGTGCCCATCATCGTGGCCATCAACAAGATCGATAGGGCCGACGCACAGCCGGAGCGGATCAAGCAACAACTCAGCGACCGCGGCCTGCTGCCCGAAGATTGGGGCGGCGATACGGTCATGGTGCCGGTTTCGGCCAAGACTCAGCAGAATCTGGACCTGCTGCTGGAAATGATCCTGCTCGTGGCGGATATGGGCGACCTGAAGGCGAACCCGAGCCGTCCGGCGATGGGAACCGTCATCGAAGCCCAACTCGACCGCGGGCGTGGTCCGGTGGCCACCGTTCTGGTCCGTAACGGCACCCTGGCGGTGGGCGATTTCTTCATCTGCGGATCGGTATTCGGCAAGGTCCGCGCCATGCAGAACGATCGCGGCGTGCAGATTCGCAAAGCCGAGCCTTCCACCCCGGTGGAAGTGCTGGGCCTGGAATCCCTGCCCGAAGCGGGCGACGATTTCCAGGTGGTTACCGACACCGCCAAGGCCAAGCAGATCGTCAATTTCCGCGACCAGAAGGCCCGTGAAGCGGCCATGGCCAAATCCAGCCGTCTCACCCTGGAACAACTGCACAAACAGATGCAGGAGGGCGAGGTCAAGGAACTGCCCATCATCATCAAGACGGACGTGGGCGGGTCCGCCGAAGTGCTCAGCGAGACCTTGCAGAAACTGTCCAACGAAAAGGTGAAGGTCCGGGTGATTCACTCCGGTGTGGGCGCCATCAACGAATCGGACGTGCTGCTGGCATCGGCATCCAACGCCATCATCATCGGTTTCAATGTGCGGCCCGAACGGAATGCGGCGGCACTGGCGGAACAGGAAAAGGTGGACGTCCGCCTGCATACCATCATTTACAACCTGAGCGACGAAATTAAGCTGGCCATGAGCGGCCTGCTCGCTCCGGTCTTCAAGGAAGTCTACAAGGGCAAGGCGGAGATCCGCGATACATTCCGCATTCCCAAGGTGGGGAGCGTGGCCGGGTGCCAGGTGCTGGACGGCTCGATCGGAAGCAAGAGCGAGGTCCGGCTGCTGCGTGACAACGTGGTGGTTTATACCGGCAAAGTGGCTTCTCTTCGCCGGTTCAAAGACGATGTGAGCGAAGTGAAGAGCGGCATGGAGTGCGGCATCACGCTGGAGAATTATGCCGACTACAAACAGGGCGACATCATCGAAGCGTTCGTCAATGAACGCGTGGCCAACGAAGTATTTGTGTAGAGGTGGAGCAGACGGTTTCGCCTGCCAATCTTGAAAAAATGGCAACGGTCGGCGTTCTGACGCTCGAGCTTCGGCTCGAAAATTCACATTCGCTAAAAGAAAAACGGCACGTGGTGCAGAGTTTGAAGGATCGTCTGCGCAGCAAGTTTAACGTGGCCGTGGCGGAAATCGATCATCAGGATTTGTGGCAGCGGGCGGCGGTAGCCGCTGTGACGGTTTCCAGCGACCAGGTCCACGCGGAAAAGGTGCTGCGCAGCGTCGAAGCCGAAGCCGTGGCGCTCCTCGGTCCGGAAGTGAGGGATTGTACACTCGAATGGCTATGAGATTGGGGGCCGGAGGCCAGGGGCCAGGGGCCGGGGAAAGGCGGCCATGGGCCCGGGACTCGCGCGGAACTGGCCCCCGGCCCCCGATCCCCGGCCCCCGGTCCTCACATGGATGAACGGCGCTCATTACGGGTTTCCGAGGCGGTTCGGGAAGAACTATCTGAACTGATTGGATTTGAAACGGCCGATCCGCGCCTGCTGACCGTGGATGTGATCGATGTGCACGTCAGCCCTGACGGCAAGCACGCCACGGTCAGGGTGGGCCTCCGCGGCACGGAAAAGGAGCAGAAGCAATCCCTGGCGGCCCTGGAGCACGCCTCAGGGTTCCTGCGGCACGAACTGGCGGGCCGTTTGAGCCTCCGGCACGTCCCCGAGTTGCATTTTAGCCAGGATAAGAACCAGGATGTGGAAAGCCGCATCGACTTTCTTCTCAAACGAGCGAAAAAATCTCGTGGCCGCACTGAAAATCAACCCTAAAACCAAACAAATAGTGGTATTTTTGTTTCTGTTGGCGGCTCCGGCGGATTGGACCCGTTCGGCGGCGGCGGATGGTCCTCTGCTGCGCCTGGAAAAGAGCGCCGAGGCCATGGGCTCCACCTATTCGGTCGAGTTGTACGGCCAGGACCGGGTGAGTTTGGAAGCAGCAGCGGATGCCGCGATGGAGGAAGCGCGGCGGCTGGACGATCTGCTTTCCAACTACAAGGCGGACAGCGAGTGGAGCCAGGTGAACCGGCATGCGGCCGAGAAGCCCATGCGGATTTCGCCGGAGCTGTTCCAGTTGCTCTCGGCATGCCTGAGATACAGCAGGGAGAGCGAAGGGGCTTTCGACATCTCCGTCGGCCCCCTGATGAAGGTCTGGGGATTTTATAAAGGCACCGGGCACTTGCCGCATCGGGCCGAAGTGGCTGCCGCGCTGACGAAAACCGGGTACGGGCATGTGCATCTCGACCCGCAAGCGCAGACGGTATGGTTTGACAAGCCGGGCGTGGAACTCGACCCGGGCGGAATCGGGAAGGGCTATGCGGTAGACCGCATGGTGGATGTACTGAGGAAGAAAGGGATCCAGATTGCTCTTGTGGCAGGTTCGGGCAGCAGTATTTACGGGATGGGCGCGCCGCCTTCCGAACCCAAAGGTTGGGCCATCGATATCAAGAACCCGTGGGAACAGAGCAAGACCGCCGCTGAGGTCTTCTTGAAGAACCAATCGATGTCCACTTCCGGCAGTTACGAAAAATTCTTTCGGGCGGAAGGAAAAATCTACGCCCACATTATGGACCCGCGGACCGGGTATCCGGCGCAGGGCAGCGTTGCGGTTTCGGTGATTTCGCCTCTTACGATTGACAGCGAGGCGTGGGCCAAACCGTATTTCGTCAACGGCCGCCAGTGGGCGGCGAAGCATAAACCAAAGGACTTTCGCGTTTTCTTTTGCGAAGACAGGACGGATCAGCCATGCGCGTGGCTCCAATGACTAGCCGTTTTCTAGATGCCTGCCGGCGGCGGCCTACCGATGTGAGGCCGGTTTGGTTCATGCGGCAGGCAGGCCGGTACATGAAGCAGTATCGCCAGATTCGCGAGAAGCACGGCATTCTGGAAATCTGCAAACGGCCGGATCTGGCCGCCACCGTGACCCTGCAACCCGTCGAGATGCTCGACGTAGATGCCGCCATCATTTTCGCCGACCTGCTGCTGCCCATCGAACCCATGGGTCTGAAACTGCGGTACGCCTCGGGAGAGGGCCCGGTGATCGACAACCCGGTGCGCACCAGCGACGACGTGGATTCCCTCTCCACCACCAATACCGATGAGTTGGGCTACGTGGGCGAAGCCATCCAACAGGTGGTCCGGGCCGTGGCCGGCAAGGTCCCCGTAATTGGATTCGTGGGCGCGCCGTTCACCATGGCCAGTTACATGATCGAAGGTGGCGCCTCGCGCAATTTCATTCGCACCAAGAAGCTCATGTACAGCGATGAGACCCTGTGGCGCCGGCTCATGGGCAAGATTGTGGATGTGCTGGCGCCGTTCGCGCATTCCCAGGTCACCTCCGGCGCGCGCGCCATCCAGGTGTTCGATAGCTGGGTGGGCGCGCTGGGTTCGGACGATTACGTGCGCTTCGCCGCTCCGTATTCGCGCGCGCTGATCGAGCGCATCCGCTCGACCGGTGTGCCGGTGATCCATTTCGGCACCGGCGCCTCCGGGTTCTTCAAGGAGTTGCACGCGGCCGGCGGCGATGTCATGGGCGTAGACTGGCGCATCAATATCGACCAGGCCTGGATGGACATCAGCTACCGTTCGGCCATTCAAGGCAACCTGGACCCGGTGGCCCTGTTCGCGCCCATGCATGAGCTGAAAACCAAAGTTCACGAACTGCTGAAGCGCACCGGCACCCGCCCGGGCCACATCTTCAACCTGGGCCATGGCATTCTACCGGAGACGCCGGTGGAAAACGTCCGTGCGGTAGTGGAAATGGTGCGGGAATTCCGCCCGTGAAGCGGGCGTGCCTGCTCTTGGCGCACGGTGCGCCGGAGCGGGATGGTGGACAGAGTTATCTCTCGTTCGTCCGAGGGGGCCGGCCCGGATCGCGGCGGTGTGCCTGCGCGCCGCAATTTTCCGAAATGAGCGCGGGGCTCAACGGCTCGCCGGCCTTTACCGGGGCCCTGGCGCGGGTGGCGGAACGCTGCTTGGATACAATCGAAGCGTGAGACCGAATCGCCTTGCCTAGAACCCTCGTCATCGGTGGCGGCATCTCCGGGCTTTCCGCGGCTTACTACCTGGCCAAGGGCGGCGCCGAATCCACCATCCTCGAATCCCGCCCGCGCCTGGGCGGCGTCATCCAGACCGAAAAAGTAGAAGGCTGCACCCTGGAAGCCGGCCCCGATAGCTTCCTCTCCGCGAAACCGGCGGCGCTGGAATTGATTCGCGACCTCGGACTCGCCGGCGACGTCATCGGCTCCAACGATCATCTCCGCGTCACCTTCGTCCGCAAAAATGGCCGGATGGTGCCTCTGCCGGATGGCCTCATGATGATGGTCCCTACCAAAATCCTGCCGCTGATCACCACCAGCCTGGTGGGATGGGGCACCAAGATTCGCATGGGCATGGAACTGTGGCGCGCGCCCAAGCCGAGAGCCGGGGACGAGTCCGTCGCCGAGTTTGTCGAGGAGCACTACGGCAAGGAAGCGGTGGATTATCTTGCCGAGCCCCTGCTCTCCGGCGTTTACGGGGGCGACCCGCGCCAGTTGAGCGTGACCAGCGTCCTGCCGCGCTTCGTCGAACTGGCCAACAAATATGGCAGCCTGACGCGCGGCGTGCTGGCATCGCGAGCCCAGGCGAAATCGAATGGGCCGGCGCCGCCGTTGTTCCGCACGCTCAAGGGCGGGTTGGGGCAACTGGTTGCCGCCGTCACCGAATCGATCCGTGGCAAAACGCAGGTGGTGCAGGCGCGAGCCGAAACCGTCGAGCGCACTGCCTCGGGCTTCCGCGTCAAGGTGAATGGCGATTGGCTGGACGCCGAACACTTGGTGGTGGCCTGTGAAGCGCACAGTGCCGCGGTGTTACTGTGCGGAGTGGACGCCCGCATCGCGGAACTGCTGGGCGGCGTAGGCTACAGTTCGTCGATGGTGGTGGCGCTGGGCTTCGATGCCGCGGATTTCGCCCGCCCGCCGGTGGGCTTCGGATTCCTCGTGCCCAAGAAGGAGCGGCGGCGGCTGGTGGCGTGTACCTGGATCGGCACCAAGTTCCCGCATCGCGTCCCCGAGGGTAAGATTGTGGCCCGCTGCTTCCTGGGAGGAGCCGGAGACGCCGCGGCGCTCGCCGAATCCGACGAAGCGATCCTGGCCACCGTCACCAGCGAGCTTCAGGAAATCGCCGGCTTCTCCGCCCGGCCGCGCTTCCATCGCATTTTCCGCTGGCCGCGCTCCATGGCCCAATATCCCGTGGGCCATCCCCAGCAGATGGCGGAACTGGAAACCCGCGTAGCGTCTATTCCAGGACTGCACCTGGCCGGTAATGCGTATCAGGGCATCGGCGTGCCGGACTGTATCCGCATGGGGCGCGCCGCGGCGGGGAAGACGCTCCCCTCCACTCACTGAGCCGTGTAGATCGCGACGGGGTACGAATAGTGGCCACCGACAGCAACTTCGACCTCGGTCGTGGAAAGCGTCAAGAACGACAGCGGCAACTGAAAATTGATCTGCACCACGCCGGCAACCGCGCCGGGAGCGGAACCGGAGTGCACCACGGTCGCCGCGGAAGGGGCGTAAACCACGCAGCAATCGAAAGGGTTTGCACCCGTCGCGATCTGCCCGTCCTGCAAGTTCGCCGGCGTCGTTCCCACGCCCGTAACCCAGATGGAAACAATCGACCCGCTCTTGGCCGGATGCTCGGCCGAGTTGATGGTGCCATCCTGATTCACCGCCACCGCCGAGCCGTCCGGATTCTGAAAGATCTCCGGATCGGCGGTAATGGATGAGAACGGAAAGAACGGCGTCGCGACGCCGTTATTGATCACCTGCAGGGTCAGGCCGGCCGCGCTTCCGTACAGCGAGAACGGCGCGACGGCGTTGATCTGCGAAGCCGACACGTAGAGCAGCGGCAGTGCGTAACTGCCCATCATGACCTGCACGCCGCCGAGCGACGCCGGCACAGAGCCCGCGCCGGTTGGCGTGTACGATACCGGCGTGGCCGGTCCGATATCCGGCCCGAAAATGGAAATCACCTCGCCCCGCGCCATCTGCCCGCCGGCGCTTCCGTATGCCGCGTTGGCGATGCCGAAGATCTGGGACGCCGGCTTACCTACCGGCGAAATCGCCGAGACGATTCCCCCGCCGCCCGCCGCGTGCAGCAGGCCGTAGGAATCGACTGCGAGCGATTGCGCCACCGTGCCGGTGGGGTAGCGCGCGCAATACGGAAGCGCCGCGCCGGTCGCGCTGATTCCAGCCAGAAAATCCCCGCCCTGCGACCATCCCTGCGCGTTTGGAAAATCTGAAGACCCGGTAGTGCCCGCGAGCCACACCACGCCCGAGCCATCCAGCGCAAGCGACGTCGCGGCATCGGCGCCGGCCCCGCCGAGGTAGGTCGCCCACACCACGCCGCTCCCGTCCGGCTTCAGCTTCAAGACGAATGCGTCGGGCGGCGGGAAATAAGAGAACGAAGATGGCCCGTCGTACGCGGTCTGGTAAGCGCCGGCAGTCGCCGGAAACACCGGATCGAAGGTGGATCCGGCCAGATATGCCGACCCCGCCGCATCCACCGCAATCGCCGTCGCGCGGTTCGCCGGATTGGTATTGGGAGAAACGGGATAGTAAGGCGGAGTGAAACAATAAGCTGGACAATTGTTTGAGGCGAGCGTATTCTAAGGT